>CAJXCL010000014.1 GCA_913051775.1 uncultured Nitrospirota bacterium | reverse complement strand
AAAAAGGATGGAGGGCTAAATACAGCGCCCGCTATGACGAATTAAATAACGAATTCATAGAAAATGATTTTAGTTTAAAATATTCCGCGCAATGTTGGGACATCTCTTTTGATTTTATAAACCGAAACAATCATATTAACGGAGACAAACAAAGAGAAAATAAGTTTTTCTTTTTATTTACTCTTAAAGGAATAGGGTCTATCGGCAAAAAGATATCCGAAGAACTTCTGCATAAAAACCTGTAAGTATTATGAACATAAAATTGGTAGATCTTAATCTCCAGTATCAAAACATTAAAAATGAAATTGACGCTGCAGTCCACGGGGTTCTGGATAGCGGGCAATTCATTTTAGGGCCTGATGTAACTGCTCTTGAAAAAGAAGCGGCGCAGTATTTGAATGTTAATTATGCTATTGGAGTGGCCTCTGGAACTGACGCCCTCCACCTTGCTCTTTTGGCCTGCGGAATCTGTTCCGGAGATGAAGTCATTACCACCCCATTTACTTTTATTGCCACATGTGAGGCTATCACATACTGCGGAGCTGTTCCGGTTTTTGTTGATATCGATCCCAAAACATTTAATATTAATCCGGTAAAAGTTGAGGAGAAAATTTCAAAAAAGACTAAAGCAATTATTCCCATTCATATGTACGGGCAGGCAGCTGAGATGGAACCAATTTTAGAAATTGCCAAAAAATTCCAGTTAAAAGTAGTTGAAGATGTTGCTCAGGCTTTTGGGGGAGAATATAAAAATAAAAAACTGGGAACTTTCGGAGACGCGGGTTGTACAAGTTTTTTCCCGTCAAAAAATCTTGGCGCTTACGGTGATGGGGGAATGGTTTTTACCAACGACGAAAAAATAGCTGATAAGGTTAAAATATTAAGAGTTCATGGGAGTAAAGAAAAATACTTCCACGATTTGATTGGCTTTAACAGCCGGCTTGACACCCTTCAAGCCGCTATAGTAAGAGTGAAGTTGAAGTATATTGATCAATGGAACAACATGAGAATCGAACATGCAGAACAGCGGTATAATAAGCTTCTCTCCAACTGCAACGTTGTAACTCCTTATACAGAGCATTACAACAAACACGTATATCATCTCTATACAATTTTGATAAACAACCGGGAAGGGTGCCGGAAATTTTTAAATAACCGCGGCATATCTTCTGCCATTCATTATCCCATTCCAATCCATCTGCAGAAATCTTTCGAGTATTTAGGGTTTTCGGCAGAAGATTTTCCGGTAAGCAGTGAAATTTCGCAAAAGACTTTATCTTTACCAATGTTCCCGGAATTAAAAGAAAAAGAAATTACTTACGTAATAAAGACAGTAAAAGAATTTCTTGAATCTACCTAAACTTCTACAACATATTGAGATTAAGGTTTTTATTCAAACTCCTCCCGGCTCTTCCTCCCGGAAATAATGAAAATAATATATAAACAAGAGCTTATTCTTCCAATTTACTAAAACCATTATTTCCATTGCAGAGTAAAACGAATTTAAGTTTCCTGAAATCTTCCTTGATTTATTTCTTTGGCTATGTGAAAATAGCGACAAATATTCTTTTTCGCTTAAATGAAACCCTCGCTCTAATTTTTTAATTAGGGCCTTTGACCGAGAGGAGGTGAAATAACCTGAAATACGAATCTATATTTATACTCGCACCAGACCTGCCTGATACTGACAAAGATGAAACTATAAAAAAGGTTGAAGAACTGATCACAAAAAATAGTGGAAAAGTTCTTGAGACCGAGCGCTGGGAAAAAAAACGATTAGCCTATCCCGTCAAAAAACATACGCAGGGTTACTATGTCTTAGTCAGACTCGAGGCTCCGGTAAAACTTATTAATCCCCTTGAAAAATTCTACCGATTATCAGAGCATATTATTAAGTTTCTAACTATCAAAGTTACCGATTTCAAAAGACAAACTGATTCTGTTCCTTTACCGGAGAATAGTACCGATAGAACCACTGCTGTTTCAAAAGCTAACAGTAATTCTGATAACAATCACGAATTAGAGAATACAAATAACAGCAAAAAATAAAAAGAAGCTACTATAGGAGACTGAACCATGGCAGGAGTTAGACCAGAGATTAACAAGGTTTTTTTATTAGGAAATTTAACACGAGATCCTGAACTGAGATTTACGGCTAACGGGTCTGCAGTTGCCGGTTTTGGTTTTGCCGCAAACCGAAGGTATAAGCAGAACGATGAATGGAAAGAGGAAGTATGTTTTATAGATATTACGGTTTGGGGGAAACTGGCTGAGCTTTGTTCTGAATATTTGAATAAAGGCAGTTCAGCCTATGTTGAAGGACGGCTTAATTTTCGTTCATGGGAAACAGAACAAGGACAAAAAAGAAGTAAACATGAAGTAGTAGCTACCAGCGTCCAGTTTTTATCCAAAGTACCTAAAAATAACGGCGCTTTTGAAACCAAAAGTGACTCTACCATTGAAAAACCGGAAACTGAAGGAGATGTTCCGTTTTAATCATGCTCTATTTACGGGGGGTTAATGAAATATAAGAAAAGAAGAAGACCATCATCAAAAACTTACATGGTTGCCAAGGTATGCCGGTTTTGTAATGATAAAATGGATTGGATAGATTATAAAGATGTAAAAATTCTTCGCACCACGATTTCAGAAAGAGGCAAGATTATCCCAAGACGCATTTCTGGCAATTGCGCTAAACACCAACGAATGGTAACCACAGCTGTTAATAGAGCGCGTAATATTGCACTGGTGCCGTTTACCGCATAAGCGGTAGAAGGTTCCTGCAACAACCAAAACGAATTAATTGCCATAAGAAAATTTATGGATTTGGGTCAGGGGACAAGGGTCGTGGGTCAAATGTTGCTTTTTCTTGATCTAGGCCCCATGATCCTTAACCCATAAAGCAGCGAGGCGCCGCAACCATCCAATTCGGTAAGGAAAACCTAATTGGACGGTTTCCGAAGGAAAGCCGCTCGAAAATTGAGGCCAAGGATGGCCAAAATCAAATAGGGCTTCCGCTCTGAAGAACAAAAAAAAGCTTTCTCAAAAAAAAAGCTTCTACAGAATAATAGTATAAAAGCTTTATTGACTATTATCAAACTTGCATTTATGAATACCACTAGCAGTATAAATATTCGAGAGGTTGCATTTCCGGCAATTTTATCAATGGTTCTTTTTTCAGCAGCTATTTTCCTGCCTCCTCTGGGAATTCTATTCAGCATTTTCTGCCCTGTTCCTATTATTTTGGCACATCTCTATCGAGGCCAAAGAACAGGATTTATAAGTTCGATAATTGTGGCAATTATATTATTCCTTTTTATAAATGTGCAGATTAGCCTTGTCTTTTTTGCTGAATACGGGCTTATCGCCGTAATAATGGCAGAATCAATTCGTAGAAATTATTCTATTGATAAAATAGTGTTGTATAGTGTAGGGGCTTCTTTTCTGCTGGGGGGAGTGTTAATTTATGTATTTCTTCTGGTTAAAGACATAAACCTGAGTTCCTTTATGACCGAGCAAATAAAGCAAAGTATGGCCTCTTCTATAAATGCGTACCGCCAAATTGGAATCTCCGACAGCGAAATTGATAACATCAAGCTATATTCAGAAAAATTGGCATCGGCCTTTATAAGCTCCATTCCTGCCTGGATGATAGTGAGCTCCACTGTTGGAGTTCTTCTAAATTATGTGCTGGTAAAAATGGTCTGGAATAAATATATTGGAAATAGTAGCTACTTCGAAAGCTCCGATCTTGAAAAGTGGTCTGCTAATGAATACATGATATGGCTCTTTATCTTTTCAGGAGTAATGCTTCTCATTCCCGCGAAGAGCCTAAATATTATTGGACTGAACTTCTTGATTATTTCTCTTATGATCTATTTTTACCAGGGAATCGCTGTTGTTATACTTTATATGAGGAAAAAGACTTTTCCTTTATTCTTAAAGATTATCATTTATGGCCTTATATTTATCCAACCTTTATTACTACTTCTTGTAATTTTAATAGGAGTTTTTGATTCATGGGCGGATTTCAGAAAACTAAAATGTTCCGGTAACAACACAATATAATTTAACAGGAGGAAATATGAAGGTAATTTTAAAAAATGATGTAAGAAATTTAGGTTCTTACGGCGATGAGGTTGAAGTAGCCGATGGCTATGGAAGAAACTACTTGATTCCCAAAGGGCTGGCTCTTCAGGCTACGGGCTACAATAAATCGGTTATTGACCAAAAGAAAAAGATAATCCTGGCTAGGCTTGAAAAAGACAAAACAGAGGCAGAATCCATTGTTAATCAATTATTGGCGGAAGAAATTTGCTTTCAAAGAAAAGCCGGGGAAAGCGACAAGATTTTTGGATCTGTAACTTCCCATGATATTGCTGAATTTTTGAATGCAAAGGGATTCAATATCGATAAAAAGAAAATATTACTTAATGACCCTATAAAAAATTTGGGCTCTTTTACGGTTTCCATTAAAATTCATCCGGATGTTCCCTGCACTTTAAGTATTAAAGTCGATAAAGAAGAATAATTTCATATAGTCTATCATTTTTTACTTGCCAACAAATGTAGATTTAATTTATATTTCTCTATTCACTATCATACTTTTTTTCATTTGAGTTCATCTTTTTCATTTTGAGAGCTATAAAAGTATTAACAAAGGTTAACGTACATTCGCAAGAGCAAAACAAATGCCCCAAGGCGTCATTTTAGAAAATAAAGTAAGTACGAACAATAAAACAATTGACGATATGTCCCTCCACAAACTTCCTCCGCACAACCTAGAAGCCGAGCAATCTGTCCTAGGCGCTATTTTTAAAAGTAACGACGCCCTTCCTAAGGCACTGGAAGTAATTGAGGCTGATGATTTTTACCGGAGTCCTCATCATAAAATATTTAAGGCAATGGTGGAGCTTTTTGAAATGAGTGAACCCATTGACCTTCTCACACTTTCAGAAAGACTGAGAAAAAATAATGAGCTTGAGACAGTGGGCGGGGTTGAATATCTCAGTCAGCTGGAAGAAGCCATTTCGACATCCGCAGCCGTTGCCTATCATTGTAAAATCATCAGAGAGAAAAAAATTCTACGAGATCTAATCAGCACAGCCACTGATATTGTTACGAAAAGTTATGAGGACCAGAGGGAAGTCAATGACCTTCTTGATGAAAGTGAAAAATCCATTTTCGAAATCGCAGGAAAAAAAATAAAAAAGAGTTTTTATGATATCAATACTGTTATAAAAAATAGTTTTGATTCGATTGAAAAACTTTTTGATAGAAAAACACTTGTCACCGGAGTTCCGACTGGTTTTAAGAAATTTAATGAGATGACTGCTGGGCTTCAGCGATCTGACTTGATTATCATCGCAGGCCGCCCCAGTATGGGTAAAACGACGTTTGCCATGGATATTGCCCGCCATGTAGGCGTGAAAGAGAAAATTCCCGTTGCAATTTTCAGTCTTGAAATGTCTAAAGAACAGTTAGGGATCAAGATGCTGTGCGCTGAGGGGAGGGTAAGCTCAAATAAAGTAAGAACAGGATTTCTTGCCCAATCTGATTGGCCACCTCTAAGTAGGGCAGCGGGAACACTAAGTGACGCCCCTATTTTTATTGATGATTCCCCCGGTTTAACCGCCCTGGATATCCGGGCAAGGGCAAGAAGACTACAGGCAGAACAGAATAATAACCTCGGTCTTATAATAATTGACTACCTACAATTGATGCGGGGTATGGGAAGAATTGAAAGCAGACAGTTGGAAGTTTCTGAAATTACCCGATCGCTTAAAGAATTAGCCAAAGAACTGAATGTCCCTGTTGTTGCCCTTTCTCAATTGAGCCGCGCAGTGGAAAGTAGAGACCGCAAAACACCTCAACTTTCCGATCTAAGGGAATCTGGTTCTATAGAACAGGACGCGGATGTAGTCGTTTTTCTATTTCGTGAAGAGGTTTATAAACACGATACAGAAAATGCGGGAATAGCAGAAATTATTATAGGGAAACAAAGAAACGGTCCGACTGGAGAATTCAAAGCTGCATTTATTAAAGAATATCCTTGTTTCGAAAACTATGCTGGCATGGGTGACGAAGAAATTTAGTGGGCAGCTACGCAGAAATTAATCTAAAAGCCTTTTCACATAATCTCCGTTTTTTAAAAAACCGATTAAAACCATCTACTAAAATAATGGCGGTATTAAAGGCTAATGCCTATGGCCATGGTTCTGCAATGATTGCCCGCCAGGCAGAAGCAGATGGAGTAGAAATGTTAGGTGCGGCAAATCTTCCTGAAGCCGTCGGACTAAGAAACGCTGGAATTAAACTGCCTGTCTTGATCCTGAGTGGCATCACAAAAGATCAAATAAAAATATTCCTTAATTACGATTTTTCAACAGTTATTTATTCAAAAGAGGTTGCCGCTGCTCTCCATGCAGCCGCTAAAAGAAAGAAAAAAAAGATAAAAGTTCATTTAAAAGTAGATACCGGCATGGGGCGACTAGGGTTTAATCCGAAAGAAACCTTTTCTTTTATAAGTCAATACAATGGCACGGAATTTTTTGTTTTTGAAGGGTTAATGACTCACCTGGCATCGGCCTTTAACAAAAACAAAAAGGCATTCACAAACATGCAAATAAAAACCTTGAATGCGCTTGTTGAAGACTTAAAGGCAACCGGGATTTCTTTTCCGATCATTCACTGCGCCAACAGCGCCGGAATTATTGATTTCCCTGAATCACACTTTGATATGGTAAGGCCCGGCATCCTCCTTTACGGAATTTCTCCTTTTGACGACAAACGAAATGATCTGGATACCGAACCGGTATTGAGTTGGAAAACCCGGATTATTCAAGTATCCCATATTCAAAAAGGAAAACCCATAAGTTATGGAGGAACCTTTATAACAAAAAGGGACAGCGTTATCGCAACCATACCGGTCGGATATGCCGACGGGTATGACAGACTTCTTTCCAATAAAATCAGCGTATTGGTTAATGGAAAATCAGCACCACAAGTTGGCCGCGTCTGCATGGATTTAACTATGATAGACGTAACCGGGATTTCCGATGTTTCAATTGGTGACGAAGTAGTTTTGATCGGTAAGCAGGGTAGGAAAGAGATTCAGGCCAAAGACCTGTCCGAAAAAACCAATACTATCCCATATGAGATCCTTTGCGGCATAGGGAATAGAACAACCAGAATTTATACATAGCTCAAAGTTGCGGATTTTCAATGATGGTTTGAACTGATTTTAAAAAGACGGGCTTATGGTCATCATATTACACACCGTAATAGGTTAAACCATGAGGCGCAGGTCTAACCTGTCTGATTTTCCTTCAAAACTAAAGGGTTCTTTTCCCTCTTGATATTCGAATGAAAGATAAATCGTATCATTAACCTTCTACTTATTATTTGTCATAATCCTGCATCCGCCCTCACTCATATCCACAATACTGACTTCTCCAACCAGCTTTAATATCGCCTTTCCATCCTCTTTAACAGGTTCCAGAATGGGTGCCCAGAACAAAACAGATATTCTTGGATGCTTCCTTACATTAACTCCATGCAACTCTCCTGAAGCATATGAAAAACCAATATGTGGCACTTTGTTGCTCAGTAGCCTGCATATAAATTTATAAGCCAGTCCCTCATCTGAAATACATTGTACCGTGCATATGCTGTCCAGCATTGACCCAAGCACTATTTGATCCAGTCAGGTCAATCGACAAAATATCCATCTTCTTCATATTTACCAGATACTACACCCGCATATGGCTTTTTTTTAATATTAACAACAGAAAAGCTTGTTACCAGAACTTTTTTGGATCAAATACCATAAAAAAATTATAGCTAAAACAATAAAGAAGCCCTTCACCAGCGAGGGATTCTGCTTATATAAATTGTACGTTGTGCATTAAAAGAAAATACAATACAAACTTAGTTTGCTTTTTCCCTTTTTACCAACTATCACGAAAAGTATGCTTCATTACAGGGAGAAATCAACTACAGCATAATTTTTTGGGTTTATAATTAAATAATTGAAAAATTATACCTGAAGCATTAATATATTGTCCCATCTAACATCTAATAATATGAAAGGTTATTATTATGTCTTCAAAATGTGATAGCTGCAAACCCGCAAAATGTTGTTTATATACTTCTATGGAAATAGACACTCCGGAAACCCGGAAAGACCATGAATATAATTTGTGGTTAATTGCCCATAAAAATATTTCTTTTTATGTTGACCGAAAGATATGGCACATTAATTTTGCCTCCCGCTGCAAATTTCTAAAAAAAGACAACCGCTGCAAAATTTATGACAAAAGATTTTCCGTCTGTCGCAATCACGACACTGATTCATGTGAAGATACCGGTGACTATGATTTTTCTGAATATTTTAATAACTATGATGAACTTTTAAATTACATCAAAAAAAAACATCCGCGGTGGCGCTTTGCAGAGCCGCGCGGGAAAAAGAAATAGTTATTAGTTAATGGTTAATGGAAATTAATAGAACTGAACCCTGCAAACCGATCCTTGATACCTTTTAGAAATTTAAACATGAGCTTAAAAATTTACAATTCCATCAGCAGGCAAAAGGAGCTTTTTACTCCACTGGAAAAAGACCGTGTAACAATGTATGTATGTGGCGTCACCGTGTACGACCTCTGCCACATCGGGCACGCCAGGGCCTGTATAGTTTTTGACGTTATTTACCGCTACCTGCAGTTTGTCGGTTACAAAGTTATTTATGTTCGTAATTTTACGGATGTGGACGATAAAATTATAAATAGGGCAAACAAAGAAAAAACAAGCTGTGATGAAATTTCCAAAAGATATATTAAAACTTTTTATGAGGATATGAATAGCATAGGGATTAAGACTCCCACCCATGAACCGAAAGCTACGGAACATATCCCTGAAATGATTGATATGATTAAGCGCTTAATAGATAAAGGACATGCTTATCAGGCGAGTGGGGATGTTATGTATTCCGTTGAAAGTTTCCAGGATTATGGAAAACTTTCAGGCAAAAAAATTGACGAGCTTCAATCAGGGGTGAGAGTAGAAATTGATGAAAAAAAAAATAACCCTCTTGACTTTGCTTTATGGAAAGATAGTAAGCCCGGTGAACCTGCGTGGGAAAGTCCATGGGGTATGGGACGCCCCGGCTGGCATATAGAATGTTCCGCCATGTCACAAAAGTATCTTGGTGAAATCTTTGATATTCATGGTGGAGGAAAGGACCTGATTTTCCCGCATCATGAAAATGAAATCGCCCAATCCCAGGGTGCAACTGGAAAAAAACCGATTAATTATTGGATACACAACGGATTTGTGGATATAAACAAGGAAAAGATGTCCAAGTCCCTTGGAAATTTTTTTACAATCCGGGAGGTCATGAAAAAATATCCGCCTGAAGCAATCAGACTCTTTTTACTTTCCAATCATTACAGGAGTCCCATCGATTTCTCGAATAAAAACCTGAATGAAGCAGGCATTGTACTCCATCGTTTTTATGAATTTCTGGATTTAATGAATGGACTGGTACCTGACAACACATTTGAACCGGATAGCGACATCATGGAGAAATTCAAGTCTGCTATGGATGATGATTTTAATACGGCATTAGCTTTAGGCCATTTAAACGAATTTTTAAGACAACTTAATTCTATTAAAGACCAATTGAAAACAAAAAAATGCAACGATGCAGATGGTTTGAAGAAAAAGCTTGGCGAGGGGAAAAAAGCAATCTTAAGAATAGGGAAAGTTCTTGGATTATTTTTAGATAAACCATCCGGATTCTTAGAAAATTTCAAAGAAAAAAGAATAACTGAACTTGGATTAAATAAAAATCAGATTGAAGAAATGATAAACGCCAGAACAGAAGCAAGAAAAAACAAAGAATGGCAAAAAGCCGACGAAATAAGAGAAGGGCTAAATAAAAAAGGGGTTGTCTTGGAAGACAAAGCTGAAAAAACCATATGGAAAATTAAATTATGACGCAGGTGGCAGGGTGCAGGCGCCTGTTCTTAAGCCGCTTCTCCTATGTCCGAAACTTGGTCTTTGAGATTATAAGTGAAAAAAACTTCATCAAATATTATTTACGGGATCAATCCAATATTAGAAGCGCTAAAATCCCGGCAGCGCCGCATTTTAAAAATTTTCATCTCAAACAGAAGAAAAAATAAAGAGATTGATAAAATAATTCAGCTGGCAAAAGCTCATGGAATTAAATTTAAATCTGTCGATTTAAAAACATTCCAACAGATTTGTCCTGGGGATAAACACCAGGGAATAGCAGGGATTGTTTCAAATAAAGAACTGGTCTCTGTTGAAGAGATGATTGAGGCCGCGTTTGAGAAAGAGCCCAATCCTGTCCTGGTTGTGCTCGATCACCTTGAAGACCCAAGAAACCTCGGTTCTATTACCCGGTCTGCTGAAGTCCTTGGCATTAGAGGAGTGATCATTCCTAAAAATCGGGCTGCGGATTTGACACCGGCAGTCTCAAAAAGTTCTGCCGGGGCTGTGGAATATATGCTTATTAGCAGGGTGTCCAATACTCTGAACACCATCCTTATTTTAAAAAAAAAAGGGTTCTGGATAATCGGCGCAAAACAGGATTCAAAAAAATCCTGCTTTACCTGTGATTTTAAAAGGCCAATCGCCCTGGTATTAGGCGGGGAAAGAAAAGGATTTCGCCCTCTAATAGAAAAAAACTGTGATGAGGTTATTTCTATTCCCCAGTCAGGCCATATAAACTCCTTAAATGTCTCCTGCGCAGCTGCTATTTTGTTTTATGAGATTCTAAAACAAAAAACAAATTCACCCTGAAGCGCATTTCACTCCAAATTTTTCTCTGCATTTAATGTTTTTATTGAGGGAACAGAAACGATTTCATCTAAAGGGTCCCCAAAGCGGAGAGGCTCCGCAGCCGAATGGAGCTTCCGCTCTGGTGAGCAAATAAATAAATTAAAAAGAATAAACTTTTGCAGAGTAATAGTATAAAACTATGATACATTACCTGTTTGAATACTACTATCTTCTTATCATTATTCTCTTTGTGACTTTGTGGCAAATCATTTTTGCTTATCGGCCATCCATGGCCTCAACCCTTCGGGCGGCTTTCATTCGGAAACCGTCCAATTCGGTTTTCCTTACCTAATTATGGTTGCAACCAAAGGCAACACTATGATATATTACGCCTCAATATGAGCAAGGAATTTAATAACAACATCCGAAAAGCAATTGAATATCTTGACGAAGCCGTTTCTCTATGCAAAAAGGGACTCGAAGACGCCAATGATGATAGCTGTCGGGCAATGTATACGATGATGACGCAGGATTATAGAAAACATTTGAGAATACTTCATAAAGAAATTGAAAAACATAAAGAAAAAAATAAGTGGGATTGAAAGCGGTTGTATTACTCAGCGGAGGCATTGATTCAGCCACCACTCTGGCCATAGCAAAAAATGAGGGGTATAACACCTACGCGATCTCTTTTAATTACGGTCAAAGACATTCCTTCGAGCTTGAAAAAGCCGCAAAAATAGCAGGATTATTCAAATCGGAAAAACATCTGGTAGTGAATATTGATCTAAGAAAGTTTGGCGGTTCTGCTCTTACCGATTCCATCCCCGTACCAAAAGATCGAAATGAAAAAGATATCTCTCATGGCATTCCCTCAACTTATGTACCAGCAAGAAATACTATTTTTTTATCTCTTTCATTAGGATGGGCGGAAATCATTGAGGCTGAAGATATTTTTATCGGAGTCAACGCTATTGATTACAGCGGTTACCCTGATTGCCGTCCTGAATATATAGAAGCTTTTCAACAGATGGCTTCCATCGCTACGAAAGCAGGAGTGGAAAGAAAATCAAAAATTAAAATTCACACCCCTTTAATCAATATGAGCAAGGCTGAAATTATAAAAAAAGGAGTATCTCTTGGTATGGATTTTAGCTTAACCCATTCCTGTTATGATCCCATCTCATCCGGAAAACCTTGCGGGAGATGTGATTCCTGCCTCCTCAGGTTAAAAGGCTTTCTTGATGCCGGCCTCAAGGATCCCTTGGAATATTCTTAATAGGAATCTTGCTGAAATTGTTCCAAAGGGTAAATAGAAAGAATGCAGGCGCTCCGATTGCGGCGAGGATAAGAAACCAGTGGAGTTTCCCAAATATTGCGAGAATCACGACAAGATAAATAAAATCACGCCGGGACAAAAAATCCGCTATATTAACCCACCTGTCTTTTTTTTGTTTCCAGCTTGTGGAAGTATAGACTGGCCCATCATCTTTCCCTGACCTCATTGTCATGACATATACCAGACCGGCAGTCAAAACCGACCCGGCTATGGCAAAACCGCTGCACCATAACGCAATCATTGAGCCAGTTGCCTTTTCCCACGCAATACCAATACCCAAAAAGACAGCGGTATGAACTATGTTATCACCCCAATAGTCCAACAATCCTCCCCAGCGAGTCTCCATATATTTCAAACGGGCAAGTTCGCCGTCGCATCCATCCGTAATTGAATGAAAAAGAAAAAGTAACGCGCCAAAAACCTGTAGTGAGATTATTGGAAAAGAAAGAAGGAGCGCCCCTATTAAACCTATCCCAATGCTAACCAGGCTCATCTGGTTTGGAGTTATAGAAGTATTTATCAGTTGGCCCGTTATTGCTAATGAAATTTTTCGGTTGAAATGTCGAGCCATCAAGCCATCTGTTTCCTTTATCAGGTCTCGGTACAAGCTCTTTTCTACATGGGAAATATCTCCATGATCCTTTATCGTATGAAATTTTCTATTATCCAAATCAAACGTAACAAAAGGATATTTTTTACTTAGTGTTTCCTGCAACGAATCAATATTTGACTTGGAACTTAACATTTGTGACAACCGGGAGATATCCGATGCGCTGATGACTATTACAGGTGAGTTCTCTCCCGTCAAATACAAAGTGTCTTTTTTATCCGGTAGAAGTAGGTTTTTTAAAAAGTCATTTGTTGGAAAAATATCCGGTTTGAGAAAAACAAAAGTTGACTCAGAACCGGCTGAGGCTTTTTCTAAGGATGGGAAGACCTGACCCGGTGCGTTAATTAATAATTTCTTTAGACCATCAGAATTACTATCATATAAAACTATTGCGTCCTTATATCCCGCTTTTTTTGAAATCCAGCATAATCGCTCAATAAATGTACGTCCAGCGATTAGGCTAAAATAGAGGTATTCAACGGAAACAGGATCTGAAAGAAGAATAACAAGTATTTTGTTCATTCTTTATAAATCCAGCGGAGTCTCTGCGAAGAGATTATTTTCGATGGTTTAATGAAGATTTACGTTATCTGTTGTTTAACCGGTTCTGTGGTTTTATAAAATGCGCAAACTCCCAGTCCCATAAATGTCCAGACAAGCTCCCTCATACGCCTTAAAAGTCCTATGGTAAGACCGGTTTCCGCCAGCATCCCCAGCATTTTGAAAATAAAAACCTTTCCCGCTTCCTGAGTTCCTACCCCCGCAGGCATAAAGAGAAAACATGTATTGATCACCAGTGATAAAGCTTCAATGGCCAGGGCTGTCATCAGGCTGACCGGCATTCCGAGAAACTTTAAGAAAAAGTAGATTTCAATCGCGCCAATTAGCCAGCCGATGATGCTCACAGTCACAGAAAAATAAAAACGACTGGACTCTGTTTTGTAAAAATTAATTAAGTGCTCGTCTAATTTAAGAAGATGGTTCCCTTTTTCCCGTATAAAATTTGTTTTCTTTTTGTTAACCCACTCGGGGAGTTTAATAAAATCTGCCCATGAAATAAGGTTGGCAAATATCCCTTTTTTCTGGAGATAAAGAAAAATTAAAATTCCGGTAGAAAGCAAAGCTAAAGCAACTCCAAGCGAGGTTTCTACAACCACGGGCATCTGATAGAAATAAAGGAAAACAATCAGGCTGATAACCACAAACACGACCATGCTTATGGCTCGTGTTGTTTTTGAAATGATTACGGAAGCAGTGGAAGAATACATACCGGCATGGTGTCTTAAAAAAAATGCCTTTAAAGGTTCACCTGCTATCACCGTTCCCGGCAAAATATAACTCACAGAATCCCCCGCGATGTTGGCAAAAAATATTTTCATAAAACCTGGAATCCTGCCATTGAGAGAATACTGCCATGCCAGGGCAAAGAGAACATACTGGATGAAAATGGGGAAAAACATTAAAAACAGAAACGCCCAGCCCATTGATATTATTTGATTTGTTATTGCCGTCAAACCGATTTTCTTTACTAAAAAATATAGTATGAAAAGACCGATAAACAGGAGGACAATTTTTGTTTTACTCATAAGAACCCGGTAGAGTTTAACTTTAACCCAAGTTATACGTGTACTATATGATAATGCTTCGGCAGGCTCAGCATGACACATTGTAATATCACCATGAGGACACCACCTGTCACCCTGAGCTTGCCGAAAGGTCTCTTTTGCATGAATGTTTTTACCAGCTTAAAACAAACAAAATATTTACGTATAACATGGGTTAAACAAAAATAATCAAGCATTATATACTTCATTGCGGAGTATGTAAAAAAATAATGGCTTTTAATAGGTTTACTATAAAGTCGATAAATTATATAATATAATTTAAATTTTATTATTTCCTTGCAGGAGTAACAGATGAAAAATGAAGAAGAAATTAAGAGAGAGTTAGAGATGGCCGTTAAAAAACTCGAAAAACTCCGGGGGTTTCTTTGACTTGGAAACAAAAAATAAAGAAATAGAAAAACTTGAACATGAAATGGCTTCACCGAGTTTCTGGAATGACAGCTCGAAAGCACAGGACGTATTAAAAAAAAGAAAAGCCCTTGCTTATTATCCGGAAACATGGAATAAAATTCGCGAACAGTGTAACGACACCAAAGAATTACTGGAGATGCTGGACGAAGGCGATAAGTCTTCTTTGGAAGAATTAAAAAACGACTTAAAAAATATTTCAAATAACCTAAGCCAGTTCGAAATAAAGACCATGCTTTCAGAGGAGCATGACGACGGTAACGCTTTCCTGACCATACATTCCGGAGCCGGCGGCACGGAATCTCAGGACTGGACGGAAATGCTGCTGAGGATGTATTTAAGGTGGTGTGAAAGAAAAGGTTTTAAAAGTTCAATTATTGATTTTCAACCGGGAGAAGAAGCAGGTGTTAAAAGTGTTACAGTTGAAATAAAGGGTGATTTTGTATACGGATATCTAAAAGCAGAAAGAGGAGTGCACCGGCTAGTTCGAATTTCTCCTTTTGACGCTAATAAAAGACGCCATACTTCCTTCGCGTCGGTTTATACTTTCCCGGAAATTGAAGACGACATTAATATAGAAATCGACGAAAAAGATTTAAAGGTCGATACCTATCGGGCAAGTGGAGCAGGCGGACAGCATGTTAATAAAACAGATTCCGCCATTCGTATTACTCATATCCCGACGGGGATTGTTGTAAGCTGTCAGAATGAGCGATCTCAACATAAAAACAAAAGCTCGGCTATGAAAGTTTTGAAATCCAGGCTTTATGAAGTTGAAAAGGAAAAACAAAAAGAAAAATTAAACGCTATTGAAAGTGAAAAAAAAGACATTGCTTGGGGAAGCCAGATCAGGTCATACGTTCTGCACCCCTATCGCATGGTAAAGGATACCAGAACAAAAATAGAATCGGGAAAAGTGGACGCGATCCTGGACGGAGATATAGATACATTTATTGAAACCTATCTTATGCACAGCATAGAAACTCAAGGAGTGACCTAAATGCAAAGAATAATGCTTCGAGCAAAAATACACAGGGCAATTGTGACTGACGCTAACGTTAATTACGAAGGAAGCATTGCGATAGACGAAAAGTTGATGGAATTAACCGGCATCCTGGAATACGAGCAGGTACAAATCTATGACATTGATAATGGCAACCGGTTTGTGACCTACACAATAAAAGCCCCTACCGGAAGCGGCACCGTTTCAGTTAATGGAGCCGCCGCCCGGAAGGTCGGTATCGGAGATCGGATTATCATTGCCTCGTACGCTGTCATGGAAGAACAGAGAGCCAAAAATATCGAACCGAAAATCATCTACGTAAAAACAGATAATATAACTTTTTCCACAAACATTAAAGCGGATTTCAACTGAATACTTTGATGTGATGGTTCCCTCCTAAAAGTTATTTTTTTGACATAAATATGAAGTACCCGTCAAAAAAGCATGGTAAAAAAAATCATCCATATTGATATGGATTGCTTTTATGCTGCCATTGAGATGCGGGATGATAAGTCGCTCCATAACCGCCCCCTGGCAGTGGGTGGTGATCCATCCACAAGAGGTGTGATTTCCGCCGCGAATTACGAAGCCCGTAAATTCGGAGTCCACTCCGCTATATCGTCAGCACGAGCCAAAAAGCTCTGCCCAAACCTTATTATTGTCCATCCGAATATGAAAAAATACGTGGAAGAATCAAGAAAAATCCGGGCTGTTTTTCACGAGTTTACAAACCTGGTGGAACCCCTTTCTCTTGATGAAGCCTATCTTGATGTCACAGGTTCGAATCATTTTAAAGGGAGCGCAACCCTCATCGCCTCGGAGATTCGCAAACTTATTTTTGATAAAACCGGACTTACC
This sequence comes from uncultured Nitrospirota bacterium, assembly GCA_913051775.1. Lineage (GTDB taxonomy): Bacteria > Nitrospinota > Nitrospinia > CAJXCL01 > CAJXCL01 > CAJXCL01. The sequence continues at coordinate 22,742 of CAJXCL010000014.1, read as the reverse complement.
GCTTCAGCAGGGATAGCTCCAAATAAGTTTCTTGCCAAGGTAGCAAGCGATTGGAAAAAGCCGAACGGGCAGTTCGTCATCACACCGGATAAAGTCGATAATTTTATCAAAAAACTTCCGGTTCAAAGGATATTGGGAGTAGGGAAAGTAACGGCGGAAAAGATGGCAAAAATCGGTTTAAAAACTTGCGGAAACCTGCAGAAGCTCTCGATAAACGATTTGTGTTCGCATTTCGGAAGTTTTGGAAATCATCTATACGGTATTTGCAGGGGCAAAGATGATCGACCAGTGGTTACCTCAAAAGAGAGGAAATCTTTAAGCATAGAAAAAACCTTTTCCCATGACCTCCGGGACTACGAAGAATGCAAAGAACAACTCCCTATGCTATATAAAAGGTTTCTAAAACGGTTTGAAAGAAAAGATATAAAAGAGCAGGATATTAAAACACTTTTTGTGAAAGTGAAGTTCTCCGATTTTAAATCGACTACGGTTGAGCGTGGACTGATTGAACTCAATGGAAAAAACTTCTGGGCTCTGCTTGAGGAAGGCATAAAAAGGCGGAACCTCCCTATTCGACTGCTCGGCCTCGGCGCCCGATTAAAAACAAAAGATAAAAAAGGAAATTCAAAACAGCTTTCTCTGAAGCTATAGGTTTTTTACCACGGTACAGCAAAAAACTGCCTTTGGCCTCAACCGTTATTTTTTATTATTAACCACGAAGGACACGAATAAAAGAATTTATTCTTCTTGACCTTAGTGTTATTAATGTTCTTCGTACTACTAATCTGCGAAACGTTGTTTTTTTAGCAAAGCTTAGCTCTGTAAAGTTTTTGCCCCCCCTTAAATCCTCCCTATCAAGGGGGGGGGTGGAAATCAGTGTCAATTTAATTTAATCTAAGTTGACTGGAAATTTTTTATTCAACAACTAATAACTAAAAACCAACAACTAAATTGCTATGGATTTCGACCATTCAGAAGAAACAAAGCTCCTTGTTGATACAGTAAAAAAGTTTGCCGAAAAAGAGATTAAGCCGATTGCCTGTGAGATTGATGTTAAAGCAGCTATTCCCCAAGATATCCTTCAAAAAACGTCAGAGATGGGGTTATTCGGAATACCTTTCCCTGAAGAGTTTGGTGGATCAGGACTCGATTACTCAAGTTTCATTGCTGCTATTGAAGAAATTGCCGCTGCAGACGCATCGGTCGCCCTGACCATTCTAGCCCATACCCTTTGCACAAACCATATCTTTCTTTTTGGAAATAAGGAACAGAAAAATAAATTTTTGCCTCCTCTTATAAAAGGGGAAGAAATAGGGGCCTGGGCACTTACGGAACCTTCCTCTGGCAGCGACGCGGGTTCCATGAAAACCACAGCAAAGAAATCCGGCAGCAACTGGAACCTTAACGGACAAAAACTGTTTACAACAAATGGTTCCCGCGCGAATACTTTTGTTATTCTGGCAAAAACAGATGAGTCAAAAGGCACAAAAGGAGTGTCCGCCTTTATTGTTGAAAAAGACACAGAAGGATTGAAAATAGGAAAAAAGCTCAACAAATTAGGTTTACGAGGCAGTGATACGGTAGAAGTCTTTATAGATAATCTCAAACTCCCTGAAGAAAATCTTATAGGTAAAGTGAATAAAGGTTTTAACCAGACCATGGAGATTCTTGACGCCGGCAGAATCGGTATTTCAGCTCTGGCCATAGGGATTGCAAGAGCATCCTTACAGGCAAGTCTGAAATACGCAAAAGAAAGAAAACAGTTCGGAAAACTGATAAAAGAGTTTCAGGCAACCCAATGGAAGCTGTCCGATATGGCCGCGAAAATAGACGCTGCAAGGCTTCTGGCACAAAGAGCAGCTTACCTGAAAACAAAAGGAGAAAAATTTACAAAAGAGGCTTCTATGGCAAAACTTATTTCTTCGGAAACCGCTGTAATGTGCGCTAATAACGCTGTTCAAATACATGGAGGATACGGCTACATAACAGAATACAGCGTGGAAAGGTACTTTAGGGACGCAAAAATTTGTGAGATAGGCGAAGGGACATCGGAAATACAGAGAATTGTTATTGCAAGAGAATTGTTGAAATAATAAAACCTCTTTCTGACAGGATGAACAGGATGGACTGGATTTATCATATGGAGTTAAAAGGCAAATGGAACGAGACTTTTTAAAAATAATCATATTTATCCTGTTTAATACTTAATTCCAATGAACAAAAAAAGAAAAAAAAAGAAAAAATTTAAAAACCTTTCCAACCAGAAAATTAAAAGGCTGTATATTCCCTCTGATATAAAAAAAACCAATTACCAGAAAGAGATTGGTTTACCGGGAGAATACCCATTTACTCGCGGCATTTACCCTACCATGTACAGGGGAAAGATGTGGACCATGCGACAGTTCGCGGGTTTAGCCTCTGCTGAGGAGACAAATAAAAGGTTTAAATACCTTCTCAAGCATGGGCAGATGGGTTTGAGTGTCGCCTTTGATCTCCCAACTTTGATGGGATGCGATTCCGATGACCCGTTATCTGCCGGTGAAGTAGGGTGGTGCGGGGTTGCCATTGATACGCTGAAAGATATGGAAACCCTCTTTGATGGAATTCCTTTAGGGGAAGTTACCACGTCCATGACTATAAACGCTCCGGCCGCGGTTTTATTCGCCATGTATATTGTTACGGCAATGAAGCAGGGTGTAAAACTTAAAAATCTTGGAGGCACAATTCAAAATGATATTTTAAAAGAATTCATCGCCCAAAAAGAGTGGATATATCCACCGGAGCCACATCTAAAATTTATTACCGATACTATTATTTATTCTTCAAAACATATGCCGAAATGGCACCCCATCAGTATAAGCGGATACCATATTAGAGAGGCGGGTTCCACTGCTGTTCAGGAACTTGCTTTCACTTTGTACAACGGACTGACTTACGTGGAGGAAGTGGTCAAAGCAGGTCTTAAAATAGATGAATTCGCCCCAAGACTTTCTTTTTTTTTCAATTCCCATAATGATTTTTTTGAGGAGATAGCAAAGTTTAGGGCGGCAAGAAGGATATGGGCGAAAGAGATAAAAAAGAGATACAAGCCCAAAAATTCGGAATCTTATGCTTTACGGTTTCATACCCAGACAGCGGGATGCAGTCTTGTTTCTCAGCAGCCTTATAATAACATTGTAAGAGTAGCTATTCAGGGATTAGCAGGGGTGCTTGGCGGTACGCAATCGCTCCACACCGATTCAATGGATGAGACTTTTGCCACTCCAACCGAAAAAGCGGCTACTATTGCGTTACGAACCCAGCAGATAATAGCGCATGAAAGCGGGGTAGCAAATACAATTGATCCGCTGGGGGGTTCCTATTATGTGGAGTCACTCACGAATCAGATGGAAGGAGAGGCTTATAAATATTTTAAGAAACTGGACAGCATGGGCGGCATGACAGCAGCCATTAAAAAAGGATTCCCTCAAAAAGAAATACACGAGGCTGCTTATTCTTATCAGAAGGAAATTGATAAAAAGGAACGGATAATTGTAGGCCTTAATGATTTTATCTCTGAAGAAGAATACCCTGTGGAAACCCTGAAAATAGATTCTCTCATTGAAAAACGTCAGATTGAAAGACTTACCCGAGTAAAAAAAGAAAGAGAAAACAGGAAAGTTGAAAAGACATTAGAAGATTTGAAAAAAAAAGCGGAGAAGAGAGAAAACATTATGCCGCCTATTATAGAAGCGGTTAAATTATATGTCACAGTCGGGGAGATTTGCAGCGCCCTGAAAGGTGTTTACGGAACTTATAAGGAACCCTATTGGCCTAAAAAAGGAAAGTATATCAAAAAGAAAAAAAAGATCCTTATCAGTAAAGTAGGACAGGACGGGCATGACAGGGGAGTAATAATTCTTGTAAAATTTTTAAAGGATAGCGGTTTTGATGTAATTTATACCGGACTTCGCAAAACGCCTGAAGAAATTGTTGAGCAGGCTATTGAGGAAGGGGCTGCTGTTATCGGTATAAGTATTTTGTCAGGAGCACACAAAACATGGTTTCCGAGTGTTATTAAATTGTTAAATGAGAAAAGCAGGTCGGATATCAAAGTAATCGGCGGCGGAATCATCCCTGAAAAAGACCTTGCTGAACTCAAGTTAACAGGTGTGCAAAGATTTTTTCATCCTGGCACTCCACTTGCGGAGATTCGGGATTATATTAGGAAAATAATCTGATCATAATTATTTAAGAGGACAAACTGTATTATTTTTTGGAGCGCAATATTAGATGTTCGATGTTACAAATGAAAAATCTTCCTGAAATGGGACAGCATGTGGAGTATCCCACTCTGGAAAGAAAGTTTTACAGAGCAATAGTATAGATTTATTTATAGGAGGTATAAAAAGGCTTGTTTTTAAATGAAGCGATAATCTTTAATTTATTTTCTTGTATTTTTTCCGGAAACGGATTATATGGAGAGGCAGTTTTTACAGCATCAAGCGCGGCATTATCAAAAATTTCGTGTTCAGAAGAAATAACCGAAGAAATGTCAACCAGTTTACCGCTCCGGTCAAGTATAAACTGTAAAAGAAGTTGACGTTGCAAGCCTCTTGTGGCAGCCTGTTCAGGATAAGACCAGACTGATTCGATCTGTCTTTTTATACTTGAAAAATAAGAAGCGTATTTAAATTCCTGTGAATCAAGAGAAACAGTTTCGGTATCTGATTCGTTTTCTTTATCTCTCGTATCCATCTTCGCGAATTTCTCAGGATCAAACCCTTTAAACAGAGAATTTTGATTTTTCGTCTCATTTTTTTCTAGATCTTCCTCCTGTTTAAATAATCCTTTAAGAACCATAGGATTTTTTTCTTTCTCTTTTAATTCCTATTTTTCAGCCACTTTTTTTGTAATAAGAATTTTCTTCTCCCTTATTTTCTTTTTTATCGTTTTCTTTTTGACAGCGGCCCTGAGTTTTGATTTTTTTTGTGGCAAGAGAGTTTCTCTAGATTTATATTTACCTTTTTGAACTATGCTCTTATTACCATGAGCTTTACTATTATATTCTGACAGTATTTCCGGAGTAGTTGGTTTTTCCATTTTTTTCGGTTTAGAGATAGCAACAATTTCTTCTTCTATCTTTTTTAAATTCTCATTTTTTTTTACTTCCGGCTTAATAAATTTCACCTGAATAGGAATAGCTTGCTTTTTTTTGTCCATCAACCAATGACCATTTGCTTCTACAATAATCAGGTGGATCATGAATGACAAAAATAAAAAATTTCAGAGTTTAAATCGTTTTGACGATTTCATTTTTTTGGCTATCATCAATTATTAAAATATTTTAATAATAATCTTTTTGCAGTAAATTTAAACCCAAGACTTTTTCTTCTATAACTTTCATTACCAGTTTATTGGCAATGATACCGTTAATAATTCCTGTAACAGCAGAAAAAAATAGGAACACAGGTAAAAGATAGAAAAGTTCCTTATGATGAATTATGAAATAATATACAAGTATTATTACAACAGTAGTATGAGCATATGCCCCGAAAAGGCTTATGCCAATTAAACTGAAATATCGCGGGAAAAATTTATAGAACACTCCCATTACAATAGCGCTGGATACCCCCCCCATGAGACTGAGCATAAAAGTTGGACTCAGAAACGTGCCAAAAAGAATTGAACCGATCAGAACCCTTAACAAAGTAACAATTATTGCTTCCTTAAAACCTAATAACACTAATGCCAGAAGAGTCGCAATATTTGATATTCCAAATTTTATCCAGGGTGAAGGGAGGGGAATCATTTGTTCTAAAGTATGTAGAACAACACTCATGGCAACTAAGAGGGAAATGTATACTATTTTTCTGGTGTCTTGAGTTGTATCGATCATATTTTTTGCATAAAAATTATTCTTCGTAAGCGGTCAGCAATCAGCTAACAGATTTCAGCTAAATAAATAATATTCTATTTTTTGCTGATTGCTGAAGGCCTGAAGCTAATCACCCCACAACCGCATCCATGCCGTTTAAGTTCTCCCCTGAAACACGGATTACGACTTTATTCGGAACACATGCGGCAATTTTCCCTGAGTGCTTTATCCATCCCATTTTTATGCATACTTTGTGCAAGCAGGGGGATTGAGCTATCCTGACCTGCCCGTCTTTTATTTCAATATCAGTGATCCCTAAGGGACCTAAAGTAGAAATCAGTTGGTTTTTTTTAAGAGAGTATTTTCCTATTAACTTATTATCCGCCTCAACAATAACATCGACCCCCTCTTTCTGCACAGCAAAAATAAAAGGAATACTCAGCAGATTAACGGCCAGCACAATTGCGATCAAAATTTTGTCACCTTTAGTTATCGTCATGAAACTCTATTTCTCCTTTAAGACCGCTTGAAACAATTTTTTTTCCGTCAGCTGTAATAATTACCCCTTCTAATTGGCTTTGAGATTTAACAAATTTCATTCCCTGCTCAGCGCCCATTACAAAAACAGCCGTTGCCATTGCATCTGCAAACATTGCCTCTTTCGCTATAATCGTTACACTCTGCAACCCTTGTGCCTGCATACCCGTTACCGGATTTAATATATGATGATACCGTATGCCATCTTTAACAAAATATTTCTGATAATCTCCTGAAGTCGCGATAGCATTATTTTTACCATCTAAAGAAGCAATCACATCGGATGGTTTGCAGGGATGCCTGACCCCAATTTTCCAAGGAACCCCTGGACTCTTTTCACCGATAGACTTTAAATCTCCTCCCCCGTTTAAGATAGCATTATCTATATTATATTTCTTAAGTACATCTATTCCTCTGTCAACTGCGTAACCTTTAGCAACAGCTCCAAAATCAATTTTCATTCCCTCTATTTTTAATCTCACATGATGATTTTCTTCTAACAAAATATTCCTAAAATCAACTAATGGAAGCAAGCGAATTATGGTTTCCGTGGCCGGTACTGTTCTTATTTCATTTTCAAATTTCCAAAGGTCCTGTATCGCACCAATGGTAATGTCAAATGTCCCGTTTGCAAGCTGTGAATACTGAATGGATTTTTGCAATAATATGTATAGTTCTTCGCTAACTGGATAAGCCAGTTTACCCGCGTTTTGGTTAATTTTCGTTATTTCGCTTTTTGAACTAAAATTGCTTGTAAGCCATTCGATACGCTGAATTTCATCAAACGCTTTATCAGTCGCCTTCCTTGCCTCTTCTACGTCAGGGTGTGAAACGGTGATATCAAATAAAGTCCCCATTAAAAAACGAGTTTCTTTGATTAGTTTTGCATCCTGCGAATCACATCCGACAAAGAAAAAAAATATTAAATATATTGAAAATGTCTTTAGGCTTTTGTTCAAATTCTTAAGGTGGCTTATACGGTTGCAGAAATGTTTTGGCTTATTTTCATAATGTGTGTGTTATTAATTTTCATGCTATCAATTTTGCTGAGAATATTCAAGGAGAGCAAGTATTAATCGATTCCCAATCAAGTCCTGGATGACAACTTCTTAACATAACTTCTATACCAGACGTCTTAAAATAATAGAATGAAAAATGCTTTATATTGGCTTGGTAGAAAATGCATTGATTCAAATCGTTAAATCAATGGGAAAGTAAAATCCTGATAAATAAATTCCTTTTGATTGCAAAGCGGTTAGCTCTACTATTCCATTAGTCAAAATAATTTGTCATTGACCCAAATTCCCCTTTACTAAAGGGGGCCTAGGGGTTGTTATTTTCCGTTAGAAAAGGGGAAATTTATAATAGAATTCTGATTTGGCGGATTTTAGCTTCGCAAATACACCCACAGAAGAATATCTACGACGACTTGATAGTGTTTAGCGAGCACATTCCTCACAGCTTGCTGCTAAGCTAGCGAACGAACTTAAAATAAAATAATACTCTACACTGAAGATTCCTCGCAACTTTGCTGCGACGAGCTTCGATTGCGCGGATTAACTTCAAGCTTTCAAATATTCTTCAACTTTATTTTTTATATCATCTGCTTTCATAATCCCGCTTGAGACAGCGATACCTGAAGCCCCTGCCCTTTTTAATTCGATAATGTGGTTTGGTTTGATTCCACCAAGGGCATAAACAGAAACCGGGAGTGCCGGGACAATTTCCTTCAGACGCTCTATGCCAATAGTTTCAGGGCTATAATCTTTTTCACCGGGATTAAATACAGGGCTGAGAGTAACAAAATCGATGCAGTTATAGTCGCCATCACTTAAAGAAAGGGGAAGATGGATTGATTTCCCTATTAGTTTATTATTCCCAAGTCGCTTTCTAACCTCTGCAACGGGCATACTTGCTTCCGGTAAATGCACTCCATCCGCGTCCACAGCTAACGCTACATCTACATTCCCATTGATAAGAAGTATCGCTTTGTATTTACTGGTCAAGGTTTTTATTTTTTCCGTAAGGATTTGCAAATCACGTGAGTTTAAATCTTTTTCACGTAATTGTATAAAACGAATCCCTGAGTCTAACGCTTCTGAGATTACTTCTTCAAAAGGTTTAGGATGGCAAAGCTTTCGGTTGGCAATAAAGTATAAGAAAGGAAGTTTTTTATCTAATTGATCCAATATCAAATTCGTGATCTTCGTGCGCTTCGTGGTCAAATATATTTTGGTTGCGGCGAAGCTACGCTGAGGTTCTTTTTATTTATCCTGTCCACCCGGTTAATCCTGTCAAAATGATTTTATCCTCCCTGAACGGCTCGGATAATCTCTATACGGTCATTTTGTTTCAGTTTTATATTTTTCCATTTTGATGTTGAAATCACATCATCATTTATCGCTACGGCCACTCCCGGTTTGTCGTTATTGAGTTTGGATTGTGTTAAAAGATCAATGAGGTCTGCTCCCTCATCCATGTTTTTCTCATTCCCATTAACAATTATCTTCACAACTCATTCCCAATTTTTATGGAACAAAGTGATGCGCACATCGTGCATGTGTCATCCTCCGATGTCTGTTTGGATTTTTTCAACATCTTCGCTTTTTCCGGATCAAGTGCCGTAGAAAACTGTTTTTCCCAATCAAGCTTTTTTCTCATTTCAGCCATATAATTATCCTTTTTTATCGCGCCGGGAATCCCTATAGCAATATCAGCGGCATGTGCGGCAATCTTTGCTGCTATGACACCCTCTTTAATATCATTCAGCTCAGGGAGTCGGAGGTGTTCTGAAGGGGTTACATAGCACAAAAAATCCGCTCCTGCCATAGCCGCGATTGCTCCACCAATTGCGGATGTAATGTGGTCATAACCCGGAGCAATATCCGTCACAAGTGGTCCCAGCACATAAAACGGGGCATCGTGGCACAGCCTTTTTTGCAAAACAATATTCGCGGCAATCTGATCCATCGGCATATGCCCCGGACCTTCAATCATCACCTGAACGTCCGCCTTTTTTGCCCTCTGTGCCAATTCGCCTAAAATAATCGTCTCCTGAACCTGGGCCCGATCTGTTGCATCCGAAAGGCAGCCAGGACGGAGGCCGTCACCTAAACTCAGGGTCATATCACATTCCCTTGCTATTTCCAGCAGCCTATCGAATTGGACATAGAGAGGGTTTTCTTCTTTATGATATTTCATCCATTTAGCCAACATCGAACCACCACGGCTAACTATATTCAGCAGCCTTCCTTCATCATCCAAACGCTTTACTGATTCTTGAATAACTCCGCAATGGACGGTAATAAAATCTACCCCTTCCCTACCGTGCTGCTCAATTATTTCAAACATATCTTCGCCTGTCATTTCCATAAGGGAGCGCTTGTTTATAATATTCTCACAGGCAATTTGATAAATAGGAACGGTTCCAACAGGTACCTTTGATTTTTTTATAATTGCCTTTCTAATCGCGTTAATATTTCCGCCAGTACTTAAATCCATTATGGCATCAGCCCCAGCTCTAACAGCCACATCCAACTTTTCCAATTCCTTTTGAAGACTGGCGTCATCCATGGAAGAACCAATATTGGCATTGACCTTGGTTCGTAAACCTGCTCCTACTCCGAGGGGTTTTATCTCATGTTGGATGTTTTTTGTTATAACAACTTTTCCTTCGGAAATTTTTTCTCTTATTGATTCCGGAGTAGTTTTTTCAGACTCCGCTACTTCTTTCATTTCAGAAGAAATTTTACCGGCTTTCGCGATTGCTAATTGTGTACTCATAAATTGAGTGTAGGCAAGATCAGGAAAAGAGTCAAGAATAATTGAGGCATATGAAACCAGGAAATACAATTTATTTTTAAATTTATTATCTTATTATGTTTATTGACTTTATCGTTTTGTTTTTTTTGCACAAGTTTAGCATTAAAGTCCATTACTAACATGCCGTATAAAATAATAGGGAGCTTTAAATGTTAAAACGTGTCCTTTTCTTCATAATTTTGATTATCTTTGGAATTATGCCCGAGACATCTCTTTAATCAGAGTCACCATTACAATTAATTGGTTAGTGAGATTCTTTTTTTCAGAGAGAACTGGTAGACACATATGCAACAGGGCGACTACTGCCCCTATCCTGCAAGCCATTTCATCCTACGTATCTGCCTATGACGATAAAAACCAATCATAAGTTTTTGATAAAATAGGTGCCATTAAAATGAACATAATTGAGTAAATAATTATAAATTTTAAATTAAAATTCTTGACATTTTTCAGATGATTTAATAGTATTAAGAGTTAAACATCATTCATATTAAAAACTTCTTCTTACACCATTTGCACCATAAATTCTTATTAGATAAATAAAAACAGCTTCTTAGAGCAGTCATAAATAATTGCTTTGAGGGGGAATTATTTTTTATCCCTCATTTAAGGCAAGGGAAAATGGTCGTTCGAAATTGTTTTAAAGCGTTTAAAAAGCAATTCAAAAAAATCGGTATTTTTACCGAAATAAAAAATGAGCGGGATACGTTAAGCCAGATATAAAACTAAAAAAGAAAAAAATCGCGCCGCATAAATAACTGTCTAAACTACAGAGGCATTTTTTACACTTATAAGGGGTAATTGGCTGTTGACGGGTTTTGTCTCCAATAGCATACTTGAACAAATCAGATCAACTTCTGATATTGTTGAAATTATTGAAGAATATGTCCCTCTTAAAAAATCGGGGAAAAACTTTCTCGGTTTATGTCCTTTTCATTCGGAAAAAACTCCTTCTTTTAGCGTGAGCCCGGAAAAGCAAATTTATCACTGCTTCGGCTGCGGTGAAGGTGGAAATGTTTTTTCTTTTTTAATGAAGTTCAGCAATTTCTCATTTCCTGAAGCTGTCACCCATTTAGGCAAGAGATATGGAATTGCTGTTCCTACAGAGGTTCATGGTAGCATGGGGAAGTACTTATACAGCTCAGAAGCCAACAAAAAAGAAAAATATTTTACGCTAAACTGGCTTGCAGCGGAATATTTTCATCAAAACCTGTTTAAAGGATGCGGAAAATCAGCTCAAGATTACCTTCAAAAACGAAATATTTCTTCTGACACCATTAAAAAGTTCCAAATTGGTTACGCTAATAAGGACTGGGATCTTCTTTTGAAGCATTTCAGGAAAAAAAATGTTAATTTCAAAGATTTGAAAAAAATAGGTTTGGTAATATTAAGAGAATCTGGAACAGGGTGTTATGACCGGTTTCGAGATAGGATTATTTTTCCTATCATAGGTCTTGATAACAAAATTCGGGGTTTTGGCGGCAGGGACATCAGCCACAATGAAAAAATTCCAAAATACATTAACTCTCCTGAATCTTTCATTTATAATAAAAGCGAAATATTATTTGGATATAATATTGCCAAAGAAAGCATCCGAAAAAAAGGTTTTGTAATAATTGTTGAGGGCTATTTTGATTTAATATCTCTTTACCAGCATGGCTTTGAAAACGTACTTGCTACTTGTGGAACTGCACTTACAACTAAGCAAGCGGGTTTGATTAAACGATATACGAACAATGTCTTACTCCTCTTTGATTCTGATGAGTCAGGCCATAAAGCTGCAACCAGAGGATTTGAGGTTTTATTGGAATATGGTTTGAATATTAAAGTGGTTGATTTGCCAGAAAATACGGACCCGGATACTTTTATTAACCAGTTTGGATTAGCACAATTAAACGAAAAAATAAATAAATCAGAACTGTTTATAGAATATCTGGCAAATAAAATTGTCGGTAAAGTTAATTTAAATTCGCTCGAAGAAAAACTTAGAGGTTTAAGCACTTTAATGCCTTATTTGGCAAAAATTAAAAATAGTATTGAGCGATCAGAATACATTAGAAAAATTTCAGAGCTTTTCCAGGTGTCTCAGCAGTCGCTTCAAGATCAGCTAAAAAAGAAGTGTGAAACAAAGAAAACTAAAATCGATTCGAAAATAGAAGTGAAAATTGAGAAAAAAGTTTCTGCCTGGAGTGAGCGCAACCTTGTAAGGTTGATCATTCTACATCCTGAGAATATTGAAAAAGTAAAGAGAAAGATTGATTCAGACCACTTTACTGACAACATTTTAAAAGAGGCTGTTGAATTTATTTTTGGCATGAACATTCCCAAAGAACATCTATCACCACAAAAAATTGTGGAGCTAATACCTATTGAAAAGGTCAGAAAAATTGTCACAGAACTTTTAATGGAAACCATAGAATTTGATAAGCCTGATAAGGTGCTGGAGGATTGCATCCAATCAATCTTTAAAAAGGCAAAACAAAAAGATGTTGAAAATCTTATAAAACAAAGGATCGAAGCAGTTAATTCTAAAAAAGTTGCTGAGTTTCAAAAATTAGACAAGGACTTAAAAGATTTACAGGGTGTTTAAACCTTTTTAGTCTGTTAAATATATATTAATAATAAAGCAGCAAATAATATTGGGAGTTCGAAAAATAAATTATGAAAAAGATAAATAAAGCGGAAGAGATAAATAAGCTTATTACTATTGGAAAAGAAAAAGGTTACCTTACTTATGATCAGGTAAATAGTGCATTACCTCCGAATGTAGTTTCACCCGATCAAATCGACGACATTATGGTATTCTTTGGTGAAATGGAGATAGAACTTGTAAACAAAAGCCCAAAAGGTAAAAAATCCTCTTTATCAAAACCTAACACATTGAAGGGTAATCTTGAGAGTGACAGCATTTCAACAATTGACGATCCAGTAAGACTTTATTTAAGAGAAATGGGGTCCATACCCCTTTTGTCTCGTGAAGGAGAAATTGAAATTGCGAAGAGGATAGAAGAAGGACAAATGGAAGTGGTTGATAATGTTGTTTGCTGCCCCATTACAACGACTAAATTACTCCAACTGGAACCTTTAATTAAAAACGAGGAGATTCCAATACAGTATTTCGTGAAATGGAATGACCTTGACGAAGCAAGCGGCAAAAAAGAAAAACAAGAATATAAGCGCGTAATTTCTATCTTAAAAAAGATAAAGCCACTTAATACTAAATTATCAAAAATTAATGCGAACCTTTGTAAGTTGCCGTCTGTTAAAGCTCAGGCAAAATTAGAAACTGAACGAAACAAATACAGGGAAGAAATAGCAGCAAAGGTTGGTGAAATTAATCTATGCAGTGAACAAATAGATGCATTTATAGAGATAATCAGGAAACATGTTAAATATTTTCAGGAACATCAACTAGTTATCGACGAAATTAAAAACGAGCTGGGGCTACCTATCTCTGAAATAAAAAAAATTACAAATAACTGGAAAAAGCAAAAAAATATCTCTTTGAAAAATGATATAAAATTAACAAAAACAAGGTTTATTGATTTAGAGAAAAAAGAGAAAAGTGCAAAGCTAAAAATTAAAAAAATAGAACAAACAACTGGAATCTCTCAGGAAGAATTAAGAAAAATAGTCCGAGCTATTAATGACGGTAAAATAAAAAGTAAATATTCCAAGAGGGAGTTAGCCGAAGCAAATTTAAGGTTAGTTGTCAGTATCGCTAAAAAGTACACAAACCGGGGACTCCAGTTTCTCGATTTAATTCAGGAAGGAAACATTGGTCTGATGAAAGCTGTAGATAAGTTTGAATACCAGAGAGGATATAAATTTAGTACTTACGCTACATGGTGGATTCGTCAAGCCATAACAAGGGCTATTGCCGATCAAGCAAGAACAATTAGAATTCCTGTTCATATGATAGAAACAATTAACAAGCTAAATAGGACTTCCAGGCAGCTTGTTCAAGAGGTTGGCAGAGAACCCACAGCGGAGGAAATAGGAGCAAAAATGAAACTACCAATAGATAAAGTAAGAAAAGTATTAAAAATAGCAAAAGAACCTATTTCTCTTGAAACTCCAATAGGAGAGGAAGAAAATAGTCATCTTGGAGATTTTATAGAAGATAAAAAAGTTGTTTCTCCTTTGTCAACAGTAGTTAAAATAGGCCTTAAAGATCAAACCGCAAATATACTTACGACTTTAGCTGCAAGAGAAGAAAAAGTACTTAGAAAGAGGTTTGGGATCGGTTTAGCTTCTGAACACACTCTGGAAGAGGTAGGTCAGGATTTCGATGTTACACGAGAAAGAATTCGGCAGATTGAAGCCAAAGCCTTGAGAAAGCTGCGACATCCGAGTCGAAGTAAAAAATTACGCTGTTTTGTTGAAAGTTGATAGATTATAGAATTTAACGGTATAAACGTAATCCAGCATTTGTTTGGGCCTATAGCTCAGATGGTAGAGCCACCGGCTCATAACCGGTAGGTCCCAGGTTCGATCCCTGGTGGGCCCATTGTACCAAATCTTAAACAAACTTCTGTAGCATCCCATTTTACTATATCTCTTTTCTTCTAAATTATATTGCAAAGGGTTTTATCAAACTTTAACCAGAACAAAAAAATTTGACATAATTTATGGAATGTTGAAAATTGAAATGCATGAAAAAATCTCTTATTTTTTTGCAATATTTACAGTTATAGTTTTACTTTCTCTTTCAGGTTGCCAAACCTCATTGAAAGCAAGACCTTATACTGTTTTATCCTCAAATCAAAATATAGATGTAAAAGATTTAAGCTATAATTCGATATTTTCAGTTAAAGAACCGCTTTCTAAAAACCCGGATTTCAACCGTAGAAAAGTTGAAAAAGGTTGGCTTGGCGTTAGCTTGATCGAAAGAGACAACAAAAATGACACAAAAAAGCAAACTAAAGAAAATCAACTTTTGATTCAGTATGTCATTGAAAACTCCCCAGCCGAAAAATTTGGGCTAAAAAAAGATGATATAATTCTTAAACTAAATGAAAAAACTATTTTGCCTCGCCTTGGCGCCTCCCTCTCCGGAGAATTTGTAAGGGAAATTCAACGGCATTCTCCCGGTTCAAGCGTGACTTTAACAATCCTAAGAAATAAAATTATAAAAAATATTAAGCTAGGTTTAGGGAAGATGCCTAAAGCGCCCGTCCCAATGGCAGACTACAAAAACCTGGCAAAGACTATCCCCGCAAGGGAATCGTTACTTGAAAAAACTTTAAAACAACAGCAAATGTTGTCCAGTTATTATGAAGTGTCCGATTTAATCAAAAAGAAAAGCGCTGATATTGTAAGTTATCGTTTTGATCCTAATAATCATAATCTATTTCGATTAGGAGAAGTAAATTACCTCCTGAACCATCCTCTACACACCCCTATACTTACTCGTAATTTAACGGGTCAATTAAAAAAATATTTTAGTCCGGTTGATCGAAATTTTTCCGAACTATTAAATTTTACGGCTAAAAAAATTGATGTGGATTATTCACCAAAAAAGTTGTTTAAATTTCCATCGGAGCTATCTTTAGATACTTTTCTTGGTAGCCTGCTGCAACTCCTTCTAAATGCCTCCTCTATTAGACAGGAGGCATTCTCAAAATTAACCAAAGAGGAAATGGATTTTCTTTTTTTATACTCAAAAATTTACTTGCCGTCCACTACTGTGAAAACCGATGGAGAAACAAACAAAAAAATAACTGATGAAGAAGAAAAAGAATTACTTCGGTTTTTAAAATTAGCTTTAAAAGTAGATTACGAAAAATTATTTTATTCCAGCCAGATTATGCTCCACGTTTTTGACGCAAATACTATTGAACGATTAAAAAATCTCAAAATATCTAAAGAAAAGCTTTTTGTTTCCGATATTGATCAAACCGATATCGTGTCCGGTGATGTAATTTTAAACAAAAAAACAGAAATTGGCCGGATTATCATCGGCGGATATGGTCAAACTATTTACTGGGAAAATAGCGCAGTCATAATTGATTTGGGGGGAGACGACATTTACTACAATAATGCAGGATCATCTACACAGAACGATCCTCTCTCTATTCTTGTGGATCTTTCTGGAAATGACAAATACATATCCACTCAATCTTTCACTCAAGGAAGTGGAATACTGGGAACAGGTGTTCTGATAGACCTGTCTGGTGATGATATTTATACTTCTCGAGATTTATCCCAGGGTATCGGTATTTTAGGAACCGGATTTCTGATCGATCTTGACGGAGACGATCAATATTCCGGAAAATCTTCTGTTCAGGGTTTAGGTCTTTTTGGCATGGGTTTTATTTTAGAGGGTGGAGGCAATGATCTATACCTGGCCGATCGTTACGCACAGGGCATTGGCTTGACGAAAGGGATAGGGGGAATCATTGAAGCCGATGGTTCGGATTATATGTTCGCAGGAGGAAAATATCCTGATTTCCGTGACCCTGAAAATGCGACAGAGAGTTTTGCCCAAGGGTTTGGTTTTGGATTGCGGCCTATCAACACCTCTGTTGGATCATCCGGGGGAATAGGCCTGGTATACGACCAAA
Organism: uncultured Nitrospirota bacterium; assembly: GCA_913051775.1. Lineage (GTDB taxonomy): Bacteria > Nitrospinota > Nitrospinia > CAJXCL01 > CAJXCL01 > CAJXCL01. The sequence goes on along the minus strand of CAJXCL010000014.1, from coordinate 5,960 downwards.
ATGGAAATGATGTTTATATAAGCGATTATTTCGGACAAGGGGCAAGCTACTGGTATGCCTTTGGAGCGCTTGTTGATGAAGAAGGTGATGATCTCTACATATCCGGCAGGTATTCTCAGGGGGCAGGCATACATGTTTCAATCGGAACTTTAATCGACGAAAAAGGAAATGACCACTATGTTTCTACATTCGGTGTAGGCCAGGGGTGCGGACACGATTTTGGGACTGGTGTCCTAATAGACAACGATGGAGATGATTTTTATAAAGGAGGAGTTTTGGTTCAAGGGTTCGGAAATGAGACAGGAATTGGAATATTGTATGATCGCAAGGGAAACGACAAATATGTTTCTGACGGTGGTCCGGGTTCAGGAAATTTTTCTTCTTCCCATGAAGCAGGAAGTATCGGACTGCATGTAGACGCAGAAGGTGTGGACAGTTATTCCAACGGAGAAAAAAACAGCCGAGTATTAAATAGAAAAAACTGGGGATTGTTTTGGGATATGTAGTTTTATACTATTACTATATAAAAGCTTGTTTTTTGAAGAAGTTTTTTTGTTTGTTCACCGGAGCGGAAGCTCCATTCGGTTACGGAGACTCTCCGCCTTATGAAATATAATTCGACAATATTTATTTTTTTATTTATAACTATTTTTTTATTCTCTTACCCTCTTATTGCCGAGGAATTTACAGAAGATATAACAATTTATGATGAAGCAGAAACTTCTGAAGTAATCCAAGTTCCGGAAGGTATAGAAATTCCGGATGGCATGGTATATGTGCCTGATGGTTATTTTGTAATGGGAAATGACGATTCTTTGGCAGAAGAAGAAAAACCGGCACACCAAGTATATGTTAAGGGTTTTTTCATTGACAAGTATGAAGTAAGCAACAGGGACTATGAAATATTTCTGCAGGAAACCGGACACTCTATTCCAAAATACTGGTATGACGAAAGATTTAATGAGCCTGACCACCCGGTAGTCGGAGTGAGCTGGGAAGACGCAGCCGCTTATGCCAAGTGGGCTCATAAAAGGCTTCCTACTGAGGCAGAATGGGAAAAAGCAGCAAGAGGGACAGAAGGTTTTATCTGGCCATGGGGAAACGATCGGGAAAATATTTATCAAACCATCTACTTGAATATTCATGGAACAGCGGATGATTTTGAATACACCTCACCTGTTGATAGTTTCTTTTTGGGGAGAAGCCCTTATAAGGCATTCAACATGGCAGGAAACGTTTGGGAATGGTGCGAGGATTGGTTTGGTCCTAACTACTATAAGAAAAGCCCGGAAATAAATCCACGGGGGCCAAAATCAGGCATTTATAAAGTCCTACGGGGAGGCTCATGGGTAAATAAAATTTACAACGTTTCAACTACAAAAAGAATTAGAAACTATCCGGATGTAAAATTAAACATTTATGGTTTCCGCTGCGCTAAATCCCTTCCTTAAAAACGCTTAATTTCAGCTAAACATCTCAAGATTTCGCAAATGCCAAATCTAAAATAATATTGAGGTTTTGCTCTCCATCATGTAATAATGAAACTTTAAACAAAAATCACATAAAGGCGGTGTAGCTCAGATGGTTAGAGCATACGGCTCATATCCGTAGTGTCCGGGGTTCAATTCCCTGCACCGCCACTAATTTTCTTTCCCTAAATGAAAATATTATTGCACTCTTTGTGGCTAAAAAAAACGCATCTTCTATAGATGCTTCAGTCAAAAACCATTGAAATATCCACGGTTGGCGTCGAATGCGTTAAAGCTCCAACAGATATATAATCTATCCCCTCACTTGCAATTTTTTGGATGTTGCTCAATCCAATATTACCGGATATTTCAATTCTGGACCTTTTATTAATGATTTTTACCGCTTCTTTTACCTGTTCGGGTGACATATTATCCAACATTATAATGTCGCATTCCATTCGAAGCGCTTCTTTCACTTCTTCCGCATTTTTCACTTCAACCTCAATTTTTTGCAGAGGGGGAATGTTTTTTCGTGCCTTTTCTACTGCTTTGGAAATTGAACCGGCAGCTTTAATATGATTATCTTTGATTAAGACAGCGTCATAAAGACCAAATCTATGATTTGTACCACCTCCGCAACGGACAGCGTATTTCTCCAAAGCCCTCATACCAGGTGTTGTTTTCCTCGTATCAAGGACACTTACGGTAGAAGGAACCTTTTCAACAAACTTCATTGTTAGAGTAGCTATTCCGCTAAGTCTTTGCAGAATATTTAAAGCAACTCGTTCACCAGCTAAAAGAGAACGAGCACTTCCTGAAAAAGTGAGCAGGGTGCTTCTATTTTTAACTTTTTCACCATCGGCATGCTTCGGATCAATCTTGATGTTTTTATCCAGGCAAAGAAAAACATATTCAAAAATATTAAGTCCGCAAAGAATTAAATCTTCTTTTGCTATAACTTTTCCTACAGTTACTTCGTTATCGGAAATTACAGCATTTGTAGTAATATCCCCCGTACCGATGTCTTCTTCTAAAGCTTCTCTAATAAACTTTTCAAGACCTTTAAAGTCAATCGAATTTTTCATGATTAAGGAAATTATATCAGTTTATTATGCAAAAGAAGATTAAAAACTGGTATAGCTATTCTCGGTTATTGGTAATAATAAAAGGATTTTTAACCACGAAGGACACGACGAGCACGAAGAAAACCGTTAGCAGTTCAATAAACTCCTTTTATTGTCCAAAAAAAAGACGAAATGACACGAAATTATTTTCCCCACGTCTTTCGCGTGTTTCGTGGATAAAAAGAGTATTGGAAAAAAATCAGGATAACTCAAACAACGCTTCCCCAACAGTATAAAAAGATCCGGTAACAAGAATAAGATCGTCTGGGTCAGCAACTTTCTTTGCCTTAATTAAAGCCTTCGAAATTTCTGTCTCAACAAAAATTTTTGCATTAAAGGCGGAGGCCTCTTTCTCTAGCAAGCGGGCCGATAATGCTCTTTCTGTCTTTGGCTTTGTCATTATAAATGTATCTGTTTCAGATGAAAGCACTTTAATTACTTTTTTATAGTCCTTGTCATCTAATATTCCAAGCAGAACTATTAGTCGGCTATAAGTAAAAAATAGGGGAGTATTTTCTATAAGGATCTGGATAGCCTGAAAGTTATGTGCTGCATCCAGTATTATCTGAGGTGATTTCTGCATAAGTTCCATTCGGCATGGTATTTTGGTGTTTTTTAAACCTTTACAAATAGAATTTTCATTGATTGCCTTATATTTCTCATTTAAATAAAGGGCAACGGCAACTGCTGTGGAACTGTTTTTGATTTGATAAGTACCCGCAGTTTTTATTGCCAATTTTTTAAACTCATACTCTCTAAACCTTAAAGAGAATGTTTGAGGTAAGAGTAATTTTTTAGCATTTAGCGATAATTCTTTATCAGCATCCTCTATTACAAAATCTTTTCCAAATTGAAAATAGGTTGTTTTCTTTTTTTTTGCAATATCTTTTATTGTATCGACTGCTTCTTCATTTTCAGCAGAAGTGAAAACCGTTCCTCCCTCTTTAATAATTCCCCCTTTCTCCGCTGCTATTTTTCTAATAGAAGAACCAAGATAGTGTGTATGTTCTAAGTCAATTTCAGTAATGACGCTAACCATAGGAGTTAAAACATTAGTAGCGTCCAGTTTTCCCCCAAGACCAACTTCAATAATACCTATATCTATCTCTTCCTGAAAAAAATAAAGAAAGGCTAACGCAGTAACAAATTCAAAAAATGTGACAGATAATTTTTCCTTTTTCATGAGATGAAAAATATACTCTGTTAATTCAGTAAATTTTTTCTCCGGTATCCAGTCATTTCCAATAATGATTCTTTCTCTGATATCGATGAGATGAGGGGATAGATAAACACCTGTCTTATACCCGGCGGTATTGAAAATGGAATTTAAAAAAAAAGCTGTGGAACCTTTCCCGTTTGTTCCTGCTATATGGATGGTATTCAATCTTTTGTGAGGGTTGTCAAGATATTTCAGGAGTTTTGAAATATTTTCAAGGCCAAGTTTTACTGCGTGCTCATTAAGCCTAAAAAGCCGTTCAATTATTCTTCTGTATTGTGACATAATAATAGACATTCAAGTTGGCGTCAGACATTGAGATTAACAAAAGTAACAGAAAACTAAAATGCCAAAATGAAAATATTACCCAATTAACCCGGTCTTCGCTGTTCGCCGTAACCCATTGAAAATTCATGGCAATGAAAAGTTTCTACTGCCATGTCCCTCAATAATTAAAACATATAAAATTAACCATTTACAAGGATTATTATGGAAATTTAGGGTAATTTGTATGCTGAATTGTGAAATCCAAGTTAATAGGTATGGTAGAAGTTTGGAGTATTTCTATGAAGTAATGCTTTGCATTGCAAAGCATTACTTGTTCTTTATGTTTGAAGAGTCCTGGAGGTTTTGCCGACCGGAGGTTCAATTTGATTTTCTGTGAAGTAATGGTTAAGAAAAAATGGTAATCCTATTAAACAAGTGACCAGGTATCGTGAAGAGCATAAAATTCCAATTGCAGCCATAATTTCAGAAGAAAAATAACCTGAAAAAAGAAAAATCAACGCTACATCTCTTGTCCCTATCCCACTAAGGGTAATAGGAATCATGCCGATAAAAAGAGCCATCGGAACCAGGCTGACAACCAACACAAAGGAAGCTTTTAAATTAAACATTAGAAAGAACATATGAACCTGGAAAAGCACTATATACCAGTATAAGATGGATATTATAAATATTTTTGAAAAAAAATTTTTGTTGTTTTTGAGCTCTTTTTTCAGTTTCCGCGCATCATCAAATATTTCTATTAATTTTATATTTTCAAAAATTCTATTTAGAAACTCGAACCGATGAAAGTCCACGCTGATAATTATGAGAATGGTAAAAAAAAGAATGAGAGAGAAAATTAGTATTGAGATTTTGATACTGTAGTTTACATTTACAAAATTCAGGCTCACCAGGCAGATAAGGCATAACGCGAATACATCACATATTTTTTCTACAACCACAGAGTTAAATATTCTATGAGTGTCGTTAGAGAGCTCTTTCCTACAGAAATATACGCGTGAAAAATCGCCAAGTTTCGACGGGGCAAACAGGTTAAACACGGAGCCAGCCATTAAAACCTTTAGCACGGTAAAGTAAGAAGCGCTTATCCCATCCCCAAGAATAAATCTCCAGCGATAGGCTTTAATTATGGAGATAACTGGGAACAATGATAGCGCCCAGAACAGGTAGAAAACATTTATGTTAATTATATTCCTGTAAAAAACCTGCAAATCAATTCTGCTGTAAATAAGGTAGAGAAGCAGAAGGGTTATCGAAAGCGCTACCGCCTTTTTAATATTTTTTTTTGTCAACATAGAAAACATTTTCTTTCCTCTAACTCAAGATGCGGATTATAGTCATGCTTATAATGAAACGGAAGAACAGGAGGAAAACAGCGCTTTTGCCCTGGCGTGCGCGTGGCAAGCGGTTTACTTAATCTCATTACTTTTCAGTCCAACTTTTGTTGCTACCTGGTTATATAATAAACTGAAACCTGCTGTCGTTTTTGAATTGAATTCCTTGAAGCTTCTAATTTTTAAAAGTTGTTTTCCAATATACCCCGGTCTCAAATAAAAACTTTTATAGCAGTGATGAAGCAATTCAACCAAAATATTTCTATCGATTGTCAAATCCCACCTCGGGGGAGTGAAGTCCGGATTAGGGTTGATGGCAAAGCTCCTCCACACATCCGAGTCGATTACCTTTTTTTCCATTGCCTCATAGTATAAAGGTGTGCCGGGATAGAGGGTTGTAATGGTAAATTGAGCAAAATCCGCGTCAAGCTTTTTAGCAAAATCAATTGACTGGTAGATATCATCAATTGTTTCTGAGAACGGCGGTGTAATAATGTCCCACTGAGTCGTAAATTTTCCAAGATATGGC
>CAJXCL010000013.1 GCA_913051775.1 uncultured Nitrospirota bacterium | reverse complement strand
ATGTTTTATCACAATACTAATTTTAAGGGTGGATCAGTTTTTCGGGGTAGGGTCAATCATGCAAAATAGCTTTTGGTCATCCAGTAGTACCAGTTGAAAACAAAACTAGACCAGCGTGATTTTGTTCGCGCAACGTCTCAATAAATTCGTGCTTATGATTGTGTTTCAATCTCGTAACTACATTATCTTTAACAACAACGTCGACTAGTGCAAACTCAAAAAAGTAATCATGTTGCGCCTTTGTATCATCAGTTAACGGTACAAGGATTACGTTTTTATCAATCAATTTGAGAAGCGTAAGTATTGACTGAGGATCAAAGTCTCCGATTAATGCCACAACGTCACCGCTTTTGATTCAAATAAGTCCACTGACTTTTGATCAGTTATTTCACTGAAACGTAATTCGCCGTTAGCGTGAATCAAAAAAGGATAATCAATCTCATTCCAACGCGGTGTCAGATTCTTAATAATATCCATTAGACACCTCCGAGGTTGAGGGTCTGCCCACTTAAAGAATAAGCCTTTTTATCAATAAGAAGTTCAACTAAATCACAAACATCTGATTTTTCAAATTGCTTTGGAATAATTTGCTGCGATGTTATTTTTTCGATTTGCGTATCAGTAATTCCGCGCAATAGATCTGTGCGTATAGGCCCTGGAGCAATTATATTTACACGTACGTTAAAGTCAGCCATCTCCCTTGCAAAGGTTCGAGAAAAGGCCTCGACCCCAGCTTTAGATGCAGCATAAACAGACTCCCCTTTGAGAGCTAGAGCAACTGCTATTGTTGAGAAATTAATAAAGCACCCATATTTTTGACGTAACATAATGGGAGCAAATAGTTGGCAGCAATAAATAGTTCCAACAAGATTTGTTTGTATTAACTTCTGAACTGTTGACTCGTCTGTGGTTACAGCCATGTTCATAGACGCTATTCCAGCTGCATTTATAAATGCCTTAACTGGCTCTTTCATCCTTTTAACTTCACGAGCTGCCTGCTTCACAGATGAGTAATTACTTACATCACATTTGATACTTTCAATCTCAAGTGATTCAGTTGATCTAGCTAATCCAACAACCTTCTCACCTTTTTCAACTAAGCGTTCAGTAATTGCTTTACCTAGTCCTCTGCTTGCCCCAGTTATTAAGATCAAAACTACGCCTCCGATTGGTTTAAGAATTCTTCGGCTAATATCGCGACACACAGAAACATACTGCGTGACTTCGATATTGCAGCTTCTGAAGTCCTATCAAATTCAAAACCATACTCATCAGCCAGATCTTCGAGCGAGAGACAAACTTCAACAAGTTTCATTGAATCTAGCAATGAATCACCGCCAATTAGCTGCATATCTTCAGCAACTTCAACCTTGTCTTCTAATGCTTCAACAATAACTTTGATGACAATATCTTTAGCTTGTTCTATATTCATTTCTTTTTCCTACCTTCAGCCAAAGCACCCTTAAGCATTCCAGCTGTAAAGCTGAACTCTCTGCAAATCTCTTTCACTTTCTTCAACGCTTCAGCACGTTCACGCTTTTTCGCTTCCACCATCTGCTGCCACAGACTTTCCATTTCAGCTTTCAATAGCTTTACTACACAATTTATCATTAATGTCTATGTAACGCTGTGTAGTCTGTATGCTTTTGTGTGATGCCAATTCAGCAATAACACGCACATTAACACCACTGCGTAGTTTCCTTTTATTTGTTTTGAATAACTCATTTAGATTGTGTTTAGTCATAAGAAGGCTATTTAGCCTTCTTATGACAATGATTTCTCATTTGAGTTGCTACATCGGTCATTATGTAAACAAGCCTTCTTAACATTGTTAAGGTTTGGAATGGTTGGGCTATTTCCATTTAATGTGTTTTGCTTACTTTTTCGTTATGCGGCTACCATATGCTAATTGCTCTTCCAACAACGTATCAAACTTTCCATTTCCTACAGACTTTTAAAGGTTTTATAGCGTTGGCTCGAACTCTGCTTTTGAGCTCAACTCCATAGAAATTTTGCCTTATTTCACAACTTTGTATACAGCATAATTTGACGTTGAAAGAGCTGAGTCTAAAGCAGCAACTGATTTATTAATATTTATAACAGCCCAAACTTTACGGCCATCCTTAAACTTATAACGTATCACAAGACTATTAATTGGCAGTCTTTCTCCTTTTTTTATATCTTTGATGACTTTTACCCTGCTCCTATAAGACTTATTAATTAGAAACAGCATTCGGTGTGTGTTAACATCCTCTATATAGATTGGTTTATTACTCTTATATTTATTCAGTTTTTTCACAAGTGGCCTCATGTCAATAAAATTTAAGCCGCTGTCATAGAATCCTCCAATGTAAATATTATCTTTAGGGATGCCTCCATCCTGTAAAAAATTGTAAAAATAATTCAAACCAGTCGACAACAAATTTATAGATATTATTATAACTCCTATGGAGATCTTAAGCCATTTGACAGAAACAGGCAATGAGAGAGCAAGCAGAAAAGGAATAAACCATAGTGGTAGCAACCACAATCTTGGTCCGCTTAATCCTAAAGGAGTGATAAGCCATGTTCCCAAAGAACTAAAAAAGAAACATAATACTGTGATTTTCCACATTTTTTTTCGGCTTGGAGTAGTCTTTGAACGCAACTGTATGATTGCAGAAACAACTACACTAAGTGGTAGGAACCAGTTAAAAGAAAAAAGTATTTCTCCACATATTTTGGCATAAAGGCCATCACCACCTAGTGTGTAAATTAGATTTATTAAGGTGTTCGAAAGCGCAGGAATTCCTTTTATGCTTTTTTGGGGAATGAAACTGTAGCCATGTACTATTACGCCATACAGCTTTGGAATAACTCCAATAAGACCACCGAATATAAACCAAGGGAATACTGTTAATGCTTTTTTTATATTCACACGGGAAACAACACAATAACCAATAATTATACTTACGACAGTTGGTAGAAAAACAACATGATTCCAAACTCCCATGTAAAAAAACAAACCGCTAATAGTGTATCCCGCTTTTGAAAACCATTTTTTTTCACTAGATCCAATCACATAAAAACTCCACATGCCAACAAACAAAAAAAAAGGATTTAGAGCATAATTCTCACCTGCTATTCGCGACATGACTATATAAAAAGGCATGGTTATGAGGAAATAAAAACTCCAAATGGCTAAACTGGGGAATAAACGACGAACCATGTCAACATATGCACATGCAGCAAGCAGGTTAAATAATATTCCGCTTATCCGTAAAGATCCTATGGATTCACCAAACAATGAGAAGCAAATTGCAATTATGTAAGAATGAACTGGAGATGTATATATATTAAAATAACCTCTAACTGGTCGATAGCCTTCTTGAATTAATTCTGCAAACAACCCAAATGTTGCTTCATCTCTGTATAAACCTGCAACATCAGATAAGCGATATAAAAGCAGAAAAAGCGATAGAAGAGCAGGAGCAAGCCAAAATAGCCAATTAAAATTGCTTTTACGAGAAAGGTTTGATTGAATATATATTTTAGGTGTCTTAATTAAAATTTTATATAGTTTCCTGTGTTTTATATGTGTAAAACCTTGCGGAAATTACCCGGTCTTTGCCGCTATAGTCTTTAGTAATTTCAGTTTCAGAAAAAAACCTTGGGGATTACTCCCATTCAATAGATTCCCGATCAAGTCGGGAATTAGATAGAGGAAAATACTGCAGTTATGGCATTCACTATAGTTTAATTTAGGGTATAGACTCAAGTTAAAAGAATGATTGACTTTTAACTATCAACTGATATAAACTATTATTTAAATTAAATATTACTCACAAAATTTTAAATAGGAGGGTTTATGATTTGGCCTGGAATGGGTGAACTTTTTATAATTCTGATAATGGTATTAATTATTTTTGGTGCAGGCAAATTACCTCAAATAGGTGATGCGCTAGGAAAAGGGATTAAAAACTTCAAAAAAGCCACAAAAGAAATACAAGAGGAAGTGGATGAAGTCAAGGATGAAGTCAAACCTTCACTTGAAGACAAAAAAGAAGAGCCTGCCACTGCCGCCGAAGATAAAAAATAACGCATCTCTTTTGCCTCTCAATTGTCTCCGATGTTGTATAAACTGACAGAGTGACCGCAAGCAAATTGGGCTGCCACCCTGAAAAAAACAAAAAACTTTCTCAAAAAAGAGGTTTTTGCAGTGTAATGGTATAAGCTATCTAAACACCGATAAAAGATTATGGTCAATTCCGGGGAGTTTCGCTCTATCCGGATTCACTAACAAGTCTTTCAAACAATTTCAGAAAAAGATTATTTTCCTTGTACAAATCTTCCGGATGCCATTGAACGCCAATTACAAATCGGTGTTTCCTACTTTCGATGGCCTCTATTATCCCGTCGTCTGACCGGGCAGTAACCATAAACCCCTCAGCAACATCTTTTAATGCTTGATGATGGGTGCTGTTTACGCTTACCTCTCCCTTTTTTAGAATGTTATAAAGCTTTGTATTTTTTTCAATCCTTACATTGTGAATCAAATCCTTTTTTTCATTTTCATTTTTCTTATGTTGGATCGGATTTGAATATTGAGCCGGGATGTCTTGATAAATATTACCACCACAGGCGATGTTAATTATCTGAAGACCTGCGCAAATGCCAAATACCGGCATACCTTTATTCAAAGCTTTATTAAAAAAACCCATTTGAAATTCTACTATCTCCTGGTCAATCAGCTCTAGAGATGGATGCGGCTCTTCTTTAAAATATTTCGGATCAATATCATCACCTCCCGGTATCAACAAACCATCAATAAGATTAAGTGTTTTTGTCAGGTCGTTTTCATCTTTTAAGGGTGTGATTATCAAAGGGATACCTCCTGCTTCTTTTATCGCAGAGATATAATTAGATTTAACGAAATAAAGCGGACGGTCTTCTTTCCCCTCCTCTTTATTTATATCGCAAAGGATTCCTATTATCGGTTTTTTTGATAACATAACTTAATATTAATTATTGGTCGTTTATAAAAAAATATATCGCAAAATTAAAATCAGACTTAATCCATAAACGAGCCAGTTTGCCTCATGGCTTCTGCCTGATACGAGTTTCAAGAAGGCATAAAAAACAAAACCCGCGGCAAGCCCCTCTGCAATTGAAAAAGTGAGTGGCATTAAAATGATCGTTAAAAAAGCGGGAAATGCCTCTGTAATATCGCTCCATTGGATTTTTGTAATATTGGTCATCATCAAAGACCCCACAACTATCAAGGCCGGGGCTGTTACGGGATATAAAAAAACATTTTCAGAGACCTGATACCCTCCTCCAAACATTTCAGCTAATGGCACAAAAAGCAGGGCCGTTATAAAAAATAGTGATGTGAACACGTTTGCCAAACCGGTTCTACCACCAGATGAGATACCTGCCGAACTTTCAATATAACTGGTAACCGTTGATGTGCCCAGTAAAGAACCCACAATTGTACCAACCGAATCGCTTACAAGCGCCCGATTGCCTCTTGGAAGTTTTCCGTCTTTTATAAAACCTGCCTGTTCCCCTACCCCGACTAAAGTACCTATGGTATCAAACATATCAAAAAAGAGAAAAATAAGGATAGGAGCAAGATATTTTAACTGAAAAACATCAATGATATCGAGTTTAAAGGATGTTTTTGATAAGTCCGCGGTTCCAATAATATTTTTAAACTCTATCATACCAAAGGAAATGCCAATAATTCCGGTAATGAGAATACTGATTAATATAGCTCCTTTAACTTTTCTTGCTGAAAGTGTAATGAGAATGATCAATCCTGCAAAAGAAAGAAGAGTTGGCGCAGAACTGAGTGCTCCGAGGGTGACAAAGGTATTAGGATCGGAAACTACAAAACCTGCGGACTTCAGTCCAATAAATGCTATAAAAAGCCCAATGCCTGCTGCTGAACCCAGTTTTAATGAATGCGGGATAGAATTAACTATTAATTCCCTTATCCGGGATGCGGATAAGAGAGTAAATATAACACCGGAGACAAAAACAATTCCAAGCGCGGTTTGCCAGGGAACACCCATTTTCCCGCAGACAACAAAACTGAAAAAGGCATTCAATCCCATTCCAGGAGCTAAAGCGATTGGGTAATTGGCGATAAAACCCATCATCAATGTTGCAAAAGCTGCGGCAATACAGGTAGCGGCTGTTACAGCGCTGAAATCCATATTTGATCCGCCAGGTGCGGAAAGTATGGCGGGATTGACAAAAATAATATAGGCCATAGTCATAAACGTGGTGGCCCCACCAATAAACTCGGTTTTTATATTCGTGCCGTTTTTTTCTAAATCAAAATGGTCTTTCAGTATTTTCATCATCACGGGGAATATAGCAAAATTAAGTTTTTCTGGCAATACGTGATGAATTTAGTACCACAGAGTCCACAAAGATCGCTGAGATGAGCATGACAAGTCAAAAAACTATAGAATCCCACCTATTTATATGCTTTAATCTGTGCCAACCAGTTTTATCTGCATTGTAAATTTATAAAATTGCGTTTCCACAGTGGGATACAGCATATGGTGTTCCATTTTAGCATAAATTTTGTTAGCAGCATCAGGGCGGTAAATCTATTTGATTTCGGCCATTCATAGCCTCAACCCTTTGGGCGGCTTTCCTTCGGAAGCAGTCTAATTCAGCTCTCCTTGTCGAATTCTGGTTGCGGCCCCCTGGCCGCTATGCGAAATCTGCGTTCAATTTATAAAGGCAAAATGCAAATATATAACTTTATTAGCTTTTTTGGAATATTCTGCATGATGGGAGTTGCCTATTTCATGTCGGAAAATCGGAAGGCTGTAAATTTCAGGACAGTGGGTGTCGGTGTTGGGCTGCAGATCCTACTCGGTATTTTTGTTTTCTTCACAGATACCGGGAAAGTATTTTTTGATTTTTTAAATAAAGTAGCCAGTAAATTATTAAGTTTCTCGGATGTTGGGGCTCAATTTATTTTCGGTCCACTGGCTCTTCCCCCAGGCACGGAAGGTTCTTTTGGATTTATCATTGCATTCCAAGTATTACCTCTTATAATTTTTTTCTCATCATTAATGGCTGTCCTATATCATCTTGGTATTATGCAAAAAGTTATTTCTTTTTTCGCCTGGATATTTACTAAATTTATGAAAATCAGCGGTGCTGAATCTCTTTGTGCATCCGCAAATCTCTTTGTTGGGTTTGAATCTGTTTTGACCATCCGCCCTTTCGTTGAAAAGTTGACACGCTCAGAAATGATGGTAGTTATGACGACGGGTATGGCTACGATAGCGTCCAGTGTATTTGGCGCTTACGTTAAAATGATGCAGCCACATTTTCCAAATATAGCCGGTCATCTCATTACTGCCAGCCTCATGTCCATTCCAGCAGCAGTGGTAATAGCCAAAATTTTGGTGCCGGAGACGAAAACCCCTGTTACTAGTGGCCATATTCCTCCTGAAGAAAAAAAAGACAGCGCCAACGTTTTTGATGCTGCCGCGCGCGGAGCTTCAGAAGGAGCAATGTTTGCCCTGAATATCGGAGCAACACTGATCGCATTCGTAGCATTAGTGGCCATGGCTAACTATTTTGTCGGCTTTATCGGAAATGGGATTACAAGTGTCTCAGGACTTACTTTAGACTGGACACTCCAGGGGTTGTTAGGATATATCGTCTGGCCGTTTTCCTGGCTTATGGGCATTCCTGCCGCCGATTGTTCGGTAATCTCCAGACTGATAGGAGAAAAAACTATTATCAACGAGTTTGTCGCTTATACAAGTTTTTCCAATTTACTATCAAGCGGTATTTCACTGTCTCCCCGTACAGTGGTTATTGCCTCTTACGCGTTATGCGGGTTTGCCAATTTTGGCTCTGCAGCTATCTGGATAGGTGGTATCGGTACCATAGTACCAACAAAACGCAGAGAATTGGCAAGCCTTGCTATCAAATGTATTCTTGGAGGTACCCTGGCCACTTTTATGACCGCTTCTGTAGCTGGATTTTTTTACAGTGGATAAAAATTATCTCCTCCCCATCCACATCCTGATAATGTCAATAATATATGGCTAGTACGACAAATATTATTTTGTAAAGAGAATCTCATAAAGCGGCAAGTTACCGCTACCAAATAGCGGCTTCTTCTCTAGAGAACAAAAGAAAAAAAATTCCTAAAAAAAGAAGTTTTTACAGTTTAATAGTATAAATCCAACTCACTTCCTTTTATTTTCTTTTCCAAGCCCAAATGCTTTATGAAGCACCCTAACAGCTAATTCCGTGTATTTATTTTTTATAACGCATGAGATTTTGATTTCCGACGTGCTGATCATAAGAATATTAATATTCTCTTTTGCCAGCACTCGAAACATTTTCGCGGCAATTCCGGAATGGCTCCTCATCCCCGCACCAATGATAGATATTTTAGACATATTTTTGTCTATCTTCACATCTTTCGCCGCGATTTCTTTTCCAACGACTTTGGCCAATTCCAAACTTTTTTTAGCATCGTTTTTAGGCACGGTAAATGAGATGTCAGTCAATCCCTCATGGCTGATATTCTGAATTATCATATCAATAACAATATTTGCATCAGCCACAACATTAAATATTTTAGAAGCAATACCCGGTTTATCCGGTACCCCTATTATTGATACTTTAGCTTCATCTTTATCATAAGTAATGCCAGATACTTCAATTTCTTCCATATCAGAATCCTCCTTGGTAACTAAGGTTCCATCACCTTTTTTAAAAGACGATTTTACATATACAGGGACATTATATTTCTTTGCAAATTGAACCGCACGAATCTGAAGAATTTTTGCGCCGGAGCTTGCCATCTCCATCATTTCCTCATAAGAAACTTTATTTAATTTCCTTGCTTCAGGCTCGACATTAGGATCTGTAGTGAATACACCTTCAACATCAGAATATATTTCGCAAAGATCTGCATTTAGAGCAGAGGCCAGAGCTACTGCGGAAGTATCAGAACCTCCGCGCCCCAGAGTTGTCACATTTTCTTTTTCATCGATTCCCTGGAATCCTGCTACGATAACTATTAAACCTTCTTTAAATGCCCTATTAATCTTATGCGCCTCAATCTTTTTAATTCGTGCCTTCGTATGAGCGCTGTCCGTTAGAATCCCCACCTGTCTGCCCGTGAAAGAAGCGGCTTTATATCCAATATTTTGAATAGCCATTGCAAGAAGTGAGCACGACACTCTTTCTCCGGAAGAAAGAAGCATATCCATTTCACGTTTTCCAGGCTCGGGAGAAATTTCATACGCCATCTCTACAAGCTTGTCCGTTTCACCTCCCATAGCAGATACAACCACAACAATATCCAGTCCATCCTTTTTAGACGCTACTATTTTTTTGGCCACTTCTTTAATGCGCTCGACGCTTCCTACGGAAGTACCTCCATATTTTTGCACAATTAATCTCATTTGATTTTACCCGCGAACAAAATACTCCATCATTTCAAATCCTTTTTCAAAATTCTTTGAACCCTCTTTAATCAAATCTTCGCTAAATGAGATAGTTTTATCTCCATTCATATCCGGAGAATAAATAGCAAAAGGAACATTTTCAGAACTATGGGTCATAAGATTCAGGGGGGTGGGATGATCTGAAGTTAAAAGAACTTTGTATTTTTTATATCCTTTTATTCCCTTAAGAATTTTTCCAACAACCTTAGAGTCAAAATCTTCAATGGCCTTTATCTTATTTTCAAAACTTCCCTCATGCGAAGTTTCATCAGCGGCTTCCACATGTATGTAAACGAAATTTTTTTCTTCAAGAACTTTTAAAGCGCTGTTTACTTTTCCTTCATAATTCGTATCGATATACCCTGTGGCTCCTGGTACGTTTATCGCGTCAAGCCCGGCATAAATGCCGATCCCTTTTAAAAGGTCCACGGCTGAGATTACTGCTCCTTCAAGACCGTACATCTTTTTCAGGTTTGGCATGGCAGGTTTTTTCCCGCTTCCCCAGAGCCATATGCTATTCGCCGGTCTTTTCCCCTCCCCTGCTCTTTTGAGATTTACAGTATGGTTTTTTAAAAGCATTTGTGAACTATTCAGCAGTTCTATAATCTCATCACGTCGGGGTAAAATAAAATCCTTTATCCCCTTGCCCGTCAAATCATGAGGCGGAGCCAAATCCATATTTTCTTTTCCGCCCTTCCAAACCATGAGATGACGGTAACTAACGCCGGGATAAAAAGTGTAATTTTCATTCCCTAATTTACTATTAAGAAAATTGATTAATTCTTTTGCTTCTTCAGAAGAAATATGTCCGGCGGAATAATCATCCATAACAAGATCATTCATAACCGGTTTCAGGGTAACAAGGTTACAACGGAAGGCTATATCCCCGGAACCTAGATCAACACCCATACTTGCCGCTTCCAAAGGAGAACGCCCTGTATAATAAAGCTCAGGATCATATCCAAAGACAGACAGATTTGACACATCGCTTCCCGGAGGAAAGCCATCAGGAATTGTTTTTATTCCACCAGTGATTCCGTTCTTCGACAAAAAATCCATATTAGGTGTATTGGCTATTTGCAACGGGGTTTTATTATCATGATCAGGCAGAGGGTAGTCCGGCATCCCATCTCCCAATAAAACAATATATTTCACTGAAATCTCCTTAACGCTTGACTCATAAAATTCTTATAGATTTAATTGTAGCACATTTTATAATGTATAATAGGCCAACTTGATGAGATAGTTTTTTATTTTAGAAAATCTTCGTCCAAATAATTTTTAAATATTATGAGCATTTGTGCCATATCAACTTGCTGGCGTTCCGGTCTAACCAGTAACGCGAAAGTACTAATAGAAACAATGAAAAAAACCGGTATGAGTATGCTGGAACTGGAATTTCGAATTTTGAGCGAAGCCTTTGAAGAAATAAAAAAAAATTGTTCTGCCTGGGGAATAAAAATTATTAGTATGCATGCTGTCTGCCCTTCTCCTCAGGGCAGAGTTAGGGGAGCCGAAGAGTATTTAATAAGCGATATGGAAGAAGAAAAAAGGGTGCGCGGAGTAGATCAAGTTAAACAGACATTGCGAAATGCCGCGGATATTGGAGCGCGTGTGATCATACTTCATTGTGGACGTATACCGGGTGATGAACCAATTAATATAATGAAAAAATTTTATGACGAAGGAAAAATTCATTCGAGGGAAGCAGAAATATCTTTGCGAGAGATATCACAAAACCGTACAACAAACAAAGGAAAAAGTTTCGAGGCTTTGTTCAAGAGTCTTGATGAAATTAATAAAGAAGCAGAAAAACTCGGTATAGATGTGGGGCTGGAAAACAGATATTACTTCTTTGAGTTCCCTGACATGAATGAACTCAAAACCATCTTCAGCAGCTTTAACGGCAGTAAGCTTGCTTACTGGCACGATACCGGCCATGCTCAAGTAAATGAAACACTGTTTGGAATTTCACAGGAGAGGTTATTAAAAACATTTCACAATCACTTAATCGGTGTCCATTTGCACGATGTACTCAATGGATACAATGACCATAATGCGCCCGGGTGTGGTACAGTAGATTTTGACATGGTAAAATCTTATTTAAAGCCGGAAACTATCCGAGTTATGGAAATTAACCAGAAAGTAAATCCAGTCGATGCAAAACAGGGTATTGCTTTTTTGAAAGATAGGGGAATATTTTAAACTGTAGATTGAAAATTTTAAAACAGCCTATCCATTTATGGGTTGGATTAGTAAGTGAGATCTATTTAAGTGTATTTAGGTCCTTATTTTTTATTTACTTTATGCAATTTTAATAATTTTTCTATTTTTCCAGCAAAAGATAGTTTGCTATGATGCAGCTTTTGGTTAAGAATGTAGTTCCTAATTTTTTCTACCATGGATTCACTTACTGAAAATGCCGAAAATCCATTTTGCCAGGCGAAGTGATTTTTTGTTAATTTTTATGAGTTTATCCAGTGAGATGACTCACCTTTAAGTTTATTTATAACTTCGCTAATAGAATATTTAGGATTTAACGATAACAAGCAATGGACATGATAGTCTGATCCATTAGTTGCATCAAGAAAATATCCTTCAAATTTAGCTTTTTTTAATATGAGAATAAACCTTTCCCCGGATTCCTCATGCAATAAGTGGACACCTATGCGCGCACTTCAAGCGCAATGAATCCACATTTTGTAAAATGTATGAGGCACGTCTTGTTTCTTTTAAACGCCCTTAAAGGGAATATATTTTTTTCTATTTCCCAGCCGTAAACGGCTAGGCTATTCATTTGCGCCTGTGTCAGATCGGGTTACTTCATAACTCTATTTTTTTTAAGACAATCTATTCTTATAATCTTCATGCCTGAATTCTTTGACAACTCGTACTTGCCCGGTCTTTGAGTTGCAAATAGCTATAGATGGAAGGCGAATACCGTTAAAGGCGTTGTTTTTAACCATCGTGTAATGAGCCATATCTAGAAAAATTAATTTTGATCCAACTTGTAGAGGCTCAGGGAAAGAATAATCTCCTATCACGTCTCCGGCTAGACAGGTCAGCCCGGTAAGCTTGTAGATATACTTGTTACTCGTAACTGGATGCTCGTTGCCGGTTGAAGATGCGCCAAGTATTTTAGGTTTATAAGGCATTTCTATTACATCCGGCATATGGGCGGCGGCTGATGTATCAAGAATAGCGACATCCATTTCATTATGGATAATATCCAGTACCGAAGCTGCCAGCACTCCAGCGTTCAGCACAACTGCTTCTCCTGGTTCCAGATAAATATCCACTTGATAACGTTCCTTGAAATCAATAATCAGTTCGCATAGTTTGTCAATGTCGTAATCTTCTCTGGTAATGTGATGTCCGCCTCCAAAGTTCATCCATTTCATTTGTTTGATGTAATGTCCAAAATTTGCCTCAAGAACTTTCAAAGTACGTTCAAGGGCATCAGCGTTAAGTCCGCAAAGATTGTGAAAATGTAAGCCTGATATGCCATCCAAATCCTCATCTTTAAACTGTTCAGCAGTTACGCCCAAGCGGGAATGTTTGCTGCACGGATCATAAATGGGGTATTTTACTTCGGAATGCTGAGGATTAATCCGAATGCCACGTTCAATTTTTTTCTTTTTATATTTAGAGATTATTGGCTTGAATCGACGCCATTGTGAAAAAGAATTAAAACTTATGTGGTCCGCGTACGATAATAAACTTTCAAATTCATCATCTTTATAAGCCGGCGCATATACGTGCACCTCAGCACCAAATTCTTCAAAACCCAACCGTGCCTCGTCCAATGAACTAACAGCAGTTCCTTTGAGATGTTTCCGTATAAGAGGAAACATGCTGAACATCGCGAAGCCCTTCAGTGCCAGTATTATTTTACAAGCACTTTTTTCCTGAACAGAACCCAGCACCCTCAGGTTACGCTCTAATGCGCATTCATCGCAAATATAACAAGGAGTTGGTATCTTGTTTAAATCTATTTTCATATTTTGTAACATTTTGCCGTAGAGAACGCTGATCAAATAAAAAAATTTATATTTTTTTTTCTATCCAGGGCAATCCATAAAAATTCAGTTTTTCCATAAAAGGAGTAGGATTGAATTCTTCCAAATTAAACACACCTTTTGCTTGCCAAACATTAGTCACCATAAGCATAGCCCCGATCATTGCCGGCACACCAGTTGTGTAAGAAACTGCCTGAGCCTTAACTTCTTTATAGCATACTTCATGATCAGAAATATTATAGATATATATTTTTTTATTCTGGCCGTCTTTAATTCCTTCAATCAGGCATCCGATGCAAGTCTTGCCTTTATAATGAGCGCCTAAAGAAGCTGGATTAGGGAGCACAGCTTTAAGAAATTTCAATGGGACTATTTTCTTTCCCCCAAATTCAACCGGATCAATTTGGGTCATGCCCACGTTTTGAAGTACTTTCAAATGATCCAGATAGCTATCCGAAAAGGTCATCCAAAAACGAATACGTTTCATTTCAGGTAAATTTTTTACAAGAGATTCCAATTCTTCGTGATACATCAAATAAGCCTTCCTCGGACCAATCGAAGGAAAATCAAATATTTTGTGTACAGTCAAAGGATCTGTTTCTTTCCATTCGCCATTTTCATAAAACTTTCCTTTAGCAGTCACCTCACGAATATTGATCTCGGGGTTGAAGTTTGTCGCAAAGGCATAACCATGATCCCCGGCATTGCAATCAAGAATATCAATATAATGAATTTCATCGAAATGTTCCTTTTTGGCATGAGCGCAAAATATGTTGGTTACCCCTGGATCAAACCCGCAACCTAATAAAGCCATAATCCCCTTTTCTTTGAAACGATCATGATAATCCCATTGCCATTTGTAACAGAATTTAGGATCGTCAGGGGGTTCATAATTAGCAGTATCAAGGTAGTCAACTCCTGTTGCTAAACAGGCTTCCATAATAGAAATATCTTGGTATGGCAGGGCAACATTAATGACAATATCGGGTCTAAAGCGATTAATCAGTCCGATTACCTCATTTTGATTGTCTGCGTCTACCTCTGCAACCTCTATAGACCTGCCAATCTGTTTTTTTATTCTTTCACATTTTTCTAATGTCCGACTGGCTAAGCATATTTCAGAAAATACTTCTGGTACCTTAGCGCATTTATGCACCACAACGGCACCAACACCACCTGCCCCAATTATAAGTACTCTGCTAATTTTCTATCTCTTAGAAATAATTTAGACCGATATTAACAAATATTAAAATATCTGCATTCTATTACGGATTCGAAATCCATAACAAGGTAAATTATAATTCGGTTCCGGATGGGCCGGTATAGAAATAAGTCCATTAGGGAATGACCCGACAGAACATAGTTTATTAACTCTGACCTGGCCCCTAGATCCAGGTTTTATATATTGAAATAAATAATTTGACATACTAACTGTAATATTTTATTTTATCTAACTTTTTATCAGGAAATACTATATACTATTAACCTAATTTTAAAATCTAGCCAAAAAGATAGTAAATGGGAATAGGATGAATTATCCGCCAGGGAATAGATTTTTCTTGTAACTGATCCTTCTGCACTTCCCCTTTAGAATGGAATAGATGGTAAAACTAAATTTTGAAAAAATGAATGGATTAATTCCTGTGATTGCTCAGGATTTTGAATCTGGGGAAGTCCTGATGCTTGCGTTTATGAATCAAGAAGCATGGGATAAAACCCTGGAAACAGGGAGAGCCTGCTATTACAGTCGCTCAAGAAATAAATTATGGTTAAAGGGCGAACAAAGCGGAAATGTCCAGAATGTAAAGGAAATTTATGTGGATTGCGATGAAGATACTCTTATATTAAAAGTCGAGCAGGTTGGCGGTGCTGCATGTCATACAGGTTATAAAAGCTGTTTTTATAGGAAATTAAATGGAAAATTAAAAATCATCGGAGAAAAAATATTCGATCCGGAGAAAGTTTATAAATGAGT
This sequence comes from uncultured Nitrospirota bacterium, assembly GCA_913051775.1. Classification (GTDB taxonomy): domain Bacteria; phylum Nitrospinota; class Nitrospinia; order CAJXCL01; family CAJXCL01; genus CAJXCL01. The sequence continues at coordinate 24,795 of CAJXCL010000013.1, read as the reverse complement.
AAAAATGTATTAAAATTAGGAATTCCAAAAGGAAGTTTGCAGGAAGCAACGGCACGGCTGTTTGCAAAAGCTGGCTATAGCCTTATTTTTAGCAGCCGCTCTTATACACCGGTCATTGATGACAGCGAAATAGAATGTTTACTCATAAGAGCCCAGGAAATGGCACGTTATGTTGAGCAGGGTGTCCTAGATGCGGGCTTGACGGGAAAAGACTGGATTGTAGAAAACAATGCGTCTGTAGAAGAGATTGCAGATATGGTTTATTCCAAAGTAAGTTCAAAACCCGTTCGCTGGGTCCTTGCAGTTCCTGATAACTCAGATATTCAATCGGCAAAAGACCTTGAAGGGAAAAGAATTGCCACAGAGGCAGTAAACCTTACATCCGGCTATTTAAAAAAACATGGTGTTAAAGCACATGTTGAATTTTCATGGGGAGCTACAGAAGTAAAAGCCCCAAACCTTGTGGATGCTATTGTGGAAGTTACCGAAACAGGAAGTTCTTTAAGAGCCAATGGCCTGAGAATTGTGGATACTGTGTTGCAATCCAATACAAAATTTATTGTTAACAAAGATTCTTACAAAGACCCTTGGAAAAAGAAAAAAGTAGATATAATTGTTATGCTACTCAAAGGAGCTTTAGCGGCTGAAGGAAGGGTTGGTCTTATGATGAATGTAAAGAAAAAGAACCTGGGTAATGTTCTCAAAATTTTACCCGCTCTTCAGAAGCCTACCATCTCGGAACTGAGCAATCAAGATTGGGTGGATATAAACACAATCATTGAAGAAAAAGAGGTCAGGGAAATTATTCCTAAATTAAAAGAGTCTGGAGCTTCTGGCATTGTAGAGTACCCCTTAAATAAAATCATCTACTAATGGCCGACAAATCTGATCAAAAAAAATCCCTCAAGAAAGACAAAACCTCTTCTGATAATGTGACACATGAGAAACCTAAAGAAACCAAAAAAAAGGAAGACCTTTCAGAACAAGTAATGCCTGACATCCCTGAAAGGGAGCAAACAAATACCCGGGAATTAAATCTCTCCACTTTTTTTAAGACCATCCTCTTGTTACTTCTTATTGGTGTCATGGCCTGGACGATCTACTATTCACGCAACACAATCCAGAATAATTTACTGATAAATAAAAAAATAAAAGAGACCATCGAGGAAATTTCTCGTGTTCAAGCAGAACAAGCTAAAATCAAAGAGGCCATTAAGTCTTTTGAAGACAATAGCATTAATCGTATTCGAGAAGAACAGAGTAAAATCAAAGAGGCGCTAAAGTCTTTTAAAAATAATAGCAATGCTCTGGAGGAATTTTTAAGCAGTGTAAATGATCTCAAAAATCAAATTTCAGTTTTACAAAATGAGGTAAAAGTATTACAGGTTGAAATAGACAAAAAAACGGATTTCCTTTCCCCCCGGCAAGATCAAGTTGAACTTCCCTTCCAAAAGAGTCAGTCGGAAATATTAGAAATTAAAAAAGAAACAAAAACAACGATTGAAGAAGCCGAAGTTGAGGAAGAACCGGAAGTAAAAGAAATATCAAGCAAAGATGTCAGGAATGAGATTATAAAATTAATAGAAGATACTGCAGGGACTATTTTTCAAAAAACAGGTGAAACTTTTAAGTGGATGAAAGGGAAAGTTTTTAAGTAACTATAAAACAGACAACAATTACGAAAGATTTGATCTTCGTGGGTAGAAACAGTCTTACAAAAATTCATCTTTCCCTTCTTTTTTAAGCTGCTCAACCAGATTTTTAATTTGCTGACACTTCTCTTTCGGGCATATCAATAAAACATCTTTTGTATCAACAACAACCATGTCTTTAAGACCGATAGCGGCAATCATTCGTTCATTGCCCTCAATAATAGAATTGTTCGTGTCGATCAGGATATGTTTTTTTGAAACAACATTACCGGAGTTGTCTGCCGGCAAATGGTTTTTAAGGGCTTTCCAGCTTCCGACATCGCTCCAGTCAACTTGAGAAAGAATTACTTCCGCACGATTTGTTTTTTCCATAACCCCAAAATCTATGGATTCGGATTGGAAGGACGAAAAGATTTTATCAATCTCTTCTTTTTTATTATTTTTTCCAAAATGTTCCTTGATTTTCATGAGCCCTTTATGCAAAAAGGGTAAAGATTTTTCAATTTCTTCTAAAATAGCGGATGCTTTCCAAACAAATGTCCCTGAATTCCAATAAAAGTTTCCGCTTTTAACAAACGCCTCCGCCTGTTTAATATCAGGTTTTTCTCTGAATTTTTCAATTTGGCATATTTCATACTCGGTTTCAGGTATCAGGCTTCTTTTCTTGCCGCATTGAATGTATCCATAACTGGTCTCAGGGTAAGATGGTTTAATTCCAAAGGCAATAAGTGTTTCTTTTTCCGCAGCTATCGTCGCAGCTATTTTCAATTCGTTACAAAATTGCCTGTCATCCTTAACCCAATGGTCGGCAGGAAGAACAAGCATAACACCGTTGCTGTCTTTCTGCTCTACAATTAACGCGGCAAGACCTATACAGGGCGCAGTATTTCTTCCAACAGGTTCCAGGATAATATTTTCATAAGGAATGTAAGGGAGTTGACCTTGAACCGTCTTTGAGTAAAGAATATTGGTTGCAACTATAGTATTCTGATAAGGAACAAAAGATTCAATCCTTTTAACAGTTGATTGAATCATGGTTTTATCACCTGTAATTTTTAAAAACTGTTTTGGTAATTTTTTTCTGCTTTTTGGCCAAAACCGGATTCCTGATCCCCCGGCCATTATTACAGCAAATATTTGATTTTTCATAAGTCATTAAATTAACATAGCAAAGTATAAACCGCAAGATTGACGCCGTTGACAAACAATAGTTGTTGCCATAAAATTAGAATATAATGTTTGGTCCGCCAACTTACACCAAAAAGACTAAATATCCTGAATATATTAATGAAGAGCACAAAAAAACTGCAAAATATCATCATGCGGCATATGCATACCTTTTAATTGGCATTGTGTATCTGGCAGTTTTTTATGTCACCATGCCGTCTCATGATTTTGCCGGCATCTTAGAGGATATTTTTGCGGAAAATATTCCGGGAATAGATAATATCGTTTCTAAATCAGATACCATCAGTTACGATAGTCTAGTCACTTCTATTGGGGTTTTCGCTGGAACCTTATTTTTGGGGCTAACCTATTTTATATATAATGGATATCGCACGCTCGTAATTATTTTAGCAATCTTTTATTTAATTCGCTTTTTGATTGCAAGCGCTGCTCTTCTCAGTGAAGATACGTTTGATTCTGTTGAATATGTTTTACCCTTAATCGGTATGACCTTTTATATGTTAGCCCGGGCCTCATGGAATTTAAGACCCTGATAAAAGATCTTAGGAATTTACCGCAGAATGCACGGAGATCGCTGAGAAATACTTAAAGGAGAATTCATGGAAGATTTTTCGAATACTGAGGGAATTATCTGGTCTGAAGAGGCAAAGATAAGAGTAATGAATGCCCCGGACTTTGTCCGCTCCGGAATTAAGAAATTAATGGTTATCAGGGCAAAAGAAAGAGGGATGAAAGAGATTACTTCCGAATTGTTATCAGAGATAAGGGATGAATCCATGAAATTTGCCTCGCGTCGCATGAAAAATATGGGGTTTGAAGAATTGCAAATGAAAGCATTTGATAAAGCCAAAGAAAAAATGAAAAACGTCAGAAAAAAAGAAGTGATAGGGGACATCCAGTCCTTTTTAGAAAAGCGGACGGGAAAGAACCAGTCGATTCTGAACAAATTTGAAAAGTATTTCAATGAAACAAAGTCTAAAAAGGACGGATTAACCTGGACACAGGAGGCCAAAGACCGTCTTGAAAAAGCTCCCTTTTTTGTGAGGGGCATGGCGCAGAAAGCCATAGAAGATCAAGCGAAAAAAAAGGGATGTAAAGAAGTAACTGGTGAACTTATAAGCGAAGTTATGGACAACCTCATCCCGGCTTCTGTTAAAGAAATGATGAAAAAAAGAAAAAAAACAGGGGAATAGTTCTTCCCTTTTTATTGTTAACCACCAGTATGAGTTTTTTTAGGAGGTAAGATGGAATTAAAATCTGATGCTTTTGATGACGGAGATAATATTTCCACCACGTATATTATGAAAGAAATCGGGGGAGAGAACATATCTCTGCCTTTTGATTGGAACAACGCCCCTGCAGAAACGAAATCTTTTGCCTTTTCAATTGTTGACCCGCATCCTGTTGCCAACAACTGGGTTCATTGGTTTCTCATCAATATTCCAGCAAGTACGAACAGCATTGAGGAAGGAGCGTCAGGGAAAAATATGCCAGCAGGATGCAAGGAACTCAATAACACCTATGGCAGTGTTGGTTATGGTGGACCGCAACCTCCGGCAGGAAGCGGTAATCATCCTTATGTTTGTACTGTCTATGCGTTGAGTGTGGATAAATTGGACCTGGATGCAAATGTTTCTCTTTCTGATTTCAAAAAAGCTTTGGAAGGTAAAATACTCGCCCAGGCAACTACCACCGGAAGTTACGGGCGGTAACAAAACTTAACGCCTTTCGGGCGTACCAAAAAAGGAACACAAACAAGGATGAGCGAACGCATTATTTTATTTGCTGGCAAAGGAGGCGTTGGCAAGACAACAGTTGCCGCAGCAACAGGGGTTTCTTGTGCAAAACGAGGCAAACAAACAATCATTATGTCTCTTGATACGGCACACAGCCTTTCCGATTCCTTTGACATGGATAAGAGGTTAATGGACAGGGAGAGGGGCAAACCGGTTAAAGTATGCAAAAACTTGTGGATACAAGAGATTGATGTGCAAGAAGAGATAGAAGAAAATTGGGGCGATATTCATAAATACATCTCATCTCTTTTTAATGCAACGGGCCTGGATGAGATACTGGCAGAAGAGATGGCTATTTTACCTGGTATGGAAGAAGTCAGCGCCCTTTTTTATATTAACAGATATTTTAAAGAAAAGAGATTTGACGTGATTTTGCTGGATTGCGCTCCTACTGGAGAATCATTAAGGTTTATCATTATGCCCACTGCTCTTGAGTGGTATATGAAAAAATTATTCAAACTGGAAAGAAATCTGGCAAGAATTGTAAGACCAATAGCAAATAAAGTCACTTCAGTCCCAATTCCAGGGGATCTCTATTTTCAATCAATACAAAACCTATATAAGAAGCTCAGAGGTATTGAGGAAATTATGAAGAGTTACCATACTACTTCCGTAAGATTAATCACCAATCCCGAAAAGATTGTTATGAAAGAAACACAGAGATCGTTCATGTATTTTTGCCTTTATGGTATGCATGTCGATTCAATATTCATCAATAGGATAATGCCGGATGATGGATTTAGCAGATATTTTAAAACCTGGCGAGAGGTTCAGAGCAGATATATAGATTCTATGGAAGATTACTTTTCCCCTATTGCAATAAAAAAAATTAATCTGCAAAGTCATGAAGTTGTAGGAATTAATGATTTAGAAAGATTTGGTAAGGAGATTTACGGTAAGAGAAATCCATTAGCGGTATCAAAGGTTATAAAACCATTTTCATTTAAAAAGATTAAAGATAAATACAAGCTTAGCATTGTTTTACCCTTTGTCGATAAAAAAGACATTGATCTCAGCAAGAGCGGGGATGAGCTTATTGTAAGAATTGGAAGTTTTAAACGCTTTATTCCCTTGCCAAGATATTGTAAGAATATGTCTGTTTCTAACGCAAAGCTGAAGGATAAAGAATTAACAATCTTTTTTAATGGGGGTAATCATAATGAAGAAAAAAAAGAAAAGTAATGCACGCAGAGAGGAGAAAGATGCAAGATGTCCTATTTGTATACTTTTTGATGGTTTTAAAGATAAAATAGATGAATGTAGCGACATTGTTGAACACTTTTCAAAAGCAAAGAAGGAGGTACTGGAAGGGCTTAAAAAGATCATAGAACATGAAATGGGCTTACAAAAAAAAAAGAAGAAGAAAAAGGATTTTTCTAAAGTTAATATAGCTGATTAGCCTTTATTATTCTCAGCAAACTCATCGTTAAACGATTTTTTTTCGCTTATTAAATTCTGCTTTTTATTTTCAGATCTTTCTTCCAGAGCTTCTCAGCTTTTTTGATTTTCAGACCTGTTAATTTCTTAAACGTATCTTCAAAATCATTCTCTTTGCCTGTTTTTAGAATTTCAATAATCCGTTTTTTCCTGATATCAGGACTTTCACCAACAGTTTCGCTCTCAAAAAGAAATTTAAAAAACGACGCGGTGATTAAAAAAACCATTAAATTAGGATGCGCTGCTTGCTGAGAAAGGATAGACATAATGGATACCATTTCAGTCCACTTTTGAAACTCTGTGTTGTTAAGCAGTTTTATGATTTTAATATAATAACCGTACTTTATGCTGTTTAGCGCTAACCTGTTAAAATCCTCTTTTGGAAAGTTAAAAAGTGGAAAAGACGAATTTGAAATATAATACGCATAATAAGTGGAAAATCCGTAGAGGAAATATTTTGGGAGTTCCGGGTTCAGGCGTCTTATGCAAAGAGAAATGAGCTGAAACACATCACAGGGGTAATTCGAAATTATCCATTCATGACCCGCGAGGTTTGATTTAAATCCTAATTCATGAAGTGATTTTTCATCGTCATAGACAATATAGCTAATATTAAGCTCTTCTTCTATATCAAGATATTTTTTAATATTTATTAACTCAGAGGACCCGCTTTCCGCGTTCATCTGGTCTAAAGTTTTTTTCAGGAAAGAATCAAAATAAAAAATAATATTTTCTGTTTTGATTTTTCTCCATTTTTTTGATTCGGCCAGACATTTTAAATATTCTCCCTTATTGGAAATCTTCCAGCTTTCTCCGTCCTTTTTCATCGGCACCCACGTGGAGTTGTCCGATCTTTCTTCTGCTTCCCCTGATGAGTTCCTGTACTTGTATTTTAATTTCGCGATATTCTTATTTTTAGGAATTAGCTCAAATTCATCGGGAAAAACTTCATGTTTCTTTATAAAATCTTTAAACGCTTCTATTTCAAACTCAAACCGGTCATCTGGTCTACAGAAGTATTTTTGATAATTCTCTGAACCATTATTTTTCAGATTATTTACAAATTCCGTGAATAAATTATTAATTTTCTCCATATTTGTATAATAAGAAAAATCGGTCTAAAAGCAAGCTCAATTTTTAAAAACTAATTGGGACGTAGATACTACCTTCTGCTCATTGTCGTCTGCCCTCTGTTTTTCGTAAGCTCCGTAGATAATGACCGCTTTATTGTGCTTTTTCCTGTCTATCCTGTTATCCCTTCTAAAACTCGTTTCGTTGAGGTGCATAGTGCACAGTGCAGTCTTCTACCGCAACCACAATTAGGTTAGGAAGAACTTCATTTAATTCAGCACATGCTCTTTAAAAGAAAGTAAACCCTCTTTTTGTTTATTTTTTACGGTAAAACCACAAGATTACAAGACATATAATTATTTGATAACTATCATAATAAAATATTAAATTAGGTGTTTTTATGGTATTATACTCATGAGTAAGTATCATTTTTTCGATAAATAAATTACTTGTTTTGATAAGAAGTGGCAATTAATAAGAAAGGGTTTTATGAACAACAACCACGTAAAAAAAATTAGAGAATTGCAAATGATGAGCAAAGCTGAGCTGGCACGTATGGCGAATGTTTCAGTTCAAACCATTGACCGGATTGAAAAAGGACATGAATGCCGCCTAGATACCAGGAGAAAAATAATTATAGCTTTGGGATATAAACTGGATCAAAAAAGTAGCATTTTTCCTGAGTAGTAATTTGAGACTTTCAAGATATTCAAGTTAAAAATTAAACTCTTTTTTTGATTTTCGTATCCAAAAACACATATAATTATATTAGAAACCCCCGTCACCCCTCTCCCAGCTACTAACCTTTTTCAATCCTCTCTTGAGTAACATCTAAAATGGGTCAAGTCTATTTTTAGCTTCATTTAAAATTAACATGTAGTCAAGGATTAACTTGACCCCTTTTTTGACCCAATTCATCATTTAAATCGTGAGTTTTTTGTTTAAGACCTAGTTTATAACCGAAAAAGATAAATTATAATGATAAGAAAGAAGATGTCCTGTCCTACAAGAGAATATCCCATTCGTTTAATCTGTAATTCTCTTTTGTAAAAAAAAATACCGCTAATAATATGAATGGATATGGGCAGTAATATAGCGAAAAAAACGGGATCAAGTAAGCCCGCAAGAAAAAGACCATACAAGATAATTACAGAGAAACACCATCCCGTGAACAGATTTGAAGTAAACTTCAATTTATCAATAAAAGAGTCAATTTGTTTTCTTTTTTGATGCAAACTTATTTTGTTATGGACATACAGCATTCCTAATTGAAAAAAAATGACATTTAGTATCCAGATTATAAAAACATTACCGTCCCAATTTCCTGTAGTAACATAATATGCCGCTGGAGCAGTAAGAGTCAGTCCTGAAAAGGCAATGAACTGTTGGGTAATTCGCTTATATTTTTTTTTAATAATTATCAGATAATACAAACCAATCAACAAAAAAGCTAAAAATCCAAAAATCAACAAATTCCATAATTGAAAATAAAATAGAAGAGCCGATGATAGAAGTAAAAATAAAACAAAAATAAAAAAAGTGTAGATGTAAAATGACTTTATACTATTACTCTGTAAAAACTTATTTTTTGAGCAATTTTTTTTTTGTAGCTCACCGGAGCGACAGCTCCTTTTGGTTGCGTCACCTCGACGCTTTATGTTTGGATAGAATTCTTTTTTATTAACAATGTTCAATGAATAAAACTCTCCACAGCCTCTAAGTAAATTAAGAGATATGACACAAATCAACAGCAGCAAGGATGGAACTCCCGGTTTCCCTCTCGCCAAAGCTCCGGAAAAATAGGGGACAAGTAATATTGCCCACACCCCGTGTTCTCTTGGAATAATGTCTGAAAATCTAAAAAACATTTTTATTATGCTCTACATCTATGTTGAAAAGTCTATTAAGGCAGAATAGCAGGATAGAGATCCAAAATAAAGGAGGTAAAAGGAAATTAAAGGAATTGGTATCGCGACTCGATGGGCTATCGCCCAAAGCAGTTTCATAAATTCTAATACCCTTCGACAAAACCTGTCCTGAGTTTATCGAAGGGCTCAGGGCGACAAATATCATTCTCATGCTTAATCTGCAGAAGCATGTTTTTCACATAATTCATTTGGGCAACAATTTTTTGATTAGCGATTATCAAACCATTTCTGTTTTTTTTAGACATTAAAGGACTGGAATGGGAATAATGAAGCGAATAGCGGTCAGCTTTCAGCAATCAGTATTGATTTTATACACCCCCTTGATTCCCTCTCAAAAGGGGAATTTTACACACAATAATAAAAGCGATAGACGCTTCAAGAAAGCCTGTCCTTAGCTTCCAAAGCTGAGCTTAACTTAGTTGAATGAACTCAGAGTGACAGGCAGAACTTCGGGAGTAATAACAAGTAACGGATAAATTATTTTTTTGCAAATAAGGAAAAGTCATCTATACTTGGATAAAACAATGAATTATTTGTGTAGAATAACTGTATTTTTAGCTGCAATACTGCTCTCTTCTGGCAAAATAACTTCTGTGCAAGCGCAGGAAGATTCTTTTCTGGACACTCTTGAAATGGACGGGTTCGCAGAGGTTGTTGACAATAACCGGGCAGCGGCAAAAGAAAGCGCTACAAAAGATGCCATAAGAAGAGCCGTAGAAAAAACTGTGGAATCAATACTGTCCCCGGAAGTGCTGCTAAATAATTATGCTTGGGTAAGTAGTATCTATTCTAATAGTGAAGATTATATTCATAGTTACAGTTTTCTTTCTGAATCATTTGATGAAGAATATAATATTTATTCTGTTACGTTAAAAATAATTCTCTATCCCAACTACATTAAGTCCCTGCTCGCCTCACAAGATACTTTAAAGAATAACCTTGATACGCGACAGAAAGTGTTGATTATTATAAGAGAGCGCGGATTGTTTTCTTCTAATGAAGATGATTTCTGGAAGTACATTCCCATGTCAGAAATGTTCTTGGTTCAAAAAATTGAATCAGAAGGTTCAAGCGTTGTTGATCGAGATACCTTAATGGATAAGGTAGATGTAGTCCTTATACAAAAATCAATAAAAGGGGATATCCAGGCTGCTATTCAGGCCGGTTTACTGAGCAGTGCACAAATTGTAATAACAGGCAATGCCGTGGCGAGAGAAAAAGGAAGTGACCCTGAAAATCCTAATCTACGCTACTATCAGGCAAACATAAGCCTTAAAGCTTATCAAACTAAAACCGGGAAAATTTTGGGGGCAAGAAGCGAATTTGTAACAATAGCAAATGCTAACAAGGAAGTAGGGGAACTTAACGCGTTTATGGCTGCAGGAAAAAAAATTTATACCAGTTTTATAGCCAACATTATAGATAAAGATGAGAATCCATAGTACTCAATTAAGCCCGGAATGACAGTTTTCGGACATCCTAAAGCACTAAACCACACCAAGCGGGGCTAAGCGCAGAGGTTGTCAAAAAGAGCCTAATGCTCAATCCAAAAATAAAATAGATTTATGCAATCAAGCGACAGTAAAAACTACTTTTATATCATCGGAATAATTGCTATTTGCATTATTCTTTATGCAACGCGTCAGATTTTAGCTCCTTTTGTTATAGCCTTTATGATTGCCTATGCCCTGGATCCTCTTGTTGACAAGCTAGAAGAATGGAAATTACCCAGAACTATGGCAATTGTTTTTTTTCTTTTATTCATTTTAATTATACTTACGTTAACAGGGATGATTGTCTTTCCCGCTATAAAACTGCAGGTAGAAAGACTTGCCGGCAATATGCCGGACTACACAGTAACTATTCACCAATGGTTTTCACCCATTTTCGAGAATGTAATTAAAGAAGATCCAGCTCGAATTAAAGAAGTTATCAGTAACCTGACTGAGAAACTCGGCAATATACCTCCAAAACTTTTAGCTTCCACATCTTCTTTATTGTGGTCTGGTTTTTCCGGCATGTTAAATTTCATCATTACCATGATTAACCTGATTATTATTCCTATCTCATGTTTTTATTTTTTAAAAGACATAGACCCTATTAAAGAAAAAATTAAGGCTCTTATCCCGACAAGATATAAGGAAACTGTTTTTGAGCTGAAACAGGAAACCAATGAAGTTTTAGGTGGTTTTATCAGGGGACAGTTAACCGTGGCTATCATTCTGGCTGTTTTTTATAGTATAGGTTTGTCAATTATAGGTACACCAATGAGCATAGTTATAGGTATTGTAGCGGGTTTGGCTAATATAGTCCCTTATTTAGGCTTATTGGTTGGATTGATTCCGGCAATTCTTCTGACTGTTTTACAATTTCATGACGTGGCTCATCTGCTGGGCGTGCTTTTGGTGTTCGGGATCGCCCAGGCAATGGAAGGAATGTTCATTACACCGCGCATTGTCGGGGATAAAATCGGGCTGCACCCGGTTGTTATTATGCTCGCTATTCTTGCGGGAGGACGGTTTTTTGGATTTATAGGGATATTGCTTGCAGTGCCGATTGCTGCAGTATTAAATGTGTTTTTGAAAAGAGGGGTCGAGAGATACAAAGAGTCAACTATTTTTCTTCAGGAATGAGTTAAATGTTAACTGACTGTTGCCTAAATTAACATTTTGTAAAAATTTTTTGAAGGCAAGTAAAACTACTTGAGTTGGACGACGACCTGCTAAATATATTCCAGAATTTTTTCTACAGCTTTGTCGACTGACAGCACTGAAGTATCTATCTCTACATCTGCTGAGGCTTTATACTTTGCTTCCCTTTCTTTTAAAACCTTTTCCTGCTCTTCTCTGAAGCTCATCCCTTCTTTTAAAGCCGGACGGTTAGCATCTCCCTGAATTCTAGAAATAGTAGTATCAATATCCGCTTTTAACAAAAAACACTTTCCATTTTGTTTCAGGTTTTTTACGTTTTCATCCCGCAGGATTACCCCGCCGCCACAATCTATTATACAACTGTTTATATTTGATATTTCTTTGACCACTTCTGACTCCAGGTCTCTAAAATTATCCCATCCGTGCTTTTTCACAATTTCAGGGATGCTCATACCAGCTTTTTTTACTATTAGCTCATCCATAGAAATTAAAAGCCTGTTTAACTTTTTAGCCAGCACTTTACCTATGGTGCTTTTCCCTGTTCCTCTATATCCAATCAGCACAATGTTCATAATTTTAAAAAAATTTTTTATAAAATATTTTAGTTATCAGGTGTCAGGGGACAGTTGTCAGAAAAAACCGTAGACTGTCTACTGCACCCTAACCATGTTTATCTTGTTTTATTAAGAAACTAATGATTCTAACTTTTTAAAAAAATCAGGGAAAGATTTATTTACACAGCCCGGGTTTTTAATCCTGATGCCGTGAATTTTTAGTCCTGCCAGGGAAAAGCTCATGGCCATACGGTGATCATCATAAGTTACAATTTCAGCGGCCTGCATTTTACCGGGTATAATAACTAATCCATCATCCAATTCCCTGACCTGTGCTCCGAGTCTAGACAATTCTGTTGCAAGAGCCTTTATGCGGTCAGTTTCCTTAATTCTCAGGTTTGATACTCCTGTAATCCGCGTTTCCCCCTTGGCAAAAAGTGAAGTTACAGCTAAAGTCTGGACAGCATCCGGCATCTCGTTCATATTCACATTGATCCCTGTTAAACCGCCTCCTTCGACTTCTATAAAATTTTCTCCTTTAAGAACAATACAACCCATTTTTTTTAGAATATCTACAAACTTAATATCTCCCTGCATAGTAGATATATTTATGTTTTTGACCTTGACTTTTCCTCCTGTAATAGCTGCTGCCGCAAAAAAGTAAGTCGCACTGGTCATGTCCGACTCTATCGTATATTCTCTCGCTTTATAACCATTCCCTGATTTAATAAAAAAAGACGAGTAGGAATTGTTTTCAACATTTACTCCAAATATCCTCATAAGGTCAATAGTTAAATCTATATATGGCCTGGAAGTCAATTCCCCATTTACTTTAATTAATACGTCTTTTTTTGCGTAAGGTGAAGACATCAGGATTGAGGTAAAATACTGGCTGCTTTTATCTCCATTCATCTCGGTTTCTCCTCCATCAATACCTCCACCTTTAATTTTTACAGGCGGACACCCGTTTTCATTTTGAGAAATTATTTCAACACCTAACGGAGATAGCCCATCAATAAGGTCGTTTAAAGGCCGCTGTCGCATCCTCCAGCTTCCATCGATTATAGTTTCACCCAGACAAAGAGCCGCGAAAGAACACAAAAACCTCATCGTTGTTCCGGCGTTTCCAACAAAAATATTTTTTCCAGAAGTTCCGGGAAAACCGTTACACCCATGAACTGTTACTTTAGTTTTATCTTCTACTATATTGATATTATGACTATTTAATGCACTTATCATGTAGCGTGTATCTTCGCATTTGAGGCAGTTGTATATGTGACTTTCCCCGTCAGCAAGAGCAGCAATCAGCAAAGCACGGTTAGAATAGCTTTTTGATGAAGGAACAGTTAGAACAGCATCAAGTTTCGAAATGGGTTTAATCTCAATCATAATGAAGGCAGTGGTTAAAATTTATTAATTAATAGGTAACAGTATAGAGCCGCAAGCCCCAATCTGAAACAAGGACAAACAAGCCTGCTTTGTAGATTATAATTATTGTTATTCCATAATAAGCTCAATTTACAAAAAAGTAGATTTGTACCTGTAGATTAAATAAAAGTGAACTCCACAGGGTTAATCCATGGCACCCACACAAGTTACCAATAACTAATAACAAGTAACTATAAACTAACTACTAAGCCGTTCAATCACAATTTCCCTCATAAGGTCCTTCGGCGCCTTCTCACCTGTCCAAAGTTCAAACTGATCCACAGCCTGATTTACAAAAAGATCTATTCCAGGTATTGTGATGCAGCCTATCTCTTCTGCCTCTCGTAAAAGCCGCGTTTTGAGCGGATTATAAACCGCATCAAAAACAACCATTCCTTTTTTTAATCTTTCCTTTGAAAAAGGTGTCTGATCTACGTTGGGCTGCATGCCTACGGGAGAGCAGTTAATCAAGATTTCAAAATTAGAACCTATGGATTCTACAGATGTTGTCTGGCATCCCAGGTCTCCTGCCAAAGAATCTGCTTTAAGAGTATCCACATCAAATATGTAAACACCGGCCCCTTTTTCCATTATCCCAAATCCTATTGCCCTAGCAGCGCCTCCCGCCCCTATCATAAAAACATTTTTTCCTTTTAATTCAATCCTTTCCTCCAACGCTTTTACCGCCCCCGAACAATCCGTATTGCAGCCGAATAGTTTTCCGTCTCTTATTTGCAATGTATTAACTGCGCCTATTTTCTTTGCCGTTCCATCAATCTCATCCAACAGGGGAATCACCTGTTCTTTGAACGGCATGGTTACACTCATCCCTTTAAAATACTTCCTGTAACAGCTGACAAACGAAGGAAGAGCATTAACAAGGAAAGCCAGGTAAATATTATTAAGCTCTTTATTCACAAATGACCTGTTATGAATAAGATATCCCATACTTTCCTTCACAGGATTACCTATGAGGCCGTAAATATTTACATTGCTGTTCAGCTCATTAACGCGGTAAATATTTTTTAAAATATCAGCCGGGATCTGGCCGGGAGCAGACTCCTTTCCCCTGCTTAATGAACCAAACGTCAAATAACTGCCAAAGATGGGCGATAATATTCTGCTGATTTCTCCATACTCTCCCATACAAAAGGCAATAATATTGATTTTTTTATTTTTTGCCTGTTCAATAATGTCAAAGATTTTTAAATTATCCTCTATAGAGTTGGCCATCACAGCTATTTTGATAATCTCACACCCTTTTTGAAGCATCCTGTCAAATATTGTCTGAAGGTCTTCAGGAACTTGTTTAAAATTGTGATAAGAAAGGATTAAACGGGTTTCAGCTTGTTTCTTTTTAATATCCTCAAGTAAAGGTTCTGGCGTGGATAGTTCAATATCAACATAATCGGCTCCTGCGGCAATCGCATTGAGAAGAATATCTACCCTCCCCTTCTCGTCTCCGTCATATAGTCCCCCTTCATATTTTTTCCGGCAGGTTACAATAACCGGCTTTTGAGTGGAGTTCAAAAGAACTTTCAAATCCGGATTTTTTAAATAGTCAGCACGCAGCTCAATAATATCCGCCACATTTTCAGCTTTTTTAATGTTATATATTGCCTCGCTGACAGTTTTTGATGTAATAGGAACACAAATCATCTATTAATGTTAACCCTCCATAAATTACTTAAGTTCTTATTGTAGCAAATAAAGATTTAGGATTACAAACCTGCACTGCAAATTTGTAAAGTTTTGTTTCTAGAGTGGGATACCCCACGTGGTGTCCCATTTTAGCAAGGATTTTGTGGATAATTTTTTTAAATAATTAATGTATAACCACGAAGAACACGAATATCACGAAGAAGCCTAAAATTAAATTCATAAAGCTCAGATATTAACATATTTGAAACTCTCAAATTTAAAAGTGGGATTATTAATTAACTTTATTCTAAAGACCTTAAACAAAGGCATTAAAAGATTTGTTTTATAATCATCACTTTTTCTTCTTGATCTTCGTGCGCTTCGCGGTTATAAATATTTTTTTTTGCTGAAAAACTGCACTGCGCACTCTTCGTTTTTAAAGAGATAAAAACTTCTAATAAATAAGGCATTATCGTGTAATAATATATACCATGAAAAAAATTAAATTTGGATGCCACAATTTCCTGAACTCGAAACCGATTCTGATTCCCCTTATTGAGAAAAATATACGTAATCTGGAAATCATACAGGAATCTCCTGCCGTTCTGGCGTCATTGCTAAGGCGGAAAAAGCTGGATTTATCATTTGTGCCTTCCATTGAATACGCGAAAAATTCTGATTATCTCCTTGTAAATAATATTTCAATTTCTTCCCTTGGAGCTGTTAATACGGTGTTGTTGACCAGTAAAACAAAAATGGAAGATATAAAAACAGTAGCGGCAGATAATCGATCCCTTTCCTCTATCGTATTATTAAAAGTTCTATTTAAAGAAAAATTTAATAGACTCCCCTTTTTTAGTCACACAGAACCGGATTATGAAAAAATGCTGTCCACAAATGACGCTGCTTTGATTATAGGGGACAATACATTTTCATTTGAAAGAACTGGAAAAATTATTCATGATCTCAGCCAGGAGTGGTTTCAACTCACCGGCAAACCATTTGTTCACGCTCTTTTATGTGTTAGAAAAGAAGTAGAGTTAGATCAAAACATCATAAAGACGATTTTAAAATCACGTGACGAGGGATTAGCTTCAATTGAACAGATAAGCAAAGATGAAGCGCGAACATTAGGAATCACAAAAGAAAAATGCGCGGATTATCTGAAATACAAGATTCGTTATACCCTTGGGAATGCAGAGCAGGAAGGGCTTAAAGAATTTTTTTCATTAGCATTCAGTCATGGGTTTATTAAGTCAAAACCGAAACTGAATTTTATTGGTGACGATAACTAGCTGAAAATTGAAAAGTTGCTCCCCAGTGGAATAATCCACGGGACAAGAAGTAACACGATATACCACAACGATCAGTTTAAAGTTAAAACTTTCTGGTTCTCAGGCTGGTCAGTTTCATAATGATTGTAAGGATTATGGTTAGCTCATTTTGTCAATTTGAGGTTTATTATGGATTTATTTGGATGATCAATTTAGACAAAATTATTCTTTGGAAAGGAGATATTGAGCATCTTGCTGAACTAAAAAAAGTTATCAATGATAGTTAGGTTCGCAATCGCTAATCAAAATATGAGTTTCGTCATTTTTCTTGATTTTAAATTTTCCATGCACTATTCTATAGAGTCCCAAATTATAACGGAGGATATGAAGTAATGATAAAAATTCAGGAAGGAGATTTTCTCGTAGATACCGAGGTCAGAAACCTTCGATCTCAATTCAGTAATACAGGCGGGGTGGTGACTTTTATCGGCACGGCGAGGGAGTCTTCTAAAGGAAAACAAATTAAAGAATTATTTTTTGAATCTTATGAAGAAATGGCCCTCAAAAAACTCGAAACCTTGAGAGAAGAAGCCATAAAAAAATTTGATATTTTTGATCTTTCCGTGATACATCGTATAGGCGAAATTCAAATAGCGGATGATATTGTCCTGATAATTGCAATAGCTGAACACCGAAAAGCCGCCTTTAAAGCATGTGAATGGGCGATAGATGAATTAAAACGAACCGTTCCTATCTGGAAAAAAGAGATCACTACGGACGGTGATGTTTGGGTCGAAGATCATCCATGATATTAGTTAAAGAAGCCCAAAATATCATTTTAGAAAAACTCCAACCTCTTGAACCTGAAAATATTCCTTTGCTAAATACTCTCGGAGCTGTTTTACAGGAAGATATTTGCGCGCAAAGGGATAACCCGCCGGCTGATAATTCCGCTATGGACGGTTATGCGCTTCGTTTTAATGATATTTCCTCCCTTGATCAAAATAATCCCCTCTCATTAAAAGTTGTTGAAGATATTCCCGCGGGACAAAAGCCTACAAAATCCATCAATCCTGGTGAAGCTTCAAGGATTATGACCGGAGCTGTGGTACCTGGCGGAGCAGATACCGTCGTAATGGTAGAGGAAACTGAGAAAAAAAACGGTTCTGTCTCGATCTTGAAACCGCAAAAAAAAGGAAGCCACGTCCGAAAACAGGGAGAAGACTTTAAAAAAGGCGATATCCTTCTTTCAAAGGGAGACCTTGTAACATCATCGAACATCGCTATTATCGCCACAGCTGGGTACGCCAAATTATCCGTTAACCGCAAACCTGTAGTAGCTATTTTATCTACCGGCGATGAATTAGTTGATGTGGACGCAAAAGCTGAGGATCATCAAATCATTAACAGCAATACCTATCTCCTCGCGTCCCAGGTTTTGGAAAGCGGTGCTAAACCCATGTTGTTAGGAATTGTTCGGGACCGAAAAGATGATATAAAAGAAAAACTAAAATCTGCTAATAAGGCGGATATTATAGTTACATCGGGTGGAGTTTCTGTAGGGGATTATGATTTTGTTAAAGACGCCATTCAGGATTTGGGAAGTGAAATCGTTTTCTGGAAGATTGCTATGAAACCGGGAAAACCGTTGACTTTTTCCATGTTAAGCAAGCGTCCTCTTTTCGGTCTTCCCGGTAACCCAGTTTCTTCTTTTGTTTCTTTTGAGCAGTTTGTGAGACCCGCTATCCTAAAAATGAGCGGACATACCGATATTTTTCGTAAAACCATCCGCGCTACGCTGACTGAAGGCATTAAGAAAAAAGATGATGGACGAAGACATTTCCTGAGATCAACTTTAACTTATATAAACGGAAGTTATTCAGTCTCCGCATTGAGCGGACAGGGTTCCAACATGCTCGCTTCACTAGCTTCCGCAAATTCTCTTCTTATCATTCCTGAATCAGAAACAGAACTGAAATCCGGTCAGCAGGTTGAAGTGCAGGTTTTAAGAAATTAATTAGTAACTTAAGATATCTTTACAAAGCTGTGGTCAGCGAGTACAAAGCAAGATTCAGCAGACTTTCCCTGAAAACTTTTCAATGTAACATTTCTTCCAAAAAGGCTGTCAGAAATTTGGTCCCTCAAATGCAACATTGTCCCATTTTCCATGACCACGCTCTGTTGGACTTTACTGTTTTCTATTAAGGAGTTGTTTCCTATTGAAGTATAATATCCGATAAATGAATCTACTATTTTGCAATTTTTCCCAATCGCTGTCGGCCCGCATATATCAGAGTTAATAATTTCCGTGCCTTCTCCAATCAACACGTTTCCGGTAATCTTTGAACTTTCGTCAACAGTTCCTTTTATACCGGATTCAATATTGTCCAGCATGAATCGATTTGCTTCTAAAATTTCTTCAGGACGCCCGGTATCTTTCCACCATTCTTTAACAATATGAGGCTGCACTACATAGTCTTTCTCTATCAAATACTGAATTGCGTCCGTAATTTCCAGCTCATTCCTTTTTGAAGGTTTAATGTTGTCAATAGCTGTAAAAATATTTTTATCAAATAAATACGCTCCGACTATTGCCAGATCTGTTGGCGGGTTTTCAGGTTTTTCCATGACCCTGGCAATGCGTTCCTCATTAAGCTCCGCTATACCAAACTGGGAAGGATTATCAACATGGTATAACAAAATTAACGCATTGGGTTTGTTTTGATTGAAGCTGTTAATAAAGTCTGTCAAACCTTCTTTAAGTAGATTATCTCCCAAATACATGACAAACGGATCTTTCCCAACAAACTTCTGTGCCACCTTGGCTGCATGGGCAAGGCCTTTAGGATTTTGTTGCAAAATATAGGTTACTTTTAATCCCCATTGGCTTCCATCGCTAACCGCGTCTTTAATGTCATTGTTTTTTTCTCCAATAATCAAACCGACTTCCTTAATCCCCGCATCCCGCATCATCTCGAGAGAATAAAAAAGTATAGGTTTATTAGCAAGAGGAATTAAATGTTTGGACATAGAGAGGGTTAGAGGATAAAGTCTTGTTCCTAACCCCGCGCATAAAATAATGGCTTTCATAAAAGAACCTTCTAAATGAATCAGTAAATGGAATAAATTTGCATCATAACAAAAAACTTAATCAATTTAAAACAAGGATTGAAACTGCCCCTGCAAACCGCCGAGCCTAAACTGAACGCTATTTGATTATTTCGAGTTCAATCTCATTTTTTAAGGCAGTTAGTAATTCTTTTGTTTCTGAAAAAAAGGAAGGAGAGATAGATAATATAATGATTGCTTCTTTTGGATCAATAGTAGTAACTACCCCAAAATTTTCATAAGATTCGAACAGAGCATCCACGTAAGCTATATCTTCTTTACGAATCCGGCATCTTATGCGGATATCCTTCATTTCTTTTTTTTCGCAATATGTCATATTTTTCAACCGGCGCGTCAAATTGAATGATAACTTCCTCGTTAGGCTGAACGACTTCTTTTTTCCTAACACCTTCGGCATCGAGAATTGAACCAATCTTAAGAGATGCTGGTTTTCCTCTCTTTCCTACCCACTCTACATCATCTCCAGATACAAATTTGTTTCTAATATCAACCAAAGCCCTGCTCTGAGAAAGAGCTTCTTTGACAATGCCTAAAAAATCATATGTCTGAATTGCGTTAGAAGAAGTTGAAATATCATTATCCGCTTTTCCATTGAAAAAAGCGGTTGTAAAATCGCGATTGCTTGTTTTGGAAAGCTCTTTTTCCCATTCTGAATTGTATAAATAGTTTTCCCTGTTTTTCCAGTATGTGTCTATTGCTTCACGATAAATTTTAGTCACCATACTATTATAGTAAATACTTTTCATCCGTCCTTCTATTTTAAACGAAGAGGCACCGGATTGAATGAGTTCTGGAATATATTTGATTAAACACAAATCCTTAGAGCTGAAGAAATAAGTGCCTCTTTCATCCTGCTCAACAGGAAAGTACTCCCCTTTCCTTTTATCTTCCATCAGATAATATTTCCAACGGCAGGTTTGAGAACAGTCCCCTTCATTCGCGTCCCGACCTGCCATATACTTGCTCATTAAACAGCGTCCGGAATAAGATATACACATAGCTCCGTGGATAAAAAGCTCTATCTCCATATCCGTTTTTTTTGTGATCTCCTTTATTTCCTGAAGAGACAGTTCCCTTGCAAGACAGATTCTTTTTACCCCCTGATTTTTCCAAAATAGCGCCGATTCCCGGTTAGTAGTGTTAGCCTGAGTGCTCAAATGAACTGGCAGCTGTGGAACAGTTTTTTTTGCAATATGAATAACACCGGGGTCTGAAATAATAACGGCATCCGCCCCAAGATTTTCAATTTCTTTTAAATATACGGTAATCCCGTTAAGATCACTGTTTCGCGGATATATATTAACTGTTACATAAACTTTTGTCTCCTTCTCATGGGCATATTTAACAGCTTCTTCAAGTTCCTGTAAAGGAAAATTTCCCGCTTTTTTTCGCAGGCCATATTCTGGTCCCGCTAAATAAACAGCATCCGCTCCATAATGGATCGCAACCTTTAGTTTTTCAAAATTTCCTGCAGGAATGAGAAGCTCTGGTTTTTTCATTAATTGCATCTTTTTATTATTAGCCGCAAAGACATAAAAACACTGAGTATTTACTTCTTTGAGCCTTTGAGCTTTGACGGAAAATTGAAGCTCCCCGCGACAAACTACGGGGAATGCGCTCGCTAAACACTTTCATATCAGATTGTTATTTTGAACTATTTATTTTTTTATTTTATCCCAGTTATAATAATTTGACAAAAATAAAATAATACCTGTACCATTATTCCGATAACTAAAAAGGAAAATAAGCTTTCTGAAAACAGAAAATCAGTTAGAATACGTGAATCCTTGTAAATGTTATATTTAACTATTTGGTTTTTTTTTAAGCAGGTGACTCAATGAAAGAAGATGAAAATATTGGTGAAAAAGAATTAGCCGAATTAATGGAAGATAGAGAAATTGAAGAAGAATTTTACCAGGAGGAAAAACTAAGAAAGAAGAACGCCAGAGTTTTCCTGATATCCGCTTTAGGCCTGCTCACTATCATCGGAGTCTACTTTGGAATTAATTATTATAATGTCCTTAATAAAGAAGAAGAACTTTTTAATCTGGCTGAACTACCTCTTACGGATCAATTGGTTAAAGAAACTATGCCCATACAAGAAGATTTAAAAAAGATAGAGAAAAAAGAAAGTGCATTACCAAAGGAGGAAGTGAAAAAAAAGGATGAAAATAAAACTTTGCCACAGAAAGAAGATATAGAAATATTGGAGGAAATAAAAAAAGAGAAAATAGAAGAAAAGATACCTCCCCCTAAAAAAGTTGACCTGCCCAAGAAACAAATCGAAGAAAAAGCTTCAAAACCACTTTCACTAGCACCACTGAATTTAAAACAATCCTCTGTTGAAAAAATATCAAAACCTTCGGCACCTTCGCCGCAAAAGGCAACTGAAATATTGGTCCCTGAAACGTCCAAATCAGGGAAGTATTATATTCAATTCGGTCACTTTGTTATTAAGAAGAATGCTGATAATTTAATTCGCTCTTTAAAAAACAACGGATTTTCTCCATCCAACACCTTAGTAAAAGAAGCGGTGAATATGTATCGTGTATATGCAGGTAAATTTTCGGAGTTAAAAATGGCAAGAGAAGCCATCATTGATTTGGAAAATGAAGGAATCAATGCTAGGCTGAAATCAGTAAAGGATAATATTTATACTCTCCAAACAGGTAGTTTTTATTTAAAAAGTAACGCTGTAAAATTAAGATATAAAATGTCAGAACTGGGGTTTACCACCGGGATTGTCAGAGTACCTATGACCATGGATGTTAATAAGGTTTATATTGGCTTCTTCAAAACAAGAAGGGACGCTGCGCTTTACCAGCGGAAATTGTCTGTGCAGGGTTTTTCTGAAACCTTGATCCTTAATAGTTAAATAGACAGGAATCAAGAACATTTGATTCAGAAATATGAATCAGGTTATAATTCTATCTTTTGGTTCTTTCATACAAAAAATCACATATCCCATTTAAAAACTGACAATAAATGTGATGCACTGTTTAAATCGGGGAGTAGCGCAGCCTGGTTAGCGTACCTGCCTTGGGAGCAGGGGGTCGGAGGTTCAAATCCTCTCTCCCCGATACTTTTTCAATAGGTTACAAGATTACTTAAATTCCTTTCCAAATAATTCCCAAAATATTCCCAAAACGTGAAAGGTTCGAAGGCAAAAGTCACACTTTTTATTGCTTATCCAAATCCAATCCACAATTAGCTTCGATCCACCGGATCTTATGACGATCCAGATAGAGCTGAGTCATCTTTTCAGAAGTGTGTCCTAAAAGTTTCTGTATCTCACTTTCTGACCAACCTGCCTCTCTATATAAATCAGCTCCTAATGCCCTTATCTCATGAAATGAAGGTCGCTCTAATGGTTTAAGATTATTGTAGTAGCCTGACTTGTTTCTTGCCCTTGCAAATCCTTTGGTTAAACTTTCCGGCGTCATTTTTTTTGACCTTCGCAATCTATTGGCCTTAATTCCCTGGTGTATAATAAATTTACTGGCTACAATATCTCGACAACTGTTTATTACTTTATAAACCGGTGCTGTAATCAAAATCTTAATTGGCATACCCGTTTTCTTTTGCTGAATGTAAAGGCAATCCTCTTTTATATCTTCAAATTTTGCATTGGCAATCTCTTCCCTTCTCTGCAATGTCTGCAACGCAAAATCCATAGCATTACGTATCTCAGGCGTTGCGTTATCCCAAATAACTTTATATCCTTCACTTGATAGCCTTTTACGTTTTACATCCTCAATTTTTCGAATAGTCTCATAAGCAGGATTGTTATCCGCCCTACCCTTTGCTACAGCATGTTTGAATATCAGGATAAGTAATGATCTATATCTGTTAGATTGAACATCCGGAAAACTATCCAAAAAATCAGAAGTAGCCTTTACACTAATTTCATTTGTTGAGATTTTTCCAAGGGCATTCCTTATATGTGGAATTTTTTCCCGATAACCCTGTACAGTTTTTTTAGCGAACTTTAATTTTGGAAGTATCTCTGTGTCAAAATAATCAAGAAACTTAGAAAAAGAATCTGCTTTTCCAGTAATTTTATCAATAAGGTTAGTCTTTTTAATCAACAAAATATTCGCATCATGCGCTGCCACTATAGACTCTTCCCTGTTTCTCCCAAGAAAGATTGATTTACCAGTCACAGGATGCCGATAGTAAAAATATCCTTTGTTATCATATAAATTTAACGGCAAGTCCTTCATCCCTTTTTTACGAGGTCTAACCATTATTTAAAATCCTTTCTACAAGTGGATTTTTCTTTCTTTGCAACGTATTTTCAGTAGAGTCAATATCAATAAAAATATGATTCCCCATTTTTATTGACATAAAGGGGAAGTTTCCGCTTTTGATCCAGCGCTTAATTGAACGCTCACTTGGTCTCTTATTTCCGGTAAACTGGGTTTCTAAAAAATCAAAAATTGACAGGAGTTTCATTTTTATAGCTCCAACACTTCAAGCCCCTATGTGCTACATATAACATTATATTAATAATCTAAATATCATTATGCTATACCATATAGCTCTAGTCAAGCTTTTTTATTTTAAAATCCTTTAATTTGACGCTGCTATTTTTTTACTGTAAATTTACACTATGATTAAATGTCATTTGTCCAAATTGATGGGTGAAGAAAAACTTAAAATAGCCGATTTAGCAAAGGCACTCAAAGTTAACAGGAGCACAATTGCAAGTCTATATCATGAAAAGGCCCAGTTAATAAATATTGATGTACTTGAAAAACTTTGTAAGCATTTTAATTGCACCATTAGTGATTTGATTGAATACCGGTCTAAAGCTAAAAAAAAGTCTAAAAACAAATAGCAGGCATTAAATCGAGTTCAGACCGACAGGGAGAAAGTTTTTTTATTTCAACCTTTTCCCTAAAATAGCTTGTCATCGCTTATTTTTTACAAGTTCTGATTCATCATATTCGATATACCTGATAAATCAGTTTTTAAAATGTTTTCAACAGTCAGGGTATTAGCAGTCACAATCCCGGAAACTCTGCATTATTAAATAGTTCGAGT
>CAJXCL010000012.1 GCA_913051775.1 uncultured Nitrospirota bacterium | reverse complement strand
GTATCTATCATCCCAAAATGCTTCCGGAAAATGCCATGGTTGTGGTCATGTCAATAGCTACTTTACCTTTCAATATAGAAAGAAAAATAATTGGCCTCCTTTTAAGTGTGGCCTATGCAAAGAAGTGGAATGCAATTCGGACTTTAACGAAGCAAAAAATATTGCTAAATACAATTGAAGAGCAGAATCCAAAAATATTGTGGCACATAGATTTAAAAAAATAGTTTAACTCAAATTAATTGGAAATTTTTTCAATAAATGTTGCTTTTTTTAAAATTGTTCATAGAAATCAGATGCTTTGCGGCAATTGGAATGCCGATATGTGGCAAGTATGTTGAAGGATCAAAAGAATGCCTTAAGGGGTAGAACTTCTATGGATAGAATTAGCCAGAGAGAATGGGTAATACTACCTAGGTAAATAGGTAGAGTTACCTATAGGATTGGCAGGAAAAATGAGCAGTCCTACCCATTCAAAAGGGGTGCTGCTATCTATTTACCTTTGTTTTAAATTTTTTCATAATATAGGTAAATAGAGGCATTTTTGCTTTTGCAAGATGAGGCATTATTGTTGTCATTGATGAAAATATTTATCGGTTTTTGCCCCGAGAAGCGGGCTTTTGCATTGCAGGATCTTTTAGATACTGCAGATAAGGCATGGCTGATTTCAACAGCCAAATATCGAGGTGTCAATAATCTTTTTAGATTCATTGAAGAACACTCTTGAAACAATTAATGGAATTTTTGATTGTGAGCAAGTTCCATTAAAACAAGGATTGAAACATACTGCTTAAACATAAATAGGATCATTGTGAATGTATCGGGAATCAAATTTCATTAAAACAAGGGTTGCAGAATAGAAAACTGTAAATATCTAAAACGATTGTAGAAGGAAAAATTTTTTAGGAATGGAGGTGAAGATAAAAGACAAGAAAAACAATTTTTTTTGAAAGAAAGGGGTGGTAGATGAAAGCATAAGAATAAAAATTTTGGATGTAGTGTTAAAAACGTAAATTAGATGTAGTGTTAAAAACGTAAAGAAGATAGAAAAGCTTATAAATTTTAAAAGGAGGTGGGCTTAAAATAATGAAAGCACAAACAAAGAAAGTAGCTTTATGCATGGTTGCTGTTATTGTAACAGCTTTTGTGCTGGTTCAGACCGTCCAGGCCGCAAGCATTGGTCCTTTGCCGCCGTTGAAATTTAACGCCAAAAAAGCGGAACTGGGAAGGAAACTCTTTTTCGATACCAAGAACTCAGGTGACGGGCAGATTGCATGCTCTTCCTGCCATGACCACAAACTTGGTTTTACAACCAGAAAGCCCCTGTCGGATGCGTACGTCAGCATGCTCCATTTCAGAAATGCACCCACTCTAATTAACACCGCTTACAAAGGGAGTAAATCAGTTTTGCGCAACAAACGTATCCCCTGGCATTGGGATGGCAGAATCGGTACTAACCTCAATGACATGACCCGTGATGCCCTGGTTACGAGCGAGACGATGAACATGGACATGAGGATCATGCAGGAACGACTAAGACAGTTTCCGTCTTATGTTATAGAATTTAATGATGCATTTGGGGCAAAAGAACCTTCCAATGGTCTGGTCAGGAAAGCTATCCCTGAATTTTTAAAGACTCTGACTTCCAAGAATGTCCCTTTTGATCAGGGTAAGCTCAATCTTACAGCCAAAGCTGGCCTTGAACTTTTCCTTGGCAAAGCAGGCTGTATCAGGTGTCATAACGGTGCGATGTTTACAGACGGCAAGCCGCATAATACTGGTGTTCCGGAAAACCCTGAGGTGTTTAAAGATCCTGTCCGGCATATAACGTTAATCAGCCTTTTAGGTTTTGCCCAGGGACTTGAGAATATTATGAATTTAAGGCGGGACCCTGGCTACATGACCGTCTCTCATGACGCTAAAGACATGGGTAAGTTCTCTACCCCTACCCTGCGAGAGCTGAAATACACCGCTCCTTATATGCATAACGGATTAATGGCCTCATTGGATGAAGTCATAGATTTCTACAATAAGGGCGGCGGACCGGACAGACCCGGGTTGAAAGATTCCGCAATGGTACCGTTGCGTTTGACAGATACTGAAAAAGCGGAGTTAAAAGAATTCCTGCTTGCTTTAAGTGGTGATGATATCGGCGCAGCAGTAAAATACGCAAAACCTGATATGGATTACATGCCTTTGCCGAACTGGGTTAATAATGATTATACAATTACAAATTATAGGAAATGAAAGGAGGAGAAAAATTTATGAAAAGCAGTGAGAAATTAATGTTTATTTTGCTCGTTTTCGCGGCATTGCTGATATTCTCCCCTGCGGGAACAGCGCATGCGGAAGGAGATCCGGATTTTGATATGCCGCTAGGAGCGTTACCACCTCCACCATATCCGGTGGATAACCCGACATTGAAGAAAAATGTATGGCCGTCCCCAATGGGCCCGAAACAGGAATTAGGCTATCTCACATTTTTTGATCCAAAATTGTCAGGCGACCAGGGGCCTTCTGCCTGTTCCGATTGCCATAATCCTTTACAGGGATGGGGAACGAACGAAGCGCACAGCAAAGGTTATCCGGGAACAGCGCACTGGCGGAATTCACAAACAATTGTGAATAACGCTTATTTACAGAAGCTTTTCTGGGGCGGCTCATCTCCAAGTTTGGAAGCCCAGGCTCCATCCGCTGCCAGAGCGGCACGTGCTGGAAACCTGGAAAGAGATCAGGGAGAGGCTCGCTTAAGACTGGCGCCGGAATATGTGAGACGCTTTAATGAGGTTTTCGGAGATAGATGGCCAATACTTCAAAATGCATGGCGGTCTATAGCATCTTTCGAAAGATATATGTCTCAGATTGATACCCCCTTTGATAAGTATATGAATGGGGATAAAAGCGCTATGTCAGCCTCCGCAATAAGAGGACTGGATATTTTTAAAGGAAAAGCAAACTGCTTTGAATGCCATAACGGTCCGATGCTTACGGATGAAAAATTTTACAATTTGGGTGTTAAAAGAGGAGAAGGACTTGATGGTGGTGAGGATCCTGATGATGCGATGCCGCTTGTACAGGTCAACCTTCGCTGGGAAATATACGGCAACAAAGGCAATTCAGAATGGATTTTCCGGTCATTCAAGGATGACGCGGGGATGTGGTTCCGCGATAAACAATTGTCAAGCAGAGGAAAATTCCGTACAGCTCCTTTAAGGTTTACCAGGTTTACCGCGCCATTTATGCATCACGGCCAGTTGGATTCGCTACGTGCAGTCATTGATTTTTACGATAGAGGCGGCGATGAAAATGAGTTTACCAAAGAGCTAATAACACCTTATGGAGATAAATATCCAGGTACAAAGTCACCCATCATGAAGAAGCTAAATTTAACGGAAGAGGAAAAAAAGGATCTGGAAAACTTTTTATTGGCTTTAACTGCCGATCCTATGGTATTGCCGACTCCAAAGCTTCCTCAATTTCAAGCGATGGCGGACTGGATGCCGAGAAAATAATTAGTTGCCAACATAAATATAAAAAAATAATCAGGAGGTGAAATTCATGGAAAAGAAAGAGGAAAAATGTTTTTCTCTATGTTCAAATCGTAGGCAGTTTCTTCTTGCCAGCGGTGTTGCAACGGCAACTGTTGTTCTCTCGGGGATACCCGGAATGGGAGCGAAAAAGGCTGAAGCAATAACAACCGGCTACCCGAGGCAGAAAGTAGCATCATTGAGCAGTCTGAAAACAGGGAAACCTGTTGAGTTTAAATATCCGGACACCAAAAAATACTCCGGCAGCTTTATTGTTAAATTAGGCACAGAGGCTGGTGGTGGAGTAGGTCCTGCTAAGGATGTAGTAGCTTTTAATAATTTCTGTCAGCACATGGGCGGCAAAATGTTGGATGGAGGCTACAAGGCAGCAGATAAAGCGGTAGGCCCATGCCCTTATCATCAGACCACCTTTGACTTAACGAGGCATGGAATAGTTATCAGCGGTCATTCCACGGAAAGCATTTCGCAGATTTTGCTCGAGGTTGAAGGAAACGATGTGTATGCCTATGGCATGATGGGTTTAATTTACGGACGACACAGTAACTTATAAAATAAAAAGGAGGTGTAATTAAATGACACAATATTATCTACCAAAAGATAAAGTACCGATACCGCCGCCCAATGCGGAGGTGTTTACCACTGCATGTGACTATTGCATAGTCGCGTGTGGATATAAAGTATATAGATGGCCCGTAGGTAAAGACGGAGGGCCGAGCGCAATGGATAATGCCTTACTCGCAGATTTCCCGCTGGAACCTCTCGGGAAGTCAGGAGTAGCCTGGTATGGACCGAATAACCACAACGTGGTGATGGTAAACAACAAGCCTCACAACATAATAGTTGTAGCGGATGCTGAAACCGGAGCTGTAAACTTAAATGGAGACCACAGCATAAGAGGCGGTTGTATTGCTAAGAAGCCATATAACCCAAATACACCCACAAGGGATAGACTGCAAAGGCCAATGATTCGTATTTTTGACCACTTGATGCCGGTAACCTGGGATTTTGCCACGGACATTTTTGCAGAAATGAGCAACTATGTAATTGATAAATATGGCGCGAACGCCTGGGCGCATAAACAGTATTCCTATCAGTACTGGGAAAATACTTACGCCCTGACCAAGTTGGCATTACGACATATTGGAACGGCGTCATTTTCACCGCACGATCAGCCGGGACCTGGAGGAGACGCAATAGGATTGCGGGACACCGGGTACGCGAAATTCGCGCCCTCATACTGGGATTGGGCTCATGCGGATACTTTATTTATTTCCGGTACAGACCCCTATGAGACAAAAACCGTCCTCTGGAACGAATGGATATTGCCGGCGATAAACAAAAGAAAAATGAAGGTAATTATGGTCATGCCCAGAAAAACAATGGGTGCGGCTTATGCCGAAGCAAACGGCGGACTCTTCCTTCAATTGATCCCGGGAACAGATACGGTTCTTCAAAATGCAATCGCCCGGCAAATCATTGAGATGGACGGGATTGATAAAGAGTGGATCAAGAAATGGACTAACAATAAGTGGGAGACAGATTCCGGTTTTGGCCAGGGAACGCGTAACTCTCCATGGCAGTGGCGATCTACCTGGGGTAAATTTGAGACCAGCGGCTATGACAACGGCAAGAAAAGCTTTAAAACATGGTTGTTTAGCCAGAAGGAGTTCGAACTGAATGCAGCCGCTGAACTTACCGGGGTTTCTGCAGCAAAGATCAAAAAAGCCGCGGAAATGATGTCACAGAAAAAGGGGAAACCCACTAAAGTGTCCATTGCCCTTGAAAAAGGAAATTACTGGTCAAACAACTATGGAAATACCGTTTCAATTGCTAGTCTGGCTGTTATTACCGGAACCGGTGGAAGACCGGGACGGATGATCGGCCGGTTGGGCGGTCACCAGCGCGGTGGCAGAGGCGGTGGAAAGTACATCAGGACAAAAGGGCCGGAAAAGAACGAAGGCCGGAGAAAAAAACCTATCGATCTTGATCGCTGGCTTGTATCTGGACATGTACGGTTTGCAAACGTAGTTGGTTGTACATGGGTAAGCGGTATGGCTGGTGCGCAAGGAGGAATAGGAGATGCTTTTAACCGGCAGACCCGAAAGAATGCGCATCAAGTTCATAGTTTTAACAAGAGTGAAATCATTTCCACATTGAAAAAACGTGTGGACAGTGGTGGTATGGTTGTTGCCAATTGGGATATCTATCTTCGTGATCCCATCGGGGTTAAATACGCGGACATAGTTTTTCCTGCCGCAACATGGGGCGAGGTTGATTTTGCACGGGCTAATGGAGAACGCCGGTGCCGGCTTTACTCCAAGTTCTATGACGCCCCGGGTGACGCAAAGCCTGATTGGGAGATTGCGGGTTTAGTAGCCAAAAAAATGGGATTCCCGGGATTTGATTGGAAAGATTCCAACCAGGTCTTTGA
This sequence comes from uncultured Nitrospirota bacterium, assembly GCA_913051775.1. Lineage (GTDB taxonomy): Bacteria > Nitrospinota > Nitrospinia > CAJXCL01 > CAJXCL01 > CAJXCL01. Next base: position 37,206 of record CAJXCL010000012.1, on the reverse strand, counting down.
AGAAACCGCCAGATTCAGCAGAAAGAGCAGGGTAGCCTATGACTCGATTGTATGGATGGCAAAGAAAAATGGCATGAAAGGCCATGAACTGCTCGGAAAGCTCGGTACAACAGGAATCCAGGCGCCTGTCCGCATTATGGATAAAGCCTATGCAAATAGTAAAGACCCAAGAATAAACAGGCCGGGCCGAAAATTTGCAGGTGACCAGCAGGAAGTACTAAAAGGTCTTGAGTGGCGTGGTGGTGTGTTGTTTGCTACGGTAAGACAGCACGATACGGAAATGAAGATGCCGGATACGGGCCATCCAGAACGCACCATTTTTAATAAGCTGGAATTAAAATACAAATCCCAGACCGGTAAGTTGAACCTGCTGAAATCTCCATGGAACCAGTTTTCCGATTTCTGGGAATGGTGGAAACCAAAGGGAGAGGAACTATGGGTGACCAACGGCCGTATTAATGAAATATGGCAGTCTGGTTTCGATGACATGTTCCGCCGACCTTATATTACCCAGCGGTTCCCTGAAAACTGGCTTGAAATTCATCCTGAAGACGCCAAGGCAAGAGGAATTGAGAGTGGTGATCAGCTTGTTATCACTTGTGATAGAGTGCCTATACAAAAAGACTATAATCAGGCGGTCTTCAGTGGAGACTTCATGTTCTCCAACCTGATGAAGCAGGGCCATATCAAGCTAACCAAGGCATCCATAACAGGGGTTGCCATTGTTACACCGATTGTGAGGAAGGGTACAACCTGGACCTACTTCCAGAATCCACATCAACCGGCTAATGCCCTTGTTCCCATGGTTCCTGATTGGGTTACCAACAGGTACCGCTTTAAGCTTGGTGTGGGCAAAGTTAAAAAGATAGGAGAATCTCCTTATAAGAGGACATACCGTGCATTCTCCTTCGCAAGAAGAGACATAGTATAAACGTATAAATACTATGCTGATTCACAAAAAAGAGGGGAGTTTATACTCCCCTCTTTTTTTTTATCCTGCCAGATTGTTGCCAAGATTGAAACTTTTAGGAATTATGTAAAAACTATTGATAACTCTGTATTTAAGCATTTCTGCCTTCAAAAAGATGTTGTTTAAGGTTTTTTGAAAATAATTGTCGTCAGATGGAAAAAATGGTTGACGCCAGAAAAGATTTAATGAAAGTATATTTGTTGAATTCGTAAGCGCATTAAAACACCTGTTTCCAGTAAAACACTAATTGTTTCAATATGAATCAATACTCTCTGTAGGCAACATCTCTGTTTTTACATTAACTTATTGAATTGAAACAATAATTAATACTTTCAACCCTCCTGGCACATAAACTGCTACTAACAACAATAGGGTATTATTTTTTCTTGACAAAAAAGATTTGTTGAGGTTATTATATCCTTCGTTTTTACACAACCGCTACTCAATCTTCTTGATGGGGAATAGTGCCGCATTTGGTTGGGCAAATTTACCTCATCTTAGGTTGCAGCCGCAATTTTCTGTGATAACCTTTCCCTTTTTGCGATCTGTTCTTTAAACCTGCTCTATGGTAAAGAAGCGATCGCAAAGAGGGGTAGTTTAAAAAAAAGTTTTTTCACTCTGTTTTGATTTGGGCAACAGCCTGTTGTTAGGAGAATATGATGTCAAAAAAGCTAGAAGCTGCGGATGCTATTGCATTGTGCCTGAAAGGCAAACTTGCTATGACCAGGATGGCGGCCATCCAGGCGCTTGGAACGATTGGGGTTTGTTCTTCCATGAAAGACCTGCTTGGTTGTTTAAATGATCCGGATCCGGATGTGCGGATAGATGCCGCGGAAGTCCTCGGTAAAATTCAGAATAAAGATGCCTTGGAGCCTCTGTTAGACGTTACTAAAGCCATAGATGGAGATCTTGTTATTAACGCTGTCAGGTCTTTGGGCCAGATTAGCGACAGAACCGATAAGAAGGTAGTAGACCGGTTAATTGAAATGCTAGAGGATGACGACGCTGTGTATCGACCGGATGAGGATTTGGAAGATGAAATGGATTTTGATCCGTCATGGGACGTGCATCTTGAAGCAGTTAGAGCGCTTGGGAGGATTGGGGACCCAAAGGCCGTAGACCCTCTGGTTAAATATCTTACAGATGAATTTGCCCAGGATATTAGCCATGATATTTTTCGCGCCCTTATCAGCATAAAAGATGAGGCGGCTGTGGATATATTAATTAAATTACTCAAGGATTCCGATGATCTCCTCCGAAAGCGCATTGCAGGTCTTCTTGGAGATGTAGACCACCCAAAGGCCGTTGAGGTCTTGACGAACACGCTGCTTGATAAGAATGCAGATGTACGGATTAGCGCTGCCGGATCTCTGGTAAAAATTGGGGACCCTCAAAATATCCTTGTTCCCCTTGCTCTCTTATTGAAGGATCAGGATCAAGAGGTGAGGGCTGAAGTTGTAGGTTTGTTTGCACAAATTGACAATCCCAGGGTAATTGAGCATCTTCTTCCTATGCTAAAGGATCCTGTTAGAAATGTACGAAAAAAAGCCGCTGAAGTTCTGGGAAGCTTGCGAACCAGTGAGGCGGTTGACCCTCTCCTGGAGTTATTAAAAAAATCGGATGAATCTGTTCAGTGTGAAGTCATTAGATCTTTAGGAAGAATTGGGGATAAAAAGGCATTAGAACCGCTTTATATCATTATAGAAGACATTAAAAAGGAAGCATACACCCGTATTACCGCAATTCATGCTGTCACAAGAATTGGAGGCCCTGAAATACTGGAGGTTTTAAAAAAGAGTATTGAGAGTAATGAAAAAGAGATTATTCTGTCAGCTATGGTTGCCTTGGAAAAGGTTGGGTTGCCGGAAGCTAGATCCATTATTATTTCAGTATTTGATGAACCTGAAGAGAAAAAAGATGAAGATGAAGATGAAGTTCAAAATGAAAACGATTCCAATAAAAAAGAGGTAAACCAAGTAGAGCATCTTTCTAACGAGACAAACTCTGAGAATGATAAAGATAAAACCCGGGAAAACAAAGAATCCGACATTAAAACCAATGGTGAAGTGATTCCTGAGGTTAGGCATGAAAAATTAGTAGATCCCCTTATGGCAAATATATTTCCTGCTTCTAAAGAGGAGAAAGATGAACATGCTGCTGAGGAGAAAGAAATAGCAGAAAAAGACCAGACAATAGATGATAATTGCGCTGATGAAAAGGCTGAAGTGGCTGAAGATAAGGCAGAGGATGAGGGCATAAAAATTGTTCAGGAAAAGTATAAAAAAACATTTGCGGCAAGGGTTCTTGGAAATATTTCAATTCCCGAGTCCATTGATGTCTTAATTTCTCTACTGGATAACGATGATCTGGATTTAGTAATAGAGGCGATTATCTCGCTTGGAAATATGCAGAAAAAAGAGTTATTTATAAATATTGAGCCATTCCTTAATCACGAACAACGAGAACTAAGGCTTGCCGCTTTAGAAGCTCTGGGGAAAATTAAAAATGAAGATGCAATTGAGCCGCTTTGTAAAATTTTAAAAGAGGATGAAGATCCATTTATTCGTGAAACAGCAGTTAGCTCTCTTGGACAAATCGGTACTCCAAAAGCTTTAGAAACATTTCTAGAAGCATTGAAGGACGAATCAAGAGAGGTGAGAAGGCAGGCTGTTGTAAATCTCGGTAAGTTTAAAGAGGGTAAAGCAATAGAACTTTTATTGGGTTCACTATATGATTATGAGAATTTCGGGGAATTGCGGGATGAGATAGCTAAATCTTTGAAAAGTATTGGGAAGCCAGAAATTGTGGACCAATTAATTGACGTCATAAAAAATAACAAACAGCAGGCAAATCATTGGATAGCTATGGCTGCATTGATGGAAATATATCGGAAAGCGGCATAGTACAATTTGGATAGAGATAAACGAAGGTTTTCAGAGTGTTAAAGTTATAAATTAGTGGTTATTCGTTAAAACAAAAAAAGAGTAACAAACAACTAAAAAATTATTTTATTAATGTTTTTTAAGGAGGAGATCAGGATGAGAATTTTAAGTTCAATTATTATTTTGATGCTGGCGCTTTTTCAACCACTTTTTTCTTTTGCCGGTGAAAAGGAGGAAGCCATGGGGAAGCAACTTTTTATGCGATATTGCGCGCAGTGCCATGGGGAGAAGGGGCTGGGTGATGGGCCAAATGTTAAGGCCGCGGAAATGGATCCGCAGCCCAGGGATTTGTGTGACATTGAAAAGCCTTACATGAAGACGAAAGATAATACTTATTTAATTCAAGCGATTGCAGAGGGAGGGTTGGGGATAGATAAATCAGCCCTGATGCCACAGTTTAAATCTACGCTTTCTGACTATCAAATCCACACCGTAGCAGCTTATATTAGGACTCTTCATAAACACGACGCGCCTCCTTTGGATTTTTCCAAAGCAAAAAGGACAAAAGAAAGTATTGTTGTCAATAAAATAGAAACGGGCAAAACCAGTAAAAGGGATAAACTGATGGGAAAAAAAGTTTATAAAAAATATGGCTGTTCGGGATGTCACGCGATAAAAGAAAACGGCGGTTCCTCAGGGGGTGATTTATCAACAGTTGGATTGAAATATGACGCCCATAAGATGTGGCAGATTATCAAAGACCCTCTATCAGTTAACACCGACTCACAAATGCCTGCATTTAATATAGACGAAAGAACTGGAGTAATTCTGGTTAAATATTTGTCGTCTTTGAAATAAGAAAAAAAAAGAAAAAAACTATTGTGGAATTGAAAATATTTTGGTATGGTGTTGGCCTTTAACTTTAATGAATGAGGAGGTTGGTTTCATGGGAAATTCAATGAAGGTTATTTTTTTTATTGCGATTATTGCTTGCTTTTTAGCGCAGCCGCTTTACGCTGCAGACACTCACGATTTGGTATCTTCAAAGGTAGGTGCTGCTCCAAAAATCGACGGTAGTGGTGGAGACGCGCAGTGGGAAAGTGCTAAAAATGTAGCCGTTGAGGCTGAAGACGGTCCTGAGATATCTATAAAATCCGTTCATACCGATAGTGAGATTTTTTTTCTTATCACGGTGGTTGGAGATTTGGATCACTCCATAAATATGGATCAGTGGGTCTATGACGGCAGCAAGTGGACTGTTAAAAAGGAAGATAGAGTGGACGAGGCATGGGATGCGGATACAGACCGATTTGGTTTCCAATGGCCTATAACAGACGCTGCTCAAATTAAGAAAAATATAAAAGGGAAGGATTTTTCCTTCGAGCAAAAGGGATGCGCTACAATCTGCCACTCACCCGAGAAAGAAGATAAGATGTATCTTCTCGACTCAGGACAGAAAACCGATATCTGGCTCTGGAAATCCGCACTCACAGATCCCTTGAAATACGCGGATGACTGGTATCAGGATTCTACCAATCAAACTGTAGCGGAAGAGGCGGATAAGCCAAAGAGAGTTGCCGCCGCGCAAAAAGGGGACGAGGCTTTAGGTTACGTACAAAACAAGGAGGGTGATAAACCAAAATGGATGCCTAAGGGCGGGCCGAACAAACCTTTCCTTATAAAAGGCGATGAAGTTGCTCTGGATATGTCCAAAATTAAAAAAGGAGATACAATCCCGGGGTGGCTTTTATCCAGACCAAAAGGAAGCGGCGGTGATGTTAATGCCGCTGGAAAATACGATGAGGAAGAGGCAGCCTGGACTTTAGAATTTGGCAGAAAGCTTAAAACCGGAGACGCAAAAAACGACGTTCAATTTGATACAGGAAAGTCTTATTACTTTGGTGTGGCAACATGGGATAACGACCGATTGCAGAAGCATACCAGAGTAAAAAAACCTTTTCTGTTATCGTTTAAATAGTATTTAGTGTGAATGCGCAGTGAACTGTGTCATTGCTTTTATAGTGCACCGAATGTTTCGGTGCGAAAATAAAAAACATCTAGTCTAGTTAGTGGTAATCGATTATAAGTAGGAGGAACGTGGAAAGGCCTATAGGAGTACATAACAATATAAGACTTTGGATCAGGTCCGGAATCACAATTCTCGGACAGTCTCCTGTGCACCGAGATATCCTAAAGTTCTTAGCTCTCATAGTAGTGGCCTTTTCTTCGGTTCTCATTTTTGCTCCGGAACTCTTAGCGGCAGAAAAGGCCGCAAAAGTGGATTACCGAGAAGTTCCCATAATAGGGAGCCGCAATCTTATCTGGATAATCGCACAGCTCCATCTTCTCGCTGGCGGGTTTGTTTTAGGGGTGCCGGTCTTTGCCTGGATCTGCCATATCATCGGGGTCATGGGAAAGGAAGAGCGGTATATCAAGTTAGCGAATGAGTTTACGAACCTGATCGTGGCCGCTTTTGAAATGACCGCGATTCTTGGGTCCCTCCTTCTCCTTTTCCTCCTCGCTCTCTATCCCAAGCTCGTGAGATACATCACGGAGGTCTTTTGGCCCACCTATTATTTTTATGTGTTCCTGTTTGCCGCGTCCATGGTCATCCTCTACCTCTACTGGTCCGGGTTTGAAAAATTGAAAAAACGGCAGGGTCTGCACCTGTTTTACGGCTTCCTGCTAAACCTTGTTGCGCTTCTCGTCATGGCGACGCCCAATTCCTGGGCCACATTCCAGGCCAGCCCAGTGGTTATAGCAGAGGGTGCGAGCGCCTTGGAGAAGGCCTGGGCAGCAACAAATAACATGACTTGGATGCCAGTTAATATCCACCGGTTTGTTGCCAACATCGTACTGGGCGGGTTTCTTGTCGGCGCTTATGCGGGCGTCCGTTACCTGGGGGCCAAGACAGAAGAAGAACGGGCCCATTACGACTGGATGGGGTACATCGGAAACTTTATCGGGATGTTCGGTTTGCTTACGCTTCCCTTTGCCGGATACTGGTTGGCACGAGAAATCTATATCTATAGTCAACAAATGGGGATCACCTTGATGGGCGGATTTCTATCCTGGTTATTTATCATCCAGGCTGTTCTGATTGGCGTTCTTTTCCTGGGAGCCAATTACTACTTCTGGCTGGGTCTGGCCTACAGAACGGAAAAGGGTGCCGAAAAATACATGAAGACCATGATGGGGATGCTCGTGGTGATCTTGATGTGTTTTATGGTATGGCTGACACCCCACAGTCTGGTGGCGAGCCTTGAGGAGGCCCGTGCGATGGGCGGAGCGCATCATCCCATACTGGGTGTCCTGGGGGTTATGTCGGCTAAAATGACGGCTGTGAATGTGATGATTTTGGTTTCCTTTATAAGCTTTCTCATTTACTGGCGCGCAGGGCAGCAGCCGACGGTGGGATGGGCGAAGGTGGCCAACTATTTAATTATATTGCTTTTTGCGGTGGCCTTCGTGGCTTTGATCGTACTTGGGGTCTGGGGCTACTTTGTTCCGGCCATTATCAGGATAAATAAGTTCTCCGTATGGCAGGTTCTAATAGTACTGTTTGTGCTGATAACGGTCACTCCGGTTGTGGCGAGAATGCTTAAGGGCGCCAAAGAAACCTCTACGATGATCTGGGGCAGGATGCCGGTGAGATCCCAGCATGTTCTGGTCATCAATGCCATAACAATTGTCTTCACGATGTCAATGATGGGATATGCCCGCTCGGCCTCTCGTGTCCACTGGCATATCTATGGGGTATTGGAGGACACCACCCCGCATGCTTTTTCCCCTGCTTTGGGACAGGCTCTCGCCATGGCGGCGGTGTGCACAGCTCTGTATTTTTTCCTGGTGGGCTTAGTCGTTTGGACTACCTTCAACACTACGCGTCAACCTGCCTTCTCCACACAGTACTTCTTTTTCACGCCCTTATATCATTGGATTGTCTCCCTTGTGGAAAAGCCGGCTGTACCGGCGTCCGGGCGGCAGTCGAAAGGATATATCGAATACTTGAAGGTCCTTGGGACAGCTGTTGTGCTTCTGCTGGCTTACGTCTATATGTCCTATTCGGTCCCGCAGCTGGAATCTCATCCGCCTAAGAAGGAGAAATTCGATTTATCGCTGATCAATAGCAGGGCAGATCTGGTTCAGCAGGGGAAGAAACTTTTCTTTGGAAAGGGTAAATGCTCGCTCTGCCATACTATAGAAGCGACTCATGGCGCTCGCGCTCCCATTCTGGGCGGTATAGGTGGAAGGCTGACAAAAGAATTTATTATAGATTCACTCCTCCATCCAAAAAACTATTTTTATAGAGATTATACTGGAAATATTCCAAGACCCTTCGCGGCAGAGATGCCTGTAATTAACAAACCTCCTATCGGTCTTTCTATGCAAGAGCTCTATATGGTTGTGTCTTTTATCCAGAGTCTAGGGGGAGAGGTCACAGTAGATGTAGAGGAAGTGAAGGCGCTTCCGCTGGAAACAGCGTCTGAGGAAGTGAAACCGAAAACTATACCGGCAGCTGTTGCGAAACCTGATGAAGCAAAGAAACCGGATGTACCGGCAACCGTTGCGCCTTCAGATTCTGATGAAGTGAAGAAGGAACTTATACCACCAACTGTAGAGGAGGCTGTCAGCGATGCAAGTTGAGTCCGTTATGCCATTCTTAGCTGTGGCCGTCTCTTTATTCGCGGTTGTCCCCATCGCGATAAACCGCAATTCTCCCAATGCCCGTGAGGCCTGGTCGGTGGCGGCGGCGACCCTGATGTTTCTCTTTGTTCTCCACATGATTCCCCCGGTACTTGCCGGAAATACACTTAACTATACTTTATTTTCTATTACTTCTGGTGTCTCCATTGCGTTTAAGGTAGATGCCATGGGGCTTTTATTTGCTATCACAGCCTCTTTTTTGTGGATCCTGACCACCTTTTACTCCATCGGCTACATGCGCTCCCTCAAGGAGCACGCGCAGACCCGCTACTATATCTGTTTTGCGCTCACTTTATCGGCCACTATTGGGGTGGCCTTTGCTGCCAATTTGCTGACCCTTTACCTCGCTTACGAGCTTGTCGGCGTTTGTGCTTATCCCTTGGTGGCACATTCAGAGACCGAAGAGGCGTATCACAAGGCGAACAAGTATGTTTTTTATCTCTTTGGGATGGCAAAACTATTCTTGCTCGCGATCTTTTTGAGCTACGGTCTTTCCGATACTCTGGATTTTAAACAAGGCGGTGTCTTCCCCGCTGACGTGGATCAGACCCTGCTCACCATCACCTTTTTTCTATTTCTTGTGGGTGTTGGCGCTAAGGCGGCGATCATGCCTTTGCATCCTTGGCTGCCTGCTGCCATGATCGCTCCTACCCCGGTGAGTGCTTTATTGCATGCCGTTGCGGTTGTAAAGGTAGGTGTCTTCACTTTATTCCGCGTGGGCTTAGACACCTTTGGGCTGGAGACGCTAAAACAACTTGATGTAGGAGGTCCTGTGATCTTCATTGTATGCTTTACGATAGTCGCAGCTTCGGTAGTGGCCCTGACGAAGGATAACCTAAAGGCCAGGCTTGCCTATTCTACAGTAAGCCAACTTTCTTATATCATCCTCGGGATGGCATTGTTGACAACGGCCGGTGTAACAGGCGGGGTAATGCACATCGCCAATCATGCCTTTTCAAAGATTACACTGTTCTTTTGCGCGGGGGCGATCTATGTGGCGTCGGGAAAGACCAAGGTGAGTGAACTGAATGGCATTGGGAAAAAGATGCCCTTTACAATGGCGGCCTTCACCATAGGCTCCCTTTCCCTGATAGCCTTTCCACCCTTTGCAGGCTTCATAAGCAAATGGTATTTGCTCTTTGGTTCAATAGAAGCAGAACAGTACTGGGTGATAGCTGTCCTTGTCACAAGCTCAATTCTGAACGCGTGTTATTTTCTGCCAATCGTGTATGCGGCATATTTTAGGGATTTACCGTCGGGCGAGAAGGTTGAAAGACAGGAGGCCCCGGCCACTGTGGTAGTGCCATTGATGCTTACGGCTGTAGCAGTAGTGGCTTTATTTTTAGCGCCATCGTTCTTCCTTGACCTTGCCAGAATGGTTCTACCAAGTGTAACAGGAGGAGGTTAAGATGGAAGAAGAGATAAAAGAGATAAGTGAGCTTAAACATGATCCTGAACCTGGATACGGCAAAATTTTCAACATCGTTTTATCAGTTACGGCTACATACCTTTTTATAATCTTTGTCATAGGATCTGCCTTAGGATAAGAGGAGATTGAAATGGAAAAAGAACATTTTTTTGATAAACCAAAAAATGTAAAAAGATTCTTGATGGGTTTTTATATATCCCTTGTAGTACTCATTGTTGTGGACCTTTTTCTCACTCTAATGCACTTGAAACATCCCGATTTTTCATGGGAAAAGTTTCCATCCTTTTATGGGGCATTTGGATTTATTGCCTGCGTTTTACTCGTTTTAGCAGCAAAGCATATATTGCGCAAATTTGTTAAAAGGGGAGAGGATTACTATGATTAACCCTGCAGTGATATTTATCATCGGCGCGTTATTTGTCCCTTTTCTAAAAGGAAAGGCAAAACAGAATTGGCTACTTATAGTTCCAGCGATAGGGTTATTAAATCTCTTTATTATGCCTGAAGGCACATACTGGATCGTAAACTTTTTAGACTATAAGATTATTTTTGGCAAGGTTGACAAGCTTAGTATGGTTTTTGGATACATATTTACGATTGTATCTTTTATAGGAGCCCTTTACGCTCTTCGTGTCAAAGATGATGGACAGCATATTGCAGCCCTTCTTTATGCCGGAAGTGCTTTGGGTGTTGTTTTTGCGGGAGACATGCTCTCTCTCTTCATATTCTGGGAGATTATGACTATAGCTTCCACATATCTTATCTGGGCGAGAGGCACAGAGGCGTCTTATACAGCAGGATTGAGATATTTTTTGGTCCATCTCTTTGGAGGTCTTTCTCTTCTCATAGGTATAATCATCCATGTGTATCAGACGGGTTCTATCGAGTTTGGGGTTATAGGCTTAAATGGATTGGGATCTTATTTCATATTGCTCGGATTCGGTGTAAATTGCGTTTTCCCCATTATCCATGCATGGCTTCCAGACGCTTATCCGGAGTCCACCATTACAGGGACGGTATTTTTAAGCGCGTTTACTACCAAGTCAGCAGTATACGTGCTGGCAAGGTCATTCCCCGGCACCGAGGCGCTGATATGGATTGGAGCGATGATGACGGCATTCCCTATTTTTTATGCTGTTATAGAAAATAACCTGCGTAGGGTACTTTCTTACAGCCTTATTAACCAGGTTGGATTCATGGTGGTCGGCATCGGAATTGGGACAGAGTTGTCTCTTAATGGTACTGTTAGCCATGCATTTGCCCATATTCTGTATAAAGCCTTACTTTTTATGTCTATGGGGGCTGTTTTGCATCAGACAGGAAAGATCAATGCCACGGACCTGGGGGGGTTATACAAAACCATGCCCCTTACCGCTTTATTTTGCATAATAGGCGCCGCATCCATTTCCGGAGTTCCTTTTACCAGTGGTTTTGTAACGAAATCTATGATTGTGAGCGCGTCAGGCCATGAGGGCATAGTTGCTGTGTGGATTGTTTTGCTATTTGCTTCAGCAGGTGTTTTCCATCACTCAGGTATCAAGATCCCTTTCTTTGCTTTCTTTTCCCATGATTCAGGCATTAGGACAAAAGAGCCTCCCCTTAATATGCTGCTCGCCATGGGGATTGCTGCCTTTTTATGCATCTTTATAGGCATATTTCCCGGAACACTCTATAGTATTCTTCCATATCCGGTTGATTATGTGCCCTACACGGCAGGCCATGTTGTGGACATGTTGCAGTTGCTTTTTTTCTCCGCGTTGGCTTTCTGTCTCCTCATATTATCCGGAATATATCCATCGGAAATAAGGGCTACCAATCTTGATACAGATTGGTTTTACAGAAAGGGAGCTAACGTGTTCAACTGGGTTCTCAAGCGGTTGACGCCCATAACCGCTTTTATCGTTATCCCTTTGCTCGGCGGCGCTATCATTTCTGTAATCATGGGGATTTACTAAAATTATAGCCCAGCTATTTAGGGTAAATTTATTAAGAAAAGGTTATTTATGGCAGATAAGAACGAAGAGTTACAGGGTAAAAGAAAAAAAGGGATTCCGGTACCGGCCAAGGCGGCTATCGTCTGGATCGGAATCTATGCGTTCCTAAAAATTTTCTTCGCCTATATCGGTATACCGCTGCCGGCAAGTATAATGTACATGTACATGTTTACGGTTACAGTCGGGGTGCTGTTGGCTGTCTCTATTTATGAACATACAATAGTAGGGTTTATAGAACCGATCCTTTGGTTTTTGCGCGGAGATACGGATCGTGCGCAGCCGTGGATAGTGGCCCGATGGGCGTTTTTGGTCTTTATTCCTCTTTATGTCGCCTATGGGGTTTATCAGGGGGAAATGCCTAGATTTGAACCTCCTATTACCATGCGGGTTATCCATCCGGCGCCACCCCCTGAAGTGGCTTCGTTCTACAATCCATTGCGAGATGATGAGGAAAACCTTCCTAATCACATCAAGGCAGGGGCGCGTATATATTATGAAAACTGTCATTATTGCCATGGTGATAAATGGCATGGAAAAGGACATTTTGCCCATGCCTTTAATCCCGCTCCCGCGACTTTTGATGAAACAACAATTGGTATGCTGCAGGAATCCTTTGTTTTCTGGAGGGCTTCCACCGGAGGCCCGGGTCTGCCTCCTGAGGCAACGCCATGGGATTCAGCAATGCCAATATGGAAAAATATGCTGACTGATGAGGAGATATGGCAGGCAATCCTTTATCTTTATGATGCGACTGGAAACAAACCCCGAACCTGGGAATAGTTATAGTAAATTTTAATTTGTGATTGATTACTGTTAAGAATAATTTATATTTTTTTGGGATGTTATGCGACAAAAAATAAGTTTAACAAGAAAATGCTTTAATATTGTAATCTCTGCTCTATTCATCTTTGCTTTTATGGGTGGTAAAGTATTGGCTCAGGAAGAAAAGAAAGAAGCTGTGGTCGCCGAAAGCCCGGAAATTATAGCTAAAGGAAAGAAAACTTATGAAAAAAATTGCATCAATTGCCATGGGGAAAAAGGCGATGCAGTAGCTCCGGCAAGCGAAAGATTATATCCGGAACCCAGGGATTTCACTTTAGGGGTATTTAAGATAAAAACTACTGCAAGGGACGAGCTTGCCACAGATCAAGATATATTTAATGTAATCACCAGAGGGATTCCCGGCACTTCTATGCGAGAATGGGCTGAACTTCCTAGTGATGTGAGATGGGGACTGGTCTATTATGTTAAATCCTTTTCAGATAGGTTTAAGGAAGGTAAGGCCCCGGCGCCAATTAAAGTGGGCACGCCCATACCTTCATCTCCGGAAAGTATTGAAAAAGGGAAAGAATTATTTTCTAAGGATGGTATCCAATGCAATTCGTGCCATGGAGATGCTGGAAGAGGCAATGGGGATCTTGCCCTGGATCTGGAGACAGACTGGGAAACCCCAATATTTCCAAGGGATCTTACGAAAAGATGGACATTCAAAAGAGGCACTGGCCCACGGGATATTTACTATACCATAAGAATAGGTGTTGAGGGAACGCCAATGCCTTCTTTTGCTGAAGATCTGGATGAGGAACAAACCTGGCATTTGGCCAATTATGTACTTTCCCTTTCATCTCCGGAAGAACCAATACCGACGGCGTCCTATCAAGTAAAACTCATTCAAGGGGAATTGCCGGAAGGCCCTGATGATGAAGTATGGAATAGTGTTCCTATGGGTCAATATCCCATGGCAGGGCAGGTTATTGTTGATCCACGGATGTTTAAGCCGAAGATTGATTTTGTGCAAATGAAAGCCATTTACAACCAGGATGAGATAGCTTTTTTACTGATATGGCATGATCCATCTGAATTGACTGATGATGATTCCTTTAAAGACGCCATAGCTCTCCAACTTCCACAAAATCCGGATGGGCGAAAACCCTATTTTCTTAATGGTGATCCGGAAAACCCTGCTTATTTATTGCAATGGAGCGCTCATAAAGAGGGGAGTATTACAGAGATAAACGCCACGGGAATGAAAAGAATGGTTGCACAGAAGGAAGGTAACCAGAATGCAAAGGGCGCTGTTGTATACGATAATGGAGAATACAGGCTTCTAATTAAACGGTCTTTGAAAACAGATGATAAAAAGGACGCCCAATTTGAGCCGGGAAAATTCATCCCTGTCGCCTTCTCTGCCTGGGAGGGCAGCAATGAGGAGACCGGGACAAAGCGGTCAATATCTGCCTGGTATTTCCTTATCCTTGAAGCACAAATTCCAAAGACAGTTTACTATTATCCTTTACTGGCAATTATTATTGTTGCCGCGTTTGAATTTTCTCTCATTAAATTGATTAGAAAAAAGAAATAAAGAGGCAGGTTTATGAAAATAAATAAGATTATTTTATTTGGAATATCATCTATATTTTTATTAATGTTTGCCGGTGGGTGTGCTTTGTTGGAAGATGAAAACGTTGGGCAAGGGCGCAAGCTTTTTGGATATTATTGCTCGTCTTGCCACGGGGAAAAAGGTATGGGAGACGGCTTTAACTCGCTTAACCTGGACCCTACACCAAGAGACCTGACGGATAGCAAAGAAGTCTACCTTGGAAAACAGAAGAATGAAGACCTCTATAAAGTTCTAAGTTTGGGAGGAGGCGCCATTGAAAAATCAACCCGCATGCCCCTCTATAAGTATACTCTCTCTGAAAAAGAAATTTGGCAGATCATTGCCTTTATCAGAACGCTTCATTCACATGACACCGGAGATATTGATTTTACAAAGGAGATGAAAATAAAACCGGAGAGATTAGAGGGCAAGAGCATGAAAGCTGGCTCAGAGAAGTTTAAAAAGAAGAATAAGAGAGCCATGTTAATGGGCAAAAAAGCATATAAAAAAACCGGATGCTCGGGTTGTCACAAAATTGGTGAAAAAGGGGGAACAGTCGGACCGGATCTGACACATATAGGCGCGAGACTTAACCCCGCTTGGATGTATAAGTTTTTCTTAAACCCTCAGCGTATGATTAAACATGTTAAAATGCCTAATTACGGGTTCAAAGACAAAGTAGCATTCAATATAACTTACTATCTGAAGTCATTAAAATAGACACTTAAAACAGGAGATATCTATGAAAAGAGCAAGGATGTTATTGTTATTTATTTTTGTTCCTTTTGTTTGCTTGGCGTTAACTGTTTTAACTGCTGATGCAGCCAAGAAAAAAAAGATACCCAAAACCCCTAAATTTGTGGGTGCTGCTAAATGTGATGGAAGTTGTCATGATCCTTGGTACCAAGCATGGATGAACTCCGGCCATGGGAAAACATACAACCTATTGAAACCGGGGGAAAGGACAGATGCAAAAAAGAAGGCAGAGGCATTAATTAAGGAAAAGTTAGTGAAGTTTGGGGGCAGGGACCAGGCCTATGTAGACGGACTGGATGTAACAAAAGCTGATTTTACGTCAGAACCTCTATGCCTGAGGTGCCATACTACAGGTTTCGGACAGAGTGGTGGTTTTAGGTTTAAGGACACAAAGACCAAAAAAGGAAAGATAAAGAAGAAGACTGCCATAGATCCTGAAGAACCCAGCCTTGAGCAGGTAGGTTGTGAAATGTGTCACAGCGTTAGAGGAGGGTCTCAGTTTAGAGTGCTTATGAAAAACACAGAGGGCGACTTTACCTCCGCGCAGGCAGAGAAACTTAATAAAAGGTATGATAATAACACGGGAAATGTCTGCAAAAGATGTCACGAACATCAAAATACACCTTTTCAACCATCTCTCGATGATAAGTATAAATTCAACTTTGAAGAAAGAAAAAAGAAGGTTCATAACATTGAAAAGTATAGAAATGCGGACAACAAGGATCAAGTGATAGAGAAAAGAAAAGACAGGTTAACAAAAGACCCTGGAGTAACTTATACAAAGAACCTTGTTATAGAGCAATGGGTAATAAAAAATGCCGAGAGCGGTAAAATAGGTTGGAAAGCTAAACCTATGACAGGTACAAGAAAGAAAGGTTATACATATCACTTCCAGGATGGTAGCAAATTGAACCTGAATGATATTAAGGCGGATATCAATTAGATTTCAAAACCTTGCGTAGAGTCGGTACTGAAAAATCCTTTGTCGTACTGGAGTTTATTTTTTTTTGATAGGATAAAAGGATTCATTGGACTTCAACATGCTTAGCCCGACAATTACTATCATGGTGAGTTTGCCGGACCATAACTGGTTAATCCAGCTAATCTAGTCTGAAAAAGTTTCTCCAAAGTCGATTAATTTAAAACAAAAGTTCACGTTTACGATTTTCAATCTGCTTGACAAGACAATTTTGTGAAAGTTAAAGTTTTATATTTCGCGTCAATTAAAGATAAATTAGGGAAAGATGAAGAAGAGTTTGAGTTGGAAGATGATGTGACTCTGCAGTCTTTACTTAATCGTTTAAAATTAGAAAATAATATCCTGGCAAAATTTTTGGAAGCGCATTCTTTTCTATTTGCTGTGAACGAAGAAATTGCTAATCTGGATACTATCTTAAAACCAAATGATGAAATCGCTATCCTCCCTCCTTTATCAGGTGGATAGACGTGGTCGTTAGTCAGTGCTTATTAGCTACATGTAGTTAGCTAAAAACCTACAATAAATGAACTAATGACTAATAACTAGTGTACCAATGACGATAGTATGCTTTACTAAAATTTCAAAAGCTATTATCCCTTTCTTTTGCATATCAATATTTCTGCTTTTTATATCAAACAGCTCAGATGCCGTAGAAAATCCATATAAAAACCACTACCCTTTTGAGACAGCAATTATTCATTATAAGGTAACCGGGTATGAAAATGGAAAAGAGACATTGTATGTAAATTCTGATTATCAAGCGCTTTACATTAATACGCAATACTCATACCTCGGTAAAATGAAACCTAAAAATGTTTTAATTTTAACCACTCCGGAATATATTTATAATATTGACCTTTTAAATAAATCGGGTACTAAACAAAGGAACTTAAAAAATGAACTGATAAAAGAGTTTGACCGTTTATCTGAAAAAGAAAAAAATATTGTAAAAAAAAATGTAAAGGAACTTGGTGTGGCAGTTATAGGAAATATCCATGGAAAAAGAGCGCCTTTACATAAGAAAATAATTGGGATTAATTGTGATCTCATAGAAATATTTGAGGTTAGGGCGCTCATATGGCCTGGAGTAAACATTCCGCTCAAGCGAACTAGAAAATCTAAATATGATGATAAAAGTGTCGTGACTGCTGTAAAAATTGATAAAAATGTTCCTGTCTCATCCGATAAATTTGATCTCCCAGAAGGTGTTCAGATTTCTTTTGATAAATATGAAAATGAAAAATTGCAAAACATTTTTATGACCCAGTTTCATTCTATGCGCGTTTCCAATGCGGTGAAGATTGCAAGGGAAGATATAGCGAGGACAGTTCTAATGAAAAAAATGGGAATGATGGATGTAGAGGCCACTATTCCGGAAGAAGAAGATGACAGCATTTTTGCTGATCAGCATGTTTTGAAAAGTAGTTATGAATTTTTTTTAATTCAAAATGATGATGAACTACAGGAAAATGGAGGGGGGTACGAGTTTGATTAGTATTTTTAGATCAATTTAAATTAAATAATTAGCTTGACAGAATATAGTATTAATATTATAAAATATACTTTTTGAACTGCTGATAATTATAAAGGAGAAAATAGTGTCTGAGAAAAATATTCCGGAGGAAGAGTTAGAAAAACTTTCAAGAGCGATTGCAGAAGCAATTTTTAATTCAAAAAATGTAAAAAAAATAATTGAAAAATTTCGCGAAAAAGAGTTAATTTTGCCGCATGCCCTGATGGTCATGGTTTTAAAGTTAGAAAACCTGCCAAATATTTCAGATGCTGATCGAGATAATTCAGATATTATAAAAGAGTATCAGAAGAAGAAAAAGAAGGACGAAAGGCAGTTTATTGATGGGAAAGAATTAGATACTAATGAAATTGCCTTTCAAGAATTTCTGGTTAAAAATTTTGACGGTAAAAAATGGCTTAAAAAAAACGGTTTGATCTTTTAAAAAACCGTTATCTCCGAAGATTTCCTCCAAATAAGCAGTGGTTAACTTTCAGCATAAAAATTTTTGAGTTGACGCTGGTGGGTAACGTAATAACACTTTCCAAAGTTTGATCCGCTAATATCCGTAAGCAGAGCAATATGATTTGTATTATTGGAGCAGTTAAGGAAGAAGTTTCTGGAATCAAACAACATATCACCATTAAGGAAAAAAAACATATTGGTGCTGCTACTTTTTATAAAGGACTAATCAAAAGTAAGGAGATACTTATTGTTCGTTCAGGAGTTGGTCAGTCCCCGGCGCAAAGAGCAGTTTCTGACGCTGTAAAGAGATTCAACATAAAATCAATTATTTCTATAGGTTTTGCGGGTGGGCTGGTTCCTGAGTTAATAATATCGGATTTAATTTTACCCGAAAAAATTTATTGTTGTGAAGATGAAGAATCCCTCTTTCGTTTTAAAAAGGTTTCTCTTTCTCTCGTTGCTAATCTTAGTGATGATAGAGATAGAATAAAAAAAATATTAACTGAAAATAAAACAAAATTTAAAACAGGTAATATTATTTCCGTCAATAGAGTTGCTGATTCGGTAAAGTTTAAAGAATGGTTGGGTAAAAATTACCCTGTATCAGGGGTGGAGATGGAAACCGCTTCCATTGCTAAAATTGCAGCGCGGAATGATGTGCCGTTTTTTTCACTCAGGGCTGTTTCTGATGAAGTATCTCATGCTATTTTTCAAACAAACAAGCTTACCAATAAAAAGGGGGAAATAAACCGATTAGCGGCAGGTTACTACGTATTATCTCACCCTTTTCTTATCCCCCGTGTACTAGAATTTAAAAAAAACTTCTATAAAGCCGCAAAAACATTGACTGAAGCAGTGTTAAAAATAATTAACAGCAATGACATTTGATAAAAGTACTAACTCTTCTTCGATATTATTCTTAACATTTTGATAATTCAGTTTTTTACCTCGTTATTTCTTAATGAACTGAAGTATTTTAGCTTTTCTTTTTTGAGAGAGCGGAGATTATTATTGGAAGTATAAAATTTTCCCTACGACTCCTCAGATACAACAAATTTACCTTTTGTTCAAAAAAATTTTTTTTCTATTGTGGAGCTTTGAGATTTCAGATCAAGTTAGGAATGACACTTTTCGGACAGTCTGGATAAGGAGGTTCTAATCATAAAAAATAGAGTTTAAAAAGGTGTTCCGAAATTTTTTATTGAAGTTTTACCGGCAGCAATTAATGATAAAAAAGGAAGCTTGCAAAATCAGGATTTTAATGCTTCAACATATTTTAAACGCAAGTCGTACAAGACATGGTCTAAAAGTTTTTCTTCATCTGAGTCCAGATTGCCTTTTGTTTTCTCTTTCAGCATTTCTATGATATCGATGGATTGTTTGGCAAGGGCTAGATTTTTTTCAGTTTTCCCAGTCTCCGGGTTGGGAATTTCTCCGATGTGAAAGATAGCTGAACTGCTCATGGAGAGGATAAAAGTGGCCAAATTAATTTTAGGGAGTGGTTCTTTATCCTGTTTTTCTTCTTTTTTTGTTTTCTCCGCAGTTTTACTTTCTGATATGTTATTTCCCAATATATTTTCTTTTAGTTCCTCTTTTTTTACTTCTGGCTCGGGAGATGGCTTTGTTTCATCTTTTGTCTTCGCAGGTTCGTCATCGTCAAATGATAATCTCCGGTCGGTAACTTTAAAATTTGCTCCTTTTTTATTTTCTTTTTCACTCATAATCAAATCTCCAAAATAATTTTTCTTTTTTATTTATTCTGCATCATTAATAACAAACAGCCTAACTGAAAATCCCAGGATTATGATAATAAGACCCATAATTAATGCCATGTATCCATTTCCTTCAATAAAGGCCATATACCCTTTTCCTAATACAGGCCATTGCCTAATCAGACCAACAATAAAGGAAATAGATCCAATTCCAAGCAGTGCATATTTAATTATTTTGATTCCTTTTTCTTCATCAAAATGTGTTTTCTGTTGTTGAGTAATATCTATCTTATCATTTTCTGCCATATCATTATTCCTTTAAGAAAAAACAAAAGTCTAATATAGACTATATTATATCTGAAAATAATATTACAATAAAGGTTTAAGCTTAATAATCTTTGTGGTAAAAGGTTTAATTTTATTTGATTTCCATTTTAAATTTATAATATTTCTTATTAAAGTTGTCAAGTTTATGATTAAAAGCCTGAATCATGTTTCTGTGCTAGCGAATATTCCCTTTGAGATTGATGAAAAGAGGGTATTAAGAGAATTGCGAATACCGGTAAAAAAAAACCTGAAAGATCTGAATGAAAAAAAACTTGGGGAAGAATTGAAAAACGTTATTGAAATAGCGTATGGGCTAGTCCATGGGAAGGCCTGCTATAATACGTTTCAAATAAAAAACGTATTTGAAAGTAAAGTTGTCCTGGACAAAAGTGAAACCCTCGTTAACGGCAAAAAGGTGGCAGAAATATTAAAAAATTGCGAATATTGTTCACTTTTTGTGTCGACCATCGGACCTGAGTTAGAAAACCATGCGGTTGAAATGGCAAAGGATGACCAGTCAGGCTCGTTTTTTCTGGAACATGTTGGAAACTGGATGGCGGAATATATGGCTGAGGCTGTTGAAAAAAGAATTTCTCAAGGTATTATAAAAGCCGGTTTTATTTCAAAAAAGCGATATAGCGTTGGATACGGAGATTGGCATGTTGAAGCACAAAAAGAGATATTAGAAATAACCGAGGCAAGACGGATAGGGGTTTCCATATCGGAATCATATTTAATGATTCCCCGCAAATCTGTTTCAGCTTTAATAGGGTGGGAAAGAAAATAATAAAACAGGATTATTTATTTGAATTAGCTGTTAAGGATATTTTTAATGGCGTCTTCCTCAGCAAATGGCATACCCATTTTTTTATTCCCTTTCTTCATTTTTTTTAATATGCCTGAATGCATGTTAACCCTGTTGTTTAGCAGTTTGATAGCCTCGTTCGATCTGCTAATTACAAAAATAATAGCAAGAATAGAAAAAACCAGCATAACAAAAACCAAGTCTGCCTGAACGAGAACTCCCCTTTACTGTCATTTCGAACGGAGTGAGAAATCTTAGGGGACTAAATATAGAGGTTATAGATTTTTACCTTTGGTCGAAATGACCAATATTCAGAATCTCGTTCATTATATAGGAATTCTGTTTACTTTAAACTATGATGAGGATTGTGAAACATAAAAAACGAAAAAAATATGGACAACATTTTTTGAAGGATGAACGGGTTGCAGAAAAGATTGTTTCATTTGCGGACATCAGGCGTAATGAGATTGTGCTGGAAATTGGACCGGGTAAAGGCGTTTTAACCTCTATACTTTTTAAATATGCCCGAAAAGTTATTGCAATAGAAATTGATAATGAGTTAGTTCGTTATTTAGAAAGGCGATTTTCTAATGAAGCTCAAAATCTTAACTTGATTCATGAAGATATTTTAAAATATGACCTCTCAATTATTTCTGAAAGAATCAAAGTAATAGGTAATCTGCCTTATAGTATAGGGACAAGAATTATTATGCATTTAATAAACTATCGGGAAAAGTTTTCTGAAATGCTCTTCATGTTACAAAAAGAAGTAGCTGAAAGGTTGGTTGCCTCACCCGGAACAAAAGATTACGGTTCTCTGTCCATATTTATTCAGTTATATTTTAGCGTAGAAATTCTTATGAATATTCCTCCAAAATCATTTTCTCCACCCCCAAAGGTATTTTCTGCTTTAGTTAAAATTAAACCAAAAAAGCAATTGTTTAAGCGGTCTGATAATCCAGAATTATTTTATAAGATTGTGAAAATAGCTTTTTCGCATAGGAGAAAAAAGTTAAGAAATAACTTAAAAGCGCTTCCACTTTTAGATCATGATTTGAAAAAGGTTAGTTTGGAAACCGGCATTAATTTTGATGTGCGAGGAGAGATGTTAAGCATTAAAGAATATTTGAAGCTGACTCGGAGTATCGGAAAAATCATAAAAAAATCATGTAAGTAATTGAAATAATTAGGAAGTAGTTATAAAAAATGCCAGCACAACCATCATGCTGGCATTTATAAAAAATATATTTTTTATATAATTATAAAGAACTCTTGAGACTAGGTGCCGGTTTAAACCCTACTGTTTTGCTCGCTTTTATTTTAATTTTATCACCGGTTTGTGGATTCCTTCCCATGCGTGCTTTTCTCTTTTTAACTGTAAAAGTGCCAAAGTCAGGATAGGAAAATCTTTTGTTTTTTCTCACTGCTTTGCTGACATTTTGAAAAGTGCAATCTATAAGTTCCCCAACTAATTTTTTACTAAGTTCAGACCCGCTATTTAAATGAACCGCATTGATTAAATCAGATTTTGTCAAATTATCGCCTCCTTTCTTATATGATAATTAACTTTCTTTTAAGAATTGAAATTAAGGGTAGCCCCTTATTGATGCTGATGTCAAGGGTTATTTTAGCTTAGACGAAAAAAAGTGGCACACTTTTAATTTTTATCAACACGGACGTTTGAAGCCATTTTTAAGGTCTCTTGAATGATTTTATCAGCTCCGTTTGAAAGCATTTTTTCCGCTATATCAAGCCCCAACTGTTCTGCTTTGTTCAAAGAAGCGATGTCAAATTCTTTAATAAATCGTTTACCATCAATACTTGAAACCATAGCTGTTAATTTAATATTTTTTTCACTTACTTCTCCAAAAGCTGCGATCGGAATCTGGCACCCTCCTTGCATTTTTTTGAGGAGAGCCCTTTCAGCTTTTAGCGCTGTGTGCGTTTTTTGATGGTCGAAACTATTTACATGATGCAAAATATTTTTATCATTTGTCCTTATTTCTAATCCAAGGGCTCCCTGGCCAATTGCAGGGAGGCAAATTTCTGGTTCAATATATTCGGAAATTGTATATTCCCATTGCAATCTTTTCACTCCTGCTGCTGCCAGGACAATAGCATCAAAAGCATTGTTTTTTAATTTATTAATCCTAGTTCCCACATTGCCGCGGAGAGGAGCAATCTTCAAATCAGGCCGAAATCTCAATAATTGGGCCTGCCGCCTGAGGCTGGATGTTCCAACCCGGGCCCCCTGTGGAAGATCCCTTAAGGCAAGATTTCCCTTTGAAATTAAAACATCTCTGGGATCTTCTCTTTCAGTTATTACATCTATTGATAGTCCTTCCGGCAATACTGCAGGAACATCTTTCATGCTGTGAACCGCGATGTCCACCCTGTGGTCCAATAGCGCTTCCTCTATTTCTTTGGTAAATAAACCTTTACCGCCAACTGTGGAGAGAGGGACATCAAGAAACCTGTCACCAGAAGTTGTTATTTTTACAATAGTAACAGTGAGTTCTGGACAATTTTTTAGCAATGAGTCCCTCACCCAGTTTGCTTGCCACAAAGCCAGAGCGCTTCCACGGGAGCCGATCTTGATTTCTTTTTTCATTTATTTACTTGTCCAAGTGAAAAAGGTGACGTACTACTTGAATATACCAATGCCCGTCTTTTTCTTTTGTCTGTTCTCGAAGTTTAGCCGTGGGCTTGTGAAGAATTTTATTAATAATGCTGGAGGTCATGTTCTCTATTGTGACTCTTTGTGTTTCGGTGAGGTCTTTTAATTTGAAAAAGGTTTTTTCCAATTCCGATACACGTATTTTTTCCGCCTGTTCTCTAATAGAACTGATTGTCGGAGCAACTTTTAAGGATACTAGCCACTCGGAAAACAGCACAACCTCGTCTTTAATGAGTGCTCTGGCTTTTTTTGCCTCTTTTTCCCTCTCCAATTTATTGGAATCTACTATTTTCTGCAAGTCGTCTATATTATAGAGGTATATATTTTCTATATCATTCACTTCTGGTTCTACATCCCTTGGGACAGCAATATCGATAAAGAACATCGGCTTGTTTTTTCTTTTATGAATCGCTTTTTCCACTACATCTTTCCTAATGATGGAATTGGGAGCGCTTGTAGATGAAATTACAATATCGGTTCTGATCAATTCATCGGCAAAATTTTCAAATCTGATGGCGCTTCCTTTTAAGCTACGTGCAAGTCCAACAGCCCGTTCGAAATTTCTACTGGAAACCAGAATAGAGTTCACCCCTGAAGCAAGAAGGTGTCGTGCGGCCAATTCGGACATTTCACCGGCTCCAACCAGTAATACAACTTTGTCTTTTAGATCATCAAAGATTTTCTTTGCCAGCTCAACAGCAGCATAACTAATAGAAACAGCCTTTTCAGCTATAGCGGTTTCGGAGCGTACTTTTTTTGCTACTGAAAAGGATCTCTCAAACAGTTGGCTTAAAATTATGCCGGTTGCTTTCTGATCTTTAGCTGCAACATAGGCGTCCTTTACTTGTCCCAATATTTGTGGTTCTCCCACGATCATAGAATCCAGGCTGGAAGAAACACTAAAGAGATGCTCAATTGTTTCTTGGTTTATATAAGTGTAAAAATGTTGATTCAGCTCTTGCATGGGTATTTCATGATAATCGGCAAAAAATTTTTTCAGCGATATTACACCGTTTTCTATATCTTCTACCTTTGCATATATTTCAACTCGATTACACGTGGACAAAATGATGTTTTCTGAAATCAGGGGATGCCGATCAAGGTTCTTTAGGGATTCATTCAGTTTCCTCATTGAAAAGGCCAACTTTTCACGTATTTCAATAGGAGCGCTTTTATGGTTAACTCCAACTACTATGATATTAGGATTCATTGAATTAATAAGCGTGTAGCAGATAAGTTATTATTACTGAAAAAAAACCAATAATGGATAACACAGCTACCTTTTTTCGTCTCCATCCTGCTATTATACGGCCTAAAAACAAAGATCCATAGATAACCCAGGTTATGAGTAAAGGGAGCGTTTTTTGGACTTTCCAGGAAAAATAAGAGCCATCTGTTTTTTCTATCCAGATGGAACCGGTAATAAAACCAATTGTAAAAATAGGAAAACCTATGGCTATAATCCAGTGCATCACATCATCAAGGATTTCTAAAGACGGGAGCCTGTGATAGAGAGAGCCAATCTTTTTGGTTTTAAGCAGCTTCTCTTGAACCAGGTACATGATGCTTGCTCCGAAAGCAATTGTAAACGCGCCTAACCCCAGCATAGAAAGGGTCAGGTGAATAGTTAGCCAGAATTTCTTAGATGGTCCAAAAGCGGCAGATTCCTGGGGCAAAGATGAAGCATAAAGCATCATGATAAAAGCTAG
Organism: uncultured Nitrospirota bacterium; assembly: GCA_913051775.1. Lineage (GTDB taxonomy): Bacteria > Nitrospinota > Nitrospinia > CAJXCL01 > CAJXCL01 > CAJXCL01. The sequence continues at coordinate 11,904 of CAJXCL010000012.1, read as the reverse complement.
CGGAACAACAAAAGCACCCAGATCTTTAATGCGGTATTTAAACTCAACAAAAAAATAGGACAAAATAATTGCCCAGGATATAAAGAGAGAATATTCGTATGGACTTGTGTATGGCCCGTGGCCGGTTTCCGCGGAACGCAAAATCAGTCCCAGAAACAGAAACGCAAAACCTGCTACAACAATCCCGTTAGCTGAGAGATATAAAAATCGTCGCCTCAATGCCAGATAAAGAATATGCTGTAATGACCCAATAAAATAGCAAAACAGGGAAATATTAAATACAATGTTTTTCATATTAAATAAATCAGTTTTTAGAAAAACGATTAATGATTTCTTCGGCTTTTTTTTCTGCTTTTTTCCTTAACCCTTTCTTAAATAAATCAATGAGTTCTGAGTCGACCAGGGCCTGAAAAATTTTATTTCGATATTTTGTGTCGGGAAATTGAGCAATTATCCTCTGCCTTAACTCTCCCATAAACGACAAAAAATCTTTGTAAGCCTTTCCAAACTGGTTTTCCAATTGTTTCCGGACTTTTTTTGCGAGGGCAGGGCTTTTTCCTCCGGTAGATATGCTTATCATTAAATCCCCTTGTTTAATGATGGATGGAACAATGAAGTTGCATTCATCCGGGGAATCCACGGTATTCACCAGCTTGTTTTTTTTTGCGGCTGCCTTAAAAATGTGATGGTTAATTTTCGGATTGTTGACGGCGCCTATAACGAGAAAAGCCCCATCTAGATGTCTTTCCTTAAAACAGGCGTTTATATAGTGAATCTTTTTTTTCTCCGCCATTTGCTGCAATGACTCCGTCAGTTCAAGGCTGACCACGGTGACGATAGCTTTTGCCCTAACCAGTGAGGTTACTTTTCTTTCTGCAACCTTTCCTCCACCGATTACAACACATCTCTTATCCTTGAGATCCAGCAATACGGGGTAATATCCCGACATAGTAAGTTTATTGTTTTTTTGATTTCAGGAGACCCGTTACTTCATTCATAAATTCAGCAACATCTGTAAAAGATCTATAAACCGATGCAAATCGGACGTACGCCACTTCATCCAAGTCGTACAATTCTTTAATGACCAGTTCTCCGACATCCTGATAAGATATTTCCTTATCGTTGCTTTCCTGAAAATGCCTCACAATTTTTTTAACTATTTCTTCTTGTTTGTCAGTGCTAATTGGACGTTTCTGGCACGCCTTCATAATGCCGCTTTTTATTTTTTCAGAGTTAAACGGTTCTCTTCGTCCGTCCTTCTTAACAAACATAGGAAGGTTTACGACTATTTTCTCATGAGTGGTAAAACGGTCCGAGCAGCTAAGACATTCTCGTCGCCGTCTGATCGAATCTCCCTCTTTACTTAAACGGGAGTCAATAACCTTGTTTTCCAGATTGCCGCAAGCAGGGCATTTCATAATGATACATTAAACTTCTTAACAATTTTTAAAAATCAGAATTTAATTAGATTAAAGTTAGTACTATACCAGTTAGTTATTAAAATTTCGACAAATTTATTTATTAGGAATAGAACTCGAAATAGACATCGTACCCCCTCGAGAAGAGATTAAGGGAAATGCATTATTATAAGAAACAAAAATGGAAATTCCTATACGACCAAGATAACAGGTCACGCTGAGCGGTATATCCAGCAATCCCGTTAATAGATTATGTTTAATTAATTTTGATTTTGTTTGTTATTTCTTCTGTTTCTGTTATAATTAATTAGTTCAGTTTTTTAAGACATACATGCAAAGGAATAAGCATCCATAAAGTCCTCTCTATGTGCCTCTATAAAATCCTCTTTGGAACCCCAAGGGAAACATGAAATTTGAACGATTAAACTTCCACAAGGACTTGTTGAAGGGTATTGCAAAACTAGGTTTTGAGCGATGCACACCGGTACAGGAACAATCGTTGCCTGAAAGCCTTGCAGGAAAGGATATTATAACCCAAGCCCAAACCGGGACAGGGAAAACCGCTGTGTATCTTCTTTCCATTTTGAATAAACTTATTTCCGATAGGAAAGTGGTGCGAAATCCCAGTGCCTTAATCATGGTGCCTACCCGGGAACTTGCCATTCAAGTCGACTACGACGCCAAAAGTCTCGGTAAGTATCTCCCCTTTCGTTCTCTTGCGGTATACGGCGGAGTTGGGTACGCCAAACAGGAATCTGAATTATCCAGAGGGGTTGACATTATCGCTGCCACACCCGGCAGGATGATTGATCTTTATAAGTCCAAAACCCTGTCCCTCTCTAATATCGACCAGTTTATCATTGATGAAGCAGACCGAATGTTTGACATGGGCTTTACTCCTGACATCCGTTATATTGCCGAACACCTTCCCAGGAGAAAATCAAGACAGACCATGCTCTTTTCTGCCACTATTGACAGCAGGGTGATCCGCCTTGCCTCAAAGTACATGAAACCGGACCCTGTTTTAGTCGAGATCGAACCAGAACAGGTTACTGTTGACTTGATTGATCAAAGGCTTGTGTATGTTTCTAACGAAGAGAAGCTGCCCACTCTTATGGGTCTTTTGAAAAGACCTGCATTTGAACGAGTAATTATTTTTACAAATATGAAGAGAACTGCCGAACGGCTTGGCTGGAAATTAGTTGGCAACGGGTTTCCCGCCAAGGTGATTACAGGAGATGTCGCCCAATCCAAACGCCAGCAGATAATTGACCGCATAAAATCAGGAAGAGTGAAAATCCTTGTTGCCACAGAGGTAGCGGCACGTGGGCTGCACATTGAAGATGTATCCCATGTTATTAACTATGATTTGCCCAATGACGCGGCAAACTATGTTCATCGCATTGGCCGTACTGCCAGGGCTGGAAAGACCGGAATAGCTTACAGTCTTGTGTGCGAGGACCATGCCCTGAATCTTCCGAAAATCGAAAGCTTCATTGACTGTAAGATTAAAAGAAAATGGGTTGAGGAATCCGAAATGGTTAAGGACATGGCAGGTTCTTTTAGAAAACAGCGGAATAAAGAAAAAGGACGGGAGAGCAGACATTCACCCGGAAAGAATACTTCCTTCACTGCGGAGCAGAAAAGGAATAAAAGACCCATAAAAAAGGAACTGAGAGGTATGAAAAAAAGACCTGATTCAACGAACAAACAAAAACGTCTGCCTTCTTCTGAGGAAGAGAGAATTGCCTACTACAAGAAAAAATACGGTGAGGACTTTACGTCAACGACAAAAACTTCCTGATTAGCTGTTACCGGCTGAAGTCGATAGATTTTCTCCTACCACGATATTTAAAAAACCTGATCGGGAGCCCCGCACTTATAATGATTTAAAGTATCTGTTCCAAAAATAACAATCCTTTGGTCCAAAGTTGGAGAAATCGTTTTATTGTCCAGGATATATTCAATAAAAACATCTGTGAGTAGTCCGTGTTCCCCTAACACCTCTTTTCCCTGAATCATGGTATATCCATCGATTTCTCCTCTTTTAACCAAAAACTCATTTGCGCTTAATTTATATTTTTTATTGAGTTTTATCGGCTTGCCGTTAATCTCAACCGAGCTTTTAATGATTTTATTATAATTTGGTCTTTCAGGATCGAATTCAAATTTAATTCCTGAAACTTGGGGGAAACCTCCTTTCAACCTGCCCCAATTTGCGACGCCGTTTTCAAGTGCCTCAAGAATAGTCTTTCCGTCTATTTCTATAGAAACAATTTTGTCGTTGTAAGGAATCAGGTTATATACATCCTTAGCGTTAATAAGCCCTGTATTGAAAATTTTGTCTGCGCGAAATGTCCCTCCATTAATCAACGCCAGATCACTTTTACTTATTTTCCTCATTAAATCGGCTATTAGGTTGCCGGTATTAGTTTCATGTGATCTCATGCAAATACTTCTTGCTTCTAAGGGAGTCTCTGTCTGCCCGATAATTTTGTCGTACTTTTTAATTCTTTCCTGATATTTATCTACTATTTTTTTTAAATCAGGGTCGGGTCGAATGTTTTCACTGACAGGAATAAATTCATGGTTTTTTTTAATAACGGGCTCACTTTTCTGTTGAGAGGTAAAATAAGTCAATTCAACCTTTCCTAGATTAATTGCATTGGTTCCGGCCTTTCTTATCAAAGTATTGCCGACTAACGCGCTTAAAGGAACATGCTCGTGCCCCCCTATTATTACATCTATGTCAGGGTTTTCCATTGCTATTTGTTCATCAGTAGTCATATTAAGGTGGGTAAGTCCCACAATGATCTCCACTTTTTGTTCTTTCAAGCTCCGCATAACCTGCTTTACCGCGCTTAAGGGATTTAGAAAAAGAATTTTATCTTTGTCATATTGATGACACGGCATTGCGGTTCGGAAAGGGACGGTTAATCCAAAAAAGCCAATTTTAATTCCCTGGAATTCAAAAATATGAATATTTTTTATTTTTTTAAATACAGGACTGGCTTCCGGAAATTTGATATTTGACGCCAGCCAAATAAATTCACTTTCCTTAATCCGCTTTTCGAGACCTTTACACCCAAAATCAAAGTCGTGATTTCCCAATACAGCAATATCAAGAGGGACGCGGTTTAAAACGTCTATCATCTGTTTTCCCTTTAGACGTTCTTTCCCGGAAAGAAATGAAGGTGAAAGCATATCCCCGGCATGTAAAATCAACACAGGAATTTTCGGATTATCATTCTGATAGGCAGTTATAAGGGTTCGAATCCGCGCCATTCCCCCTTGCTTAACGAATATTTTTTTATTTTTTTCATCTCTTTCCTTCGCCCTTACAGGGGCAATATGGTACGTATCATTTAAATGGAACAGTGTAATTTTTATTTCCGTGGATTCCACGAAACGAGGAGTTGGTAAAAAGAAAACGCTGAACGCAGAAAATAAAATAATGTATTTTCGAGCTATTCTTTTATTCATCTTTGTGTCTTCGAACCTTTGTGGCAAATTGTAGTTGTGGCTACTTCTTAGGCTAAAAAATATCATATCAATAATAACTTCATAAAACAAAATATATATAGAGTGGTACCAGGAATGTTTCATTTGTTGAATAACATAGGTAAAAGATACTGATCTGTCCCAAATTCCGGAATAGGAAAGAATACATAAAACACTTCATTTATGCCGGTGGAATATTAAGGCAGCGGCAGAAAAATTGAATATCAGCAGGACAATTTTATGGTGGGAAATGAATAAATTTGAGACTAAATAAAGGGTATTTCTAAAAGCTTACTTTTTTAGTTTGTTATAAATAAAAGGGACGGCGGAAACAGCTGCTAACATTGCAACCCCAATAATGAGTTCAGGGGTTACCCTGCCTTCCAAGAGGTCAAACAGGGAACTGGATAAAACTACATAAGCGGCTGTTGCGGGAAACATACAGATAAAAGAAGTAATTGCGTAATGGCTGAACCTTATTTTTGTTAACCCAAAAGCATAGTTTAAGAGATTAAACGGAAAAACAGGAATCAACCTGGTAACAGCAACATATACCCATCCTTTTTTTTCGACCCCTTCATCTATTTTTTTCAATTTGCCTTCAAGTAAATTTTCTATCTGGCTTCTGGCAAAATATCTAGAGACAAAAAACGCTAAGCAGGCGCCTATCGTTGCTCCTACAAGGGCAATAATAGTTCCATAAACAGGGCCAAAGGCCAGGCCCGCTGCTACGGTTACGGGAAGCCCTGGTAGAAATAAGATGGGTGTAATAGAGTAAATCAGTATGTAAACAAGAGGTCCCCAGGGACCAAACCCTTTAATCCACGAATGAAGTCTCTCTTTATCAAGGTATTGATCCGCCCCTGTAGTTTTGATCAGGGCAATTAGTAAGATAATTACCCCTGCGAATAATGCCAGTTTAATTATATTTTTCTTTTTAGTTTTATCTATGCTTGACATCTTTCTAATATATTTATAATCTCAACCCTATACAAGAGTAATTTTCTTATTAAGACGTTGAGCGTGATTAGGATGATCCTGTTATGGAGAAGGATGGAATTGCCCACGTAGTAGTCGGTCTCCCCTTAAAAACTGTTTTTTCATACAAAATTCCAGAGAGGTTAGTCCCGTTTATCCAAAAAGGAATGAGGGTTTTAGTCCCATTTGGCCCCAGGAGAATTACCGGGTATGTTGTTGAAACAACGAATGAAATAGATTCGGAATATGAAAATAAATTAAAGGAGATTATTAATGTATTAGATAAAGCCCCTGTTATAAGTCTTAGACTGATGGATTTAACCCGCTGGATTGCTGATTATTATCTTGCTCCGTGGGGCGAGGTGATTAAAACCGCCCTGCCTAAGAGCATGGAGAGATTAAAACCTAAATATGAAAAACATCTGTCTTTGATTAAGAATTTTACTGAAAACGATATAAAAAAGAAGTTCAGCAGGTCACAAAAACAGCAGCAAGTAATCCGTATTTTACTTACTGGGGAAACTTCATACAAGGAACTCGGCCGGGAAATCAAAAGTCTTTCCAGTGTAGTTAATACACTGCATAAAAGTGGGATCATACGAATTATCCGTAAAGAAGTCGGTCGTAACCCTCTGTCTAATGTAGAAGAAGAGAAAAGCCAAAAAATTCCTAAAACTTTGAATACAGAGCAATTTAAGACATTTAAAAAAATTTCTATTGGCATTAATGAGCAAAAACATAAGGTTTATCTTCTGCATGGAATTACAGGTAGCGGGAAAACAGAAATATATATGCAAAACATCTCAGAGACTCTTTCCCAAGGAAAAGAAGTCATTTACCTCGTTCCAGAAATTGCGATTACTCCACAATTAATACAACGGCTTAAATCACGGTTTGGAGATAAGGTTGCCCTGCTGCACAGTACTTTGTCTGATGGAGAGCGATACGATGAATGGCGCAGGATCCGGAGTGGGCAAGCTAAAGTAGCTGTAGGGCCAAGATCTGCGATCTTTGCCCCTTTTGCTAACCTGGGAATGATTGTTGTTGATGAAGAGCATGAGTACTCTTATAAACAGGATGAAAGTCCTTGTTACCATGCTAGGGATGTGGCAATTAAATTAGGTGAAATTTCAGAGGCAATTGTCATATTAGGTTCAGCTACTCCATCTCTGGAATCATATAACCAGGCTAAAAAAGGGAAATACGTTTATCTTACCTTGCCGAACAGGGTTGGAAATCAGCGCCTGCCGGAAATCGACATCGTTGACATGCGCGTTAAAAATACTGATATTCCTAAAAGGGCGGTAATTTCCAGGATTTTACGAGAAGAAATTGAAAATTGCTTAGTTAAGAACGAGCAGGTGTTTCTGTTTTTAAACAGGCGCGGAACCGCTTCTTTCCTGCAGTGCAGAGAATGCGGATATACTTTTTATTGCCAAAACTGCAGTGTCAGCCTTACTTTTCATTTTGCTGAAAAGCTTAACCGCTGCCATTATTGCGACTATCATGTAAAAGTTCCTAATACGTGTCCTGAATGCAAAGGGATAAAAATAAATTTCTCTGGGATAGGAACGCAAAAAGTAGAAGAGGATTGTTACAGGCTTTTTCCAAATGCAAGAGTACTGAGGATGGACAGAGACTCAACTAGGACAAAACACGCTTACCACAACATTTTTAAAAAAATCGAAAAACGTGAAGTTGATATTCTGATAGGCACTCAAATGATTGCCAAAGGGCATGATTTCCCATTTGTCACGCTTGTAGGTGTTGTCGCAGCTGATCTATCCCTCAATATTCCTGATTTCAGGTCTGGGGAAAGGACGTTTCAATTAATCACCCAAGTAGCGGGAAGATCGGGCAGGGGTAATCTTTTAGGAAAAGCCGTTGTCCAGACGTATAATCCAAATAATGATATTATTAAACACAGTAAAAATTACGATTATGAAAATTTTGCCGCGCGGGAAATCGATTGGAGAGAAAGGTTAGGTTATCCTCCTTATACTAAAATGGTTGGTATTAAATTAAAAAGTGTAAATGAAGAAGCAGTAAAAAAAATTGCTGTTCAATTTGGAAAATCTCTCAAAAAAATCACCGCCAAACAAAGTAAGGGAAAAAGCAAATATCCTGCGGTTGATTTTTTAGGGCCTGCAAAATCTCTGCTGTATAAAATAAAAAATGTCTATAGGTGGCAGATAATATTAAAAGGCCCGGCTTCTAACCCCTTGAAGGAGATTGTTCAAGAGATGAAAACAGAATTTACCGGAAGTTTATTAAAAAAAGCCAAAGTAAAAGTTAAATACGACATAGACCCCATTAACCTGATGTGACAATACCATTATGACTTTTGACAGCAGAGACGCAAAGTGCGCAAAGATGAAAAATATTATTGAAAGGTTCGTGGCAGTTGAACGACAGAATGTTTAAATTTTTCAGTTTATTGCTGGGCATGGGCTGTAGTACACAAAGACAAAAACAACTATTCAATTATAAAAATTATCTTCAATAAATTTATAAAATATATTTAACTTGCATTTGTTTTTAGGGTTTGATTAAATACCCTTTGTTTTAACTGAAATCCGTGATCGGATCAAAAATACAAGATGAAGCCGTGAAAAAAATTATTATAATTTTCTTAATCGTAGCAATAAGTGCCGCTGTTTCTGCCTGTGGCATAAAAGGTCCTCCTAAACCCCCGCCTGAACCGGAATCTTCTTTTATTAGTGAAAGATATATTACAGTGTAGCCGATCCCCTTATCCGCCCTTGAGGGGGGATTAAGGGGGTGTAAAAGACATTTTAAACTATGATTAGAAAAGCAACCTTAAATGATATCCCCTTTATTCAGGAAACCATAAAACCTTACGCGGAGCGGGGTGAAATGCTTTCCCGAACGTTAAATGATTTATATGAACATATACGTGATTTCTCCGTATATGAGAAAGGCAACGGAGTTCTCGGGGTAGCTGCTTTAGCCCTTAGCTGGGAGAATATTGCAGAAATCAGGTCACTGGCAATTCTGGAAAATAGACTGTCACTTGGCATAGGTTCCGCTTTAGTTAAATATTGCTTGGAAGAAGCCAGATCGCTTTACGTAAAAAAAGTTTTTGTTTTGACTTATACAGCGGAATTTTTTAAAAAAATAGGATTTCATCCGATAGATAAAGAAGACCTGCCGCAGAAAATCTGGAAGGATTGTGTCAATTGTTCAAAGTTCCCTGCTTGCGACGAACAGGCTTTGATAATAGAGTTGTAATATCTGGTTTCAGGTGGCCGGGGATCAGCAAAAAAAACAGGAAACAGAGAGTTAATAGCTGAGAAATGAGAGAGCCGGCTCCCGACTTCTGGCTTTATTGCTTTGGAATTAAAACAGTAATAATATCAGACTTTTTACTCTTAAGATTATCTTCATCGACTGCTACAATTTCATAGGAAACCCTGGCTCCTTTTTTTACATTGCGATCAACAAAAGAGGGTTCTTTAGTAATACCTAATTTTTTCATAACCCCAATAAACCCTGAAATTTTGTATATCTCATATTTTACGATATCAGGCTCTGGATTCTTATCCCACTTTATAATTAACTTATCTTCATCTATGAAAACTTCAATATTTTTCGGTGTTGAGGGGATGTTTTTAGTGATTCCACTTGCTTCAAGGGAAGGCGTCCCTTCCAGTCCATCAAAATCAACAGCTTTTATTTGGTAATGGTATCTCACTCCATCTGGAAGATTTTCGTCAAAGTACGTTGTTGTGTCTGCCGGAACTCTTATCTCTTTCTGGCTCTCTGAAAAATCAATTCTTTTTTTAAGAATGGCGTAATGTTTTAAGTCAACGATAGGAGAGGGATGCCAGGTTATTTCAATGCTCCTTACTTTTCCTTTTGAAGCGGAAATACCTTCGACGGGCGGAGGCGCACTTTTTGTTATTGCTGATATAATTTTAGTTATGTAACTTTCCGCTTCTGCCTGGTTGAGAGAGGAAATAGCATAAAAATATTCATGTCTGTTTTCTAAAGGCTTTTCCATGCCTCCCTTGTCGACATAAGAGAGAGTAAGTCTGCCGGAAATATCTTTAATTGACAATAATTTTTCATCCTCACTGCTTTTACGGTATATTCTATATCCAGTAACAGTCTTGTCTTTGGGGGGTAGCCAATTTAAAGAAACGATTCTGGCCCCGCCGCCAAAAGCTTTAAAATGAAGAGGTGGAGATGGTTTTGGTGCGGTTGTTGCCTTTATAATCTCAGAAAACTCACCCATGCTGTTTTCCTCTACGATGGTTACAATTTTATAATAATAATTTTTATTATCTGATAACGATGGCTGCAGCAGCTTGGTAAGTTGTTTGAAAGTAGCCCGCGCCGCCTCTTTGCCATCTAGGTAACTGGTGATATATCTTGAAGGCAATTTCGCTATCTCTTTAAATACGCTGCCTTTTGAGTCAGAACGGTATATTGCGTAACCTGAAACTTTTGTATTTTTGTGCATCGACCAAGTTAAGGGAACAGCTCGTATTTCCCCGGAAACTGCCGAAAAATTTTGAGGTGGGGATTTCACAGGCAGAATCTCTGAAAAGGACAGAACCGGTAACACACCAAGACAGACGAATATAAGACAAATAACCCGATTTAAAAGCATATATACACCTTACTAAAAATTATATTAGGCACCAAGGCACAAAGATATCAATTGCGATATCTTTTGCCTTGGTGCCATTGTGGCTGTGCAGTAAAATATTTTTAAACGATTTTGCTTGGACTGTCAATATATATAAAATTTATTGAATTTTAACCAGTTATTTTCTATTATCTTTTACAGAAATTTTTTTCAAGTAAATCTCTTTAACATTCCTTTATGCTATGAAAAAGCAAATAACTCCTGAACTAATAAAACAGCATGGCCTTTCCAAAGAAGAGTACCAAAAAATATTAAACATACTTGGTCGGGAACCGACTTTAACTGAATTAGGAATTTTCTCTGCGATGTGGAGCGAGCATTGTTCTTACAAAAGCTCTAAAATTCATCTCAGAAAATTTCCTACGGACGGCCCTCAAGTTATACAGGGTCCGGGTGAAAATGCCGGGGTTGTGGATATAGGCGATGGAGAATCCGTTGTTTTTAAAATCGAAAGCCATAACCATCCATCTTTTATTGAACCTTACCAGGGCGCGGCAACCGGAGTGGGAGGCATATTGCGGGATGTTTTTACCATGGGTGCCCGGCCTATAGTTTCCATGAATTCACTCAGGTTTGGTTCTCTCTCTCACCCTAAAACCAGATACCTTTTGAATGGAGTAGTAGCCGGCATATCAGGTTATGGCAACTGTATTGGTGTGCCAACAGTCGGTGGAGAGATCTATTTTAATGAGTGTTACAACGGAAACATTCTGGTTAATGCTTTTGCCCTTGGACTCGTGAAGACCGAAAAGATTTTTAAAGGACTAGCCTCCGGGGTTGGAAACAGTGTGATGTATGTAGGTTCAAAAACTGGCCGCGACGGTATTCATGGGGCAACAATGGCTTCTGAAGAATTTGATGAAAAGTCTGAAGAAAAGCGTCCGACAGTGCAGGTAGGAGATCCATTTACTGAGAAACTGCTTTTGGAAGCGTGTCTTGAATTAATGAAAACTGATTACATTGTAGGGATTCAGGATATGGGCGCCGCCGGTTTAACATCATCATCATTTGAAATGGCAGGTAGGTCTGGAACCGGTATTGAAATGGATATCATGAAAATCCCCAGAAGGGAAGATGGTATGAACTCTTACGAACTCATGCTATCGGAGTCGCAGGAGAGAATGCTGATAGTTGTTAAAAATGGAAAAGAAAAAGATGTTGAGAAAATATTTAAGAAATGGGATCTGGATGCGGTTGTAGTAGGAAAGGTGAAGGATAATGGATACATGAAAATAATAGAAAATGGTAACATACCTGCAAACCTTCCTATCAAACCATTAGTGGATGAGGCCCCTTTATACGACAGGCCATCGAAACGGCCTGATTTTCAGG
>CAJXCL010000011.1 GCA_913051775.1 uncultured Nitrospirota bacterium | reverse complement strand
TATCCCAATTGTAATTCATTTTAGCAAAAACTGCTCCTTGGCTCCCAAGTTTTCTTGAAATTTCATTATTTTCTAACATAAAGTTAAGACATTCTGAGAACTCGGCATAATTGGTGTAATACAATCCACCATTACTTTTTCTGCACAGGTCTTTTAAAACCAAACACCTTCCATTGGCCAAAACAGGGGTTTTTGTAAAGAACGCTTCAAGGGTAACCATAGACAGACTTTCATAAAAGGAGGGCATTATGAGAAAGCGGGATGCGTCAAGCGCGTCAAACTTATCCTGTTCGGAAACAAATCCTAAATGTATGATTTCGCTTGATTTAGGTATGCCCATTTGAGGCTTGCCTAACAAGACTAACTTAGTTCTTATTTTATTTTCTTTCTTAAATTTTAAAAAAAAATCAAACAGTTCTTTACAACCTTTACCGGTATCGATTCTCCCAATATATAACAAAAAGTCATTTTTTATGTTGTATTTTCTGCAAAACCTATTGCCGTCAAAATGATCTGGGCAATTAATTCCGACTCCAATAATGTCCCCCTCTCGAAGGTTTTTAAATCTTCGACGGAGGAAATTCATTTCCTGCTGTGAATTAAATATGATGCGCACGGGCTGATCGAATAATTCATCAAATATTTTTAAATAAATAGCCGGTTCATCATGGGCTGTGGGAACCATCAGCGCTTTATTCTTAACGATAGGAAGACCAAAAAATGTAGTGGCATAAAGATACGTAAAAAATATGAAATAGTCATAATACTCCTTCTTCTCTTCCAAATAATTAAAAAGCGTGGTGGAATATGGTCCCTGTAACCTCATCCATTCTAACTCAATATTCCTGCTGTTTTTATTATTAAGTACGATATCGGAAAATTGATTAAACTTTTTATCTCTTTCTCCATCCACTGAAAAACGCCTTATAGAAATCCCGTTAATGACATCTTTACCGGGCTTATATTCATCCTTCCAGGTATCGTAATCAATAGCGCAGGTGGTAAGAATGTCAATATCCCAATATTTAGACATATGTTCGGCAGTCCATCGGCATTCTAGTTCAGCGCCGCCGTTTACTTCCAAACCATATCGCTGAACAACAAACGCTACTTTAATCATAGATCAAAAATTCCTCACTCTTTATTTCTTACCTATAACCGCATAGTCCTGATAACCGTAAAGAAGGTCATTTAATTTTTGAAAATTCTTATTTAACTGATCAACAGTTTTTTTCTTTGAAGAAAAAAAAGAATCTTTAATAAATTCAAATTTCATGTCGTCAGGAAAAGGCGAAAAATAGTGAATATGAACATCTGTAAAGCCATTAGACTCCAGTAGAAATTTAACAGTTTCCGGGTGCAAGGGCTTAACATGTGATAAATCGAGGTGAAAATTTGTTGCTGACACAACTATTGACAATGGGTTTGGCGTTTCAAAAACTATAGAAGCTCCATTTTTCAGTTTCAGGAAGCAAAGTTTTGTAAACTGATCAAGCAAATCATTACTAAAGTGTTCTATGACATGGGAAGCAATAAGTCCTCCCAATGAAGCATCGCTAACAGAGGACAAATAAGTTATAGCTTCTGCCTGCTGGACTTTCAGTTTTATTTCATTACAAAAAGAAACCATCGCCTCGTTAGTATCGATACCTGTCGCATTAATGCCTTGGTCATTCAGCATCTCAAGGAACTCGCCTCTTCCACAGCCGATATCAAGCACATTGTCTGCTTTTTTAAATAACGGCAGGTAAAATTCAAGTCTTTTTTTTATTTCTTCTCTATCACCTCTGAACTTATTTTCAAACAGGAGATAGTTATGGTTTTCCGTGCGATTCTTTTCACGAACAATGCTAACCGCTGCTTGTTCCGGCAAATCATATTTTTTCTCAATCTCCGCCAATATAAGGTCCAGTCGCTGTCTCAGCAGTGTATTTTCTCGCTTCAATTCATAGATTTTTTTTGAGAGAGAGCTGCCTTCAACAGGCATATCAGCAGTTAAGTAATTAATGGCTTTTAATACCTGGAAGTTAAATGCTGCCTGCCTCGATAGTAGTAAATTAGGAATTCGAAAGAATTTTAAAATTTTTCTCATCACCTTCTTTATAAAAACGACAAGTGGACCGGTATATATTCTATGGGTAGTTATTGGACTGTCTTTCCTCGGGTCCCAACATAAATTTAAATCGTTCAGGAATTTGTTCATGTCGTCCCAGGGGTCATTATTTTTCATAAATGGTCCTGTATTAACCATTTCAGTATCTTCATTGCTGTAAATTCCCTGTTCCTCCTTCTTTTTGATACTGTCTTGTATTTTTCCCATTATTTTTTCTACATCAATCTCTTCACTGTTTGTCTCTGTATCCATTTAGGCATCCCTGCATAAAATAATTCCGGTTTTTCTACATCCTTTAAAAGATAAAGGGCAATAGATTTTTATATGTTGTTTTTAGCTATATTTTTTAAAGGAAATATATTTATACCATAGATCCTCATTCCCAGCCTTCTCAAATCATTGTAACCCCAGAGCTCATTTGGGACAAAAGTATCGCTTAGAATAATGGATAGTTCGTTATTGTTATTTTTTAGCGGATATTGGTCTAATGGATACTGTTTATCAATATCTAAAGATTCATCTGAGGAAAATTTGTCAATTAACTTATCATTAATTTTTATTATGATTTCAATTGGTTTTTTGTGAACAGAAGGGACAGTCCCTTTTATATGAAGAACCGAGTTTTTATACGGCCTTCTAAATAAAACAAAACTTTCTTTCTGTGTCCATCTGAATACACTGCTATTATTTTTCTCAGGATTATGCCACCCTTTAAGCAGGTATGGATTTGGAATATTTTTTGAGAGAATATAATCCTCATTTTCATATGCAATTTCACCAAAATCCACGTTGACAATGTCAGCTTTATGTCTGCTCTTATTGGACAAGGTGTAATCTATTTTATCTTTTTTAAAATCATAAAAGAAATTAAAATTAGGTTTTCCGGAATAATGAGAGAAAATCCAGAATCCCCATGGCTCGATTGCTCCCCTCAGTTTTATTTTACTACCTTTAAGGAAATATGAAATCCACACCTCTTCAGTAGGGTTTTGTGAATTAACCAGTATACGCTTGTTACCAGGTACAATCTTGGAGATATTCTCTAAATCAATATACGACTTGGTAACTATAGAATGAGAACTTTTAAGAGCAACCTTTATATAGGTTCTAACATTTAGCACAATAAAAACAAGCAATACTGACACAATAGATATTTTAATAATCTTATGATTTATTTTTTTGTATAAAAAATCTCCTCCAATAACAAGAGTGGAGGTCATCATGAAAACGCCAATAATAGAATGTTTATAAAAATGATAAGTGAAATCAATTAAAGAAAAGTAGGCTCCTAAAATAAAAATGAACCCGCATACAGACAAAAAAATAATATTTCTATTTTTTAAGCAGTTATATAGACCTGCGCAGATAAACCATATAAGAATTATGGTAAAAAGCAGGAGTAGATAATATTTTAATGACCCATCGTGACGCATGGAAAAATGTTGTCCAAACCCGAATAATTCTTCCATGTATGGAAACCTTGGGACATTTTTTGGAATTTTTGAAGTGATGGCGGTAAATTCAAGACTGCGTCTCACTAAAAAAATAAATACAAATGGAGTTATTGTAAAAGTTATAAGAGATATTATTCCGATATTTTTCAGCGTCATTAAAAGATTTTGAAATGAAATTTTTTTTCGTAAAAAAATGTACAATATAACCACTCCAAAGATATAAGGCATCAGTTGAAAATAAATGGACATTAGGCCCGCAAAAATTAAAGAATAGAAAATGTAATCCCTTCGTTCCTTACATTCAAGCATGCCTGGGATGAATCCAAATCCTAAAATTAAATAAACAATCCCTGTTATAAATGGAAAATGTCCAATCATTGGCCAGAAAAAATAAGAAATATTTATAGAGATCAAGAAAGAAATGAGTAAGGTAATTTTTTTTTCTAACTTAAAACCTTCCTTACAGGCAATGAAAACGCTTATTGGGATGATTGATCCCCCTATTCCAGACAGAATAAGATACAGTTTGTAAGGAAGGATATTGAGAATAGAAGAGATTGTCGCAATGAAAAACAGATGACCGACAAAGGGTGTAACTTTAGATACTTCTACAAACATATTTGTAAGTGGTTTGTAAAAGTTGAGATTAACTTTATCAATAGCTGAATTTTGTGAAAAATATTCAGAAAGATAAATAATAGGGGAGGAATAGCTTTGAAGAGTAGTTGTCAGGTAGCCTGCCTTCAAGATAATTACAAAAGACGGGCTAACCGCTAAGATTAAAAATAAAAGCAGGTAGGGAGAATGATAGTTTGCCTTTTTAAAAGAAGCAGGATATTTTATTAAATAATACAGAGATATAGAAGCAAAAACAATAAATGTAATCCAACCGGATATTGCAGCTTTGAAACCTAAAAAGCTGAAATACATCGGTATCGTTGCTAAAGGTATAATCCCAATAATAGGGGCTAAAAGCAATTTATACTCAGCATTTTTCCCTTTACAAACATTTTCACAAATCCCCCAGCCGGACAAAAACATAATTCCGTAAATTAAAATGTATAAGACTGTAAGTTTTAAAAAAAACATTAAATTTTTCCTGTTTCCGGCGAATAGACCAAGGTTTTATATCTAGTGATGAAGTAATAAAACCAGGCGCAATAATCAGATAACCGTCAAGAATCCCTACTAAAGCGTAAATAGGTGATGATGGTCCGAAAAATTATTTCATTTCATTGCTGAGGTTAAACATACCGAAATTTTTTCAAACATAATTTCAGAAACGCGTTGCTTTAACCAACTTAAAAAGAGTTGAAAGTCCCATCCTTGCAATCCGGTAGGCAACTTTAGGGGAACGAATGACAGCAAGAGTTTTAAAGATATAACCTGGCCTTAAATAAAATCTCAGTAGCGCAGAGCGGCATAATTTACTCTGTTCTTTAAAAGAAACATGAGAGGAATCAATCCGGAAATCACATACAAAGTTGTTGTCTTCGATTAAGAGATTTTGTTCTTTCGCCATCTTATATAATTCAGTTCCATGAAGAGGGTGCGCGAAATAAAAATCAGATATGTCTCCATCGAGCTTTAATGCAAGGTTTATCGTCTCATGAATCATCTCCCTGGTTTCCCATGGGAAACCGATTATGTAATAGAGGTAAGTCCTGATTTTAGCGTCTTTTAACACCTGGACGGCTTCCACCGCCTGGGTAAGAGTCGTCCCCTTCTTCATTTTATCGAGAGTCTCTTGATTTCCAGACTCAATTCCAAGGCTTACAGCGTAACAACCTGATTTTTTAATCATAGACGCTAATTCCCTATCAATAGTATCGACCCGGCTATTACAATACCAATTTATTTTCAAGTCTCTTTTAAAAATTTCATCACAGATATTAAAAACCCATTTTTTATCACAGGTAAAGGTTTCAGCTCCCATAAGAAAATTGTTTACATCGTATTTGTTGACGCACTCTTCAATCTCATCAACGATATTTTGAGGTGATCGATTTCGCAATACTTGACCGCTTCCTACTATAGCGGAACAGAAAATACATTTGAATGGACACCCTCTCGAAGCCTGAATAACAGTAAACGGTTCCAAGGTATCCGGTCTGCGGTAAAGATTATTTTTTAACAAATGTCTTGCTACGAAAGGCAAAGCATCTAGGTTTTTTATAAAAGGAGCCGGAGGGGTTTTAATTATATTACCATTTTCCCTGAAAGTAATTCCTGTCGTTTGATGAAGGTTTTCTCTCGAAATAATGGAAATCAAAGATCTATCGATTTCTTTTGTTAAAAAAATGTCCAGTTCAGCACATTCTTCCAAAGCGCCTGCATCATCTCCTAAAGGAGACCCTTTCATAATTGTGAAAATATTTTTATTATTATTTTTGGCAATCCGAAATGCTCGAAAATCGTCATTTCTTGTTTTAAAAACTGTGCTGACAAAAAGGATATCAGGATCAAACTCCTTTAAATCTTTTTTGAAACTTTCCCATCCTTTGTCTTCAGCTGGATAATCAGCTATAGCACATTTGTATGAAGCCTCTTCTAAAATAGCCGCGGCAAGACCCAATCTCAGAGGAGGTCTAATTACTGCAAACATGGTCTTCTCAATTGGGGATTGACATCTATCTTCCCTGACCCACAGACCAGTAGGCGGAGTTATAAAAAAAGCTTTTTTCAATTACATTTCCTCTTTGTGTATTGTTTATTGTATAGCGCACCACTAATTTAACTACAACTTAGCGGCTGAATAAGAGTATTCTAAAAATTTACCTGCTGACCATCCTTCAAGACAATCGGGATTGATCTCATCCATAAATGTTTTTCCCACCATGATCTATTGTTGCTATACCACTTAACAGTTTTTTCCAGTCCGGTCTCAAAATCTGTTTTCGGTTTCCAGTGTAGTAATTTTTCTGATTTTTCTGTAGATGATATATGTTTTTTTACCTGTCCAGGCCTATCTTCACTAAATTTGATAAGTGATTTAGGTTTTCCAAGCATTGAGAGGATCGCCTCAGCAACCGTCAAGATTGAAACACTTTTCCCTGTGCCTATATTAAGAACCTCTCCCTTTATTAGTTCCATATCGGAATTCAGAACTCTATTCAATCCAAGGCAACAATCTTCTACATATAGCCAGTCTCTTTCGCTTTTACCGTTTCCATGAACAATAAGGGGTTCTCCAAGAATTGCACTGGTGATAAACCTTGGAATTGCTTTTTCCAGATGCTGGTGTGGTCCGTAATTGTTAAAAGGACGTATTATCACTGCCGGAATTTCATAAGTCGTCCAATAGGAATAAACAAGCCGGTCTGCTCCGGCCTTAGCGCTTGCGTAGGGAGTAAGCGGATTCAGTTGATGCTCCTCTGTCATAGGTTCTTGTAATGCTGTTCCGTACACTTCCGAGGAAGATATATGAATAAATTTTTCAATATTTTTATTATATTTTAAAACTGAGTTGGTAACCGCCTGAGTCCCTAGGACGTCTGTTTCAAAGAACACCACATTATCAAAAATTGATCTGGCAACATGTGACTCCGCGGCAAAATGAAAGACGATATCAGATTGAGAAACAAGATTATCGACTAACTCCGTATTTCGGATATTTCCGTATTTAAATGTAAACTGGGCGTCGTTTTTCAGCTTTTCTGGAAAATTATCAAGATTACCTGCGTAAGTAAGCGCATCAAGGACAATGATCTTATAATCCTGGTAATTTTTATAAATGAACTTAACGAAATTACTTCCTATAAAGCCTGCACCGCCTGTAACAAGAATTGTTTTCATTGAAGGTGTCCTTCTAAATTTTTTATAGAAATATTTTTATATTTATCCGTATCGTTTTCAAGAATCCATTCATTGCAGTTAGCGCAAAGAGGGTATTTTTCAAAACTGTTAAAATCATGTGAGCTTCGCAGTTTTCGCAATCTTTCATTTCTCCAAATATTCTTTATCGAATCATCCTTTATATTACCAATTACTAATTCACCGTTGTAATCACTGGTGCATGGCGTGACTTCTCCGTTCCACAAAACAACCAGGCTTTTCCATATTCTCCCGCAAGGGACCCGCTGTGAAGGCAATTTTAATTCTGCATTATTATTGTTGGTTTTAGTACCGGCCCATGTAATAAAATCTATGCTTTTAACAAAATCTTTCCCTTTCAGAATTTTACTCCACTTCCGCGTGAACTCCTCCAGTTCGTGGATATTCTTATGCTGCTTGACAAACTGGATCGACACCACCGGTTTTTCAAGACCCATATCGTATTTGGTTTTCAGTAACTGGTTAACATTTTTTTCAATCTCATTAAAGTTTTTCATACCTCTGACATCATTATAAGTTTCTTTTTTCAACGCGTCCAAAGACAACTCTATTCGTTCAACGCTAGATTTAAGTATTTTCATGATGACTGAACCATCTAAAAAAGAACCGTTTGTAGAAAAACCACTCCGTATTCCTTTTTTTACCGCATACTCCAACAATTCAAAAAAATCCTTATGAAGCAACGGTTCTCCAATAAAATGGTTCCAAACCATGGGGTTATATTTTACGCATTCATCAATTATTTTTTTATAGAACTCGGGACTTATAAACCCTTTTTTCCTTACCAGTTTACCCTGGGGACACATTGCACATAAATAATTACAATTATTTGTGATTTCTATACTAATCCTTTGAGGAAAATAATAAGTTGTCATCAGGATTTGCTCATTTTGTTTAGAAGAATATTAAGGCTCTTTTCGCCACAATTAAACAATAAATCTAGCACGGATAAATATGAAATAAAATCTTAACCCATCTATGGATAAACCGGATAACCTAATCTTTTTTTACTTTAGAAATATTAAAATAGTAATTCGTATTATCTCCCTGCTTTTTATTGTAAAAAAGAACCCTGGATTTACCGACAGAAAAAATGTCTTTTACAAGATGGACAAGTTTAACAATATTAGTTCCTTGACCAGATGAGATATTAAATGGGACGTCCTAATTTGAATTAAGCGCGAGATAGTTAGCTTCCACAACATCTTTCACATAAATAATAATCTTGGATTTTTTTTAATCCCGCTCTTTTGTCAAATCAAGTTTAATCTGGGTTGAGTAGTTTTTAAATTCCCTATCGATTTTACCATTGCAATAGGTAAGAACAAGTTCATAATTTTTCTCCAACAAACTTTTTGTAAGATGCCTCCTTATAAATTCTGATGCGCCAGTTATCAAAACGCTCTTATTTTTCAATAATAGTCTCTACCTGGAAAAGTGTTTCCCTCTGCAGCAATTGATAGATTCTTATCAAATATTCTCCCATAAATCCTAATATTAAGAACTGGATGCCACTTAAAAAAGATATTAACAGAATAAAAAGAACTTGAGGTATGGGGCCGGTAAGTCCAAAAAGTCTGGCGATAATAAATATAATCCCAAAAAAAGTACTCAGTGAAACAAGAAAACTGCCTGTTACTCCTAAAACTCTGAAAGGCTTAACGGTAAAACTTGTTATAAAATCCGCGACTAAACCTACAAGCTTTAAAAAATCATATTTGGATTTACCTTTTGCCCTTGCATTATGCTCTACCTGAACTTCACAGCAAGAGTTAGCCAGTTTTGCCATCAAAGCTGGAAAAAATTTTCTCATCTCACCATATTTATCCATATTCTCAATAATGCTCTTTCTAACAGCGTTCATACCGCAATTATAGTCATGAAAGTTGACGCCTGTTATCTTGCAAATAATTTTGTTCAAAACATATGATGGAATTTTCCTTAAGACAGGATCATATCTATTTACACGCCATCCACTCACAAAGTCATATCCCTCCTCAATTTTATTTATAAATTTTGGAATATCTTTCGGGCTATTTTGAAGATCTCCGTCCATAGTTACGATAATGTTTCCTTTTATATGCTCAATACCCGCGATAAGAGCAATGTGTTGTCCATAGTTCTTTGTCAATTTGATAATCTTTATTTTATTATTAGTATCTTGATATTTCTTTAGAAGACCGATACTTTGATCGCTGCTCCCGTCATCCACAAAAATAATCTCGTATTCTTTTTTATAATCCTCAAGTACCTTTGTTAGACTGACACAGAGTTCATCAATATTCTCCTCCTCATTATATATAGGTATTATTACTGAAATAAAAGTATCGGGATTGTTCATAATACTGCGGCTCTAGCCTCTAAAATCATTTTCGTTTCATTCCTGAACTTACGTAAATCGCTGAATTTTTAATTTTCTTAAGTATTTTAAAATATATTGAGGGCGAAAGTAAAATTTTCTATGGCCTTTTTTAACTAAACTTAGGATCTGTTCCTCATTTTTATAAGCAAACGGAACAAAAGGCGCTCGAAAATGGCGAGAAATACCATAATTCTCAATATTTGATTAGATCCGAATTATATTTTTTAGCCAATTGAAAGAGGTTTTGTAAATTTGCTAATCTGAGAATTATCTCTTAGAATTAAATTTTTATCAGTATTCTAATTGATTTATTAATAAAAGGAAATAGGGACTGTTAAGCTGGAAAGCTTTTAAAAATGAAAAAACAAATAATTGCTAAGGCATATTGGCGTTATCTCTTATATGTTACCTATTTAAAGCGCTACTTACCTATCCGTTTTTTACCACTTCCCTCTTACGTTGCATGCTTACTCAACTATAACTGCAACCTGCGGTGTCAAATGTGTTTTATAGACTTTGAATCTGAGAATAGCCGAAGAGAGCTTATCACACCAGATGAATATAGACGTCTGGTCCAACAACTGCCATCGACGGCAGTTATGACTTTTACAGGCGGAGAACCAATGATTCGTAAAGACCTTTTTGAAATTTTTGATGCCGTTAAATCTCATGTCAGGTTTACCTTCGTAACAAATGGTAATTTTCTCACAGAGGATTCTTGCAGAAAACTTCTCTCTTATGCTCCTAAAAATATCTTTGGAAAAGGATTAATTTCTATAGGAATTTCCATACAGGGGAGTGAAAAAATACATGACCAGATTACTCAAAAGAAAGGTTCCTGGGAAAAAACGGCCAAAGGAACTAAAATGCTTCTTAAATTACGCAAGGAGATGAAACAAAAATTTCCTATAATAGATAATCGTATGACACTTATTGGTTTAAACGCTCCATTTATTAAGGAAGCTTATGAGCAATCAAAGGAATTTGGCGCAGATATATTTAATATAGCTCATTTTTATGATTGGGACGCGTTAACTACAGATATTGACACAAATTATCGTAACAGTTCCGGAAATTATGAAATAATCGACTCAATAGATAAGAACAAACTTGAAAAGCAAATTAATAATATCTTAAAAAAAAATAGTGGCCAGACCGATTTACGATTCACTCCTAACGGTATAACTCGGAAAGAATGGCTTGATTACCTGGATAGAGACTTTAATCCTAAACATTTTCGATGCTCTGTCCCGTGGATGCAAATGATTATTTCTCCTGATGGGGATGTTATCACCTGTAAAGCTTTTCAGAGCGCCGGCAACATTCGCGAAAAAAGCGTAAAAGATATCTGGCAGGGCACTGTTTATGAAGACATGCGGAAAACATTAAAAAAAGTTGGAACATTTCCGGTTTGTGCCGGGTGCTGCAATCTGGTTTCTGCCAAAAAGATTTGAGATAATTGCGCTTTTTGTAAAATATAATAGCTATAATTTGAGAGGCCGGTTTACTGAAAATATCCTAATGATTGTAATCGTTCTTTTAAATGAGGATTTATTCGAGTTCTTGATAATTCTTCAGCGTTTTGCATATCTTCTTTCTTAATCCATTGGAATAATTCTTGTTTTAGGTATTAAATTTCTTTATCGTACAGGGTGTTATTTGCTAAATTTTTTGTTTCTAATGGGTCATTTTTTATATCATAAAATTCATAAATATTTTCTTTCGGGTCTGGGATAAATATTAACTTCCACTGATTTGACTGTGCTATTCTCCATTTTCCTTTTATCCCTTTGATATATTTCCTTTGATTGTTGGAAAACAAAGAATAGTCATTTTCGCCAAATGCCAGCAGGGATTTGATTTCTGCTTTTTCTTTGTTGCTAATCGGAAACAAATTCCCGCCTTCGCAATTGTGGTTAATACTTAGCTTGCTTAGAATGGTAGGGAAAACATTAATGCTCCCCACCTGGTATTCAAGAGAGATAGATATTGAAAATATCTAATAGACAAAATATCAATATTTGCTACATAATTTTTTTAGCTTTATTGATTCTATTTTATGCCAGAGGTTGGCTAAACCAACTACATCCTACAGGGTATCACGTGGGAGAAAGTATGGTTAACATTATCCCTACTTTGCACTTCAAAGAATTTTTATTAAATCATCATTCTATACCGAATTGGAGCGACTATTCCTTTTGGGGACGTCCTTTTTTAGAAAAATTTCCATTTTTAAGTTTCTTTCTTATCTCTTTAATTAGCATAGCTTTTAATATTTCAATTTTGACCTCCTGGAAAATCTTAATCATCGCATGTGTATTTACAGGGGCATGTTTTATTTACATGATAGTTTACCGCCTGACATCAAATCCGAAAGCCTCACTGATATCGGCAACAGTTTTTGCGCTTGTTCCTTTTCACTCTGGAAATACGAGTACCGCATGGTTTTGGGCTCCATCATGGGCTTTGTTACCCCTGCTTTTTATCGTTTATGATCAATTTCTTTCTAATATGAATTATAAGAACGCGATAAAATTTTGCCTGCTTTCTACCATCTTACTTGCCTTTAGCATCCAGTATTCAGTAATCGGATTTTTTTTTCTTGGTATTTTTGCTCTCAACAGAATATCAACTTTTATTATTGGAAAAACTACACCTTTTCGGGAAATAATTAAATTTCATTCCTTTATTGCAATTCTTCTTTTGTTTCTATTTTCTTTCGTGTGGGTTCCTTTTACGCTTATCGAGGACACCTCAGCGTTTGATATTGCTCTTGGGGGAAGGAGTATCATCTATGAAGTTTCTGTACATCCCATGCTGACTTTTTTACATCAACCTGGTTTTTTAAAAGATTTATTTTATTTGAGCCCGCTTTTCTACTTCATGGTTTTACTCTCATTTTTATCAAATGAAAAGGCAAAATATGTTTGGATTATAATTTTTGTGGTCTCTTATTTATTGGTTTTAGGCAGGTACTCTCCCATAAATCTCTATCTCCTTATTAATCATATTCCTTTTGTTAGTAAGGTCCGGTTTCCGTTCAGGTATATGTATATAACTATTTTATCCGGGAGTATTTTATGTGGACTGGGATATCAATGGGCTGAAAGTAAAATAGCGCTTTTTTTGAACCATCATCGGGCAAAAGCCAAACAGGTTTTTTTCTATAGTATTTTTTGTTTATTTTTATTATTTTATATTCCATTCGGGTCTGTAGCCTTTAAGGCTACAGATTCATATTTTTCAGAAGACAATATGAATGCTTACAAATGGATCTCACAACATAATGGTTTCTTTAGAATATTAGAGTTTCCAAAGGATTTTCGGTATGTTTTGTCTCCATTGATTCATAAGAAAAGAACAGTTTTTGGGGCATATCAAGAAGAAGTGGCCAAATCTTCCTATCTCCTTGAAACTCATCTAAGGAGTGGAATAATTAATTCAACCAATAAAAAGGAATCTCTTATAGAAGACATGAAAGTAAGCAACATAAAATTCATTCTATTTCACAAAAAAAATAATCTTAGTGATGAACTTCTGTCGCAAAATGGAATCATTTTTGAAAAAGCATTTGGCAAAACAAAGATATATAAAAATATTAATTTCCATCCGTACGTCACGCTTCACAAAAAAATATTTAGCAGCCCTTCCTCCGGCTCTTTACCAGGCGAGTATATTCCATCTAATTTAAAAATGAAAAAGGAATCAAGCGAACACATAAAAATCACTTTACCTCCAAGACTATTTCCAGTTTTTTTGGTAATAGCGGAGAGCTATGATGCAAACTGGAATGTCACTGTCGACGGAAAAAACAAAGAAATTATACCCATAAACCCTAACTTTATGGGGGTTGAGGTTTTGGGAAAGGAATCCGAAATTATTTTCAAATACGAAGAGAATATTATAGAAAATATAGCTAATATTGTAACCGTATTTTTTTTTGTATTTCTAGCAGTCAGTTTACTGGGTTTTAGGATTATTTTTAGGGTTAAATAGATTAGTTTTAAGTAAAACAAGTATAATTGATTTTTTTCACTAGTTTTTCTATATTGTTCAATTCCTTATTGATCAAGCTTTCTATGTAAACAGGGATAAGTGATGAAAAGCAAAAACTCGAAATTCGATATTTTTTAAGAAATTTTTTTAACAAACCTGTACGGAGCAGAAGGCATAGAGCATGGCAGAAAATTACTTCATGCGCAGCACTCCCTGCTCGTTGCCGTTTCGCCGTGTTATGCAGATTCATTTGTAATGGGAAGAGACCCTTTCTTTTGCCTGCTCTGTACGTATTCAGAGAGAATTGCAAATGCTGCCGTTGAGGCTGGATATATTTCTCTTTAGAAAGGTTTTTAGACAAAAAAACTCATATAATTGCAAAATGATCAATGAAAATAAAATTATTGTTGTTCTGCCCGCGTATAACGCAGCGATAACTTTAAAAGACACTTATAAAGAAATCCCTAAAGATATTGTAGACGATATTATCTTGGTGGATGATGCCAGCAGTGATCATACTGTAGAATTAGCCAAAAAGTTGAATTTAAAAACCATTGTTCATTCGGACAATAAAGGGTACGGTGGGAATCAAAAAACATGTTATAGGGAGGCTCTTAAGGCAGGAGCGGATATTGTTATTATGCTTCATCCGGACTATCAGTATTCTCCAAAACTAATCGCTTCAATGGCTCACCTGGTTGCTTCCAAGCATTTTGATGTTGTCATCGGCTCAAGGATTTTAGGAACGGGGGCTCTTAAAGGAGGAATGCCGTTATATAAATATATATCCAACCGTTTCTTAACTCTAATACAGAATTTAATGTTTGGGTATAAACTATCAGAATATCATACCGGATATCGCGCATTTAGCCGTAAGGTATTAGAATTACTACCTCTGAAAGAAAACGCGGATGACTTTCTCTTTGACAACCAGATGCTTGTCCAATGCATCTATAATAAATTTGCAATTGGCGAAATATCATGTCCGACAAAATATTTTCCAGAAGCATCGTCTATTAACTTTACTAGAAGCGTAAAATATGGTTTTGGAGTTCTTATTACATCTTTACAATTCTTCTTATGCAAAAGAAAAATAATCTGTTCAAAAATTTTTGATCCGAACGGCAGGAAATTGAGTTAAAAAAATATGGCTTTTATAGCGGATCTTCATATTGATTTCTGTTATTCCCGCGCCACAAGCAAAGAGATGAATCCTGATAATATCTTTAAATGGGCACAGATAAAAGGGGTCACGGTCATAGCTACCGGTGATTTTACCCGCCCGCTATGGTTCGCGGAACTAAGGGAAAAGCTGGAACCGGCAGAAGAAGGTTTGTTCGCTCTTAAAAAAGAGTTTCAAGATTTTAAAATCAATGAAGTCTCGGTTTCTTGTAAAGCAGATGTTCGCTTTTTTCTATCAGCAGAGGTCAGCAGTATATAAAGCAAAAATAATAAAGTCAGAAAAATACATAACCTTATATATGCACCTGATTTTAAAACAGCGGCAAAGATAAATTCAGAACTGGATAAAATCGGAAATTTAAGATCAGACGGCAGGCCTATATTAGATCTCGATGCGAAAGAGCTTCTGAAAATAGTGCTTGATTCAGGAGATGACACAATGCTTATACCTGCTCATGCCTGGACGCCTCATTTCTCTGTGTTTGGATCCGGTTCAGGTTTTGATTCCCTTGAAGAATGCTTTGATGAACTTACTCCGAATATCCACGCTATTGAAACCGGACTTTCCTCAGATCCGGCAATGAATTGGAGACTTTCCGCTCTTAAAAATATTACCTTTATTTCTAATTCAGACGCACATTCTCCCGCTAAAATTGCGCGAGAAGCGAATATCTTCAAACACAGATTTGACATAGAAGGCTATAAAAAATGCAATCATAGAAGGAAACATAAGCAAATTTTTAGGCACCATAGAGTTTTTCCCTGAAGAGGGGAAGTATCATTTCTACGGGCACCGCGTATGCAAAGCCAGAATGCCGACAAAAGGTACAAAAAACAATAATAACTTATGTTCTGTTTTCCGGAAAAAGGTTACAACAGGCGTTATGCACAGAGTGGATATGCTTGCCGACAGAGAAGAAGGTTTTAAACCTAAAAATTTCCCAACCTTCAAGTGTCTCATACCTCTTGCGGAAATTATTTCAGAAGCTATAGAAGTAGGAGTAAACAGTAAAGCAGTACAAAGAGAATACATGAAGCTCGTGAGCGCCCTTGGAAATGAAATGAAAATACTTCAAGACGAGAACATCGAAAAAATAAAGAGCGTTAGTTCTTCAAAGATTGGGGATGGAATAGAGAGAGTAAGAAAAGGGAATATCAGCATCAATCCCGGATATGATGGCGAATATGGTACAATCAAAGTATTCGGGAGTGATCAAAAAAAGAAACGATAACGCAAATGAACTTATTTTGAAGTTCACGTTTTTTTTATTTTGAAACAATGATCTTGGTGATACTGAGCAAGAGGTGTTAACAGTTATTGACCCATGATCCTTGCTAATTGACATAAAAAGGAGGTTATTATGGACAGAGTTTATTTTCCGGAAGCGAAAGCTTACAGGATAAAAACGGGGCTTAGTATCAAACAGTTGAGCAAACTTGCGGGGGTTGATCCAAAAATAATAATCTTACTGGAATCAGGTTCAGAAATAGAAGCATTGACTTTTGCCAAGATAGCAAAAGCCCTAAATAAAATACTGAAGGAAAAGAAGGAACCGTTGATTGATATTGACTTTATTATGGACGGACTTGACGATGAAGAAAATGATTCAATATTTTTTTAGCAGATTCTTAAATAACCGGTATCCCGTTAGAGCTTTTTAGATCAAGTGGACTATTTTTTTTCAAAAAACCGGTAAAAGAGAAAAAAATATTTGCTCAAATTGCCTATTCGATTAAGAATATCTGGTTTTTGTCACAAAGGTTAATATGGAAATCCTATTTTAATTCTCTGGGTAATAAATTATCCTTAATCTCCAAATCGTCGTAAAATTATTTCAAGCATGAATTAATATCGTATTTAAGCTCTTCCTTGGGATTAACAAACTCTAAGATGAAAAATTTCATGGTTATCAGCTATGACTGATTGAGTGAGAGGAAAAAATTTGATGGATCAGCCCGCGATATGTTAGCATTAAAAAAAATTTTAAGGAGTATAAGATGATTAAACGCATGACATTTATTTCATTTTTTTTGTGCGGTCTATTTTTTTCATCCGCGGCGGCGGCAGAGGAGGTAGGTGTAATTAAAACAAGCCTGGGAACCATAAAAATTAAATTTTTTCCAAAGGCTGCTTCCGGACATGTGAGGAATTTCAGGAAACTTGCCATATCTGGTTTTTATAATGGCACAACCTTTCACCGTGTGATTCCAGGGTTTATGATACAGGGTGGCGATCCCAACACGAAGGACAATGACCGCTCAAACGATGGAACCGGCGGTCCGGGCTATCAAATAAAAGCGGAATTTAATAATATCTCTCACAAGCGGGGCATTGTATCCATGGCTCGCAGCAGGCACCCGGACAGCGCTGGTTCGCAGTTTTTTATTTGCGTTGCAGACTCAACTTTTCTTGACGGACAGTACACCGTGTTCGGTGAAGTTATCGAAGGGATGGATGTTGCCGATAAAATAGTTTCTGTTAAAAGAGATCGCAGAGATAACCCCATTGAAAAAATCACGACGATAAGAGTTTCCATCGAAAAGTAATAAGAACTTTTCCTTCAATATCAGTTCTCCCTATCAAGAGTGCGATATTGTATAGCTTCAGAGATATGCTCCTGCTGGATGTCTTCTTTATATGCAAGGTCAGTTATTGTATGAGAAACCTTCAAAATTCGGTCGTAAGCGAAGGCGCTTAAGCTTAATTTACTGATTGCCGTCTCCATGATTTTTTCCGAACCACTGTCGATTTTACAATGCCTCTTTAATAATACTATTGTGATATTGGCGCTGCAGTAGATTTTATCTCCGGTAAATCGGATTAATTGAGCCTCTCTTGCGTTTTTTACGCGTTCTCTAATTTGTTCTGATTTTTCCACGCTTAAGTTAGAAGTCATTTCCTGACAATTCAAGGCTGGAACTTCAACATGGATATCCATACGGTCTAAAAGCGGACCTGATATGCGGGAAACATACTTTTTTATTTGTTCCAGCGTACATCCGAATGGACAGGGATTCATAGCTGCCACTAACATGAAATTTGCGGGGTAGGTCAGGGATGAGATTGCGCTGGAGATAGTAACATCTAAATCTTCAAGGGGTTGCTGCATAACTTCCAATACATTTCTTTTGAGTTCAGGTAGTTCGTCTAAAAAACAATACACCATTGTGAGTTAATGAAACTTTTCCCGGCATCCGATACAATATGATGGAGGGCGCGAAAAGGTCTGGTAGTAAGCAAGACGTAAAATAATATCGCTAATATAATTAATTTATCATAGAGAATTAATAGGGTCATGGGGCAAGGGTCAAGTGAACCACGAAGCCCCGCTCAGCGGGGCGAAGCACATAAAGATCAAAAAGCAAAATATTAAATTCGAAATTAGAATATCGAAATAGAAACAAATTCGAATGACTAAATGAACAATAATACAAAACAATATGACTTGGAAGACCGACACTTACTTTTGCTAAAAACGTGAGAACTTTTGTAAAAAAATTGCATAAAACTACTGGTAACTTTGAAGACGGAAAACAACTGGTCAGACCCTCAGGTTCAGTTGGTGCGAACTATATTGAAGCGAATGAGGCACTGAGCAAAAAAGATTTCATCATGAGAATTAAGATATGTCGAAAAGAAGCGAAGGAAAGCCGTTACTGGATAAAGCTGGTAGATATGCATGATATTCAGAAACTGGAAAATGGAGGAAACAGTTTAATAAAGGGACCCACAGAGCTAATGAGTATATTTGGTTCCATTTTACGTGAAAGTGAATAAAGTTTTGAATTTTGAATATTTGGATTTAGATATTGTTTCGTATCTCGATATTCTAATTTCGTGTTTAATTGTAATAATAATATATTAAAAGTTTGTCGGGAAATGGTTTCAAGCAGTATAATATCCCTATTATTATTAATTGCAGCAAAGAGGAGGCATGACTGGAGAGCAGATCAGGGAAGCTATGATTGATATTATCCAGGGATTGCTAGAGGATGACGATACAAATCTTTTCAGATTGCAAGATGATGTCAGTATTTGTGACCAGCTTGACCTTGACTCCATGGATTTTCTGCACATCATTTTGGAATTGAGAAAAAGACACGGGATCACTGTTCCTGAAGAGGATTTCATGAAACTGTCAAGAATGAAGGGGTGCATTAAATATCTTGTGCCACTATTAAAAGATAAATAATATAAGGATATACACCCTATACTTATAAACGGGAATGCCGATCATTTATACTATTACACCGTAAAAGATTCTTTTTTAGGCGCTGTTAGTTTTTGTTTTATGCAGCGCCTCATGCAAAGCTCGGAAGAATTTTCTGTTTGCTCACCGGAGTGGTAGCTCCTTTTGATTGCGGCAACTTACCGCTTTATGAAGAAAAGAATTGCCTGATATGAAGATCACAGTTTTTAACGGTAGCCCCCGAGCGGAAAAAGGGAATACTCACGCAATGGTGCAAGCGTTCCTAGAGGGAGCTAATGACGCCCGGGCAGTGGCTGAGACAATATTCCTCGCTAAGAAAAATATACAGCATTGCGAGGGGTGTTTCCTTTGCTGGACCAGCCACCCTGGGCAGTGCGTGATCAAAGATGACATGGAAATCCTGCGGGGAAAGCTGATAACCTCCGATGTGATCGTGTATGCCACTCCCGTGTATGTGGATAATGTAACTGGTATCTTGAAAACGTTCATGGACCGGCTGGTCCCCCTTATAGATCCGCATTTTTACAAGGACGAAAACAATGAATGCCTGCACAGAAAAAGGTATGGCAAGTATCCCAAAATCGTCGTAATCGCAAATTGCGGTTACCCCGAACAATCTCATTTCCAGGTTCTGCGCCTTTTGTTCAGAAGAAACGCCAGGAACATGCATTCAGAGATTATCGCGGAAATATACTTGGCCGGGGGAGAACTTCTCAGTCAGAACAGTACTATGATGAAAATTGCGGTGAGCAGGTATAAGAAACTGCTGAGAAAATCCGGTAAAGAACTTGTTGAAAACATGAAACTTTCAGGAGAAACGATAGAAAAACTGAACAAACCCCTGATGTCCGATCAACAGTATATTAAGAGTGCCAACAAGTACTGGGACAGAATGTTATCAAAAGCAGCTATTACGAGGGGCACCCATTAGTAGGATGTCCCCGAATAGCATTCGCGCCACGGGGCAGGCAAGGGCAAACATCCCTATATAACCCTTTCAGCGCGCCCAAAGGAAGTGCCCGTGGGGTGCTCCCGCTATTTCTTCTTTTTTTGGTTAACGGCCGAGAGGTTGTTGATCTGGTAAAGTGAATACCTCGTTGACATTGCTCAAAGACCCACCTGGCTTTGGACCTCCACCAATCACATAGATACTATCTCCTATGACGGTCGCCCCTAATCCGTGACGTGATGTGGGCATTGGCGCCATGGTTGTCCATTGTTCCGTGCGTGGGTCATATGCCTCATTTAGGTTAAATGTCCCATTTGGAGCCTCTCCACCAAAAATAAATATCTTACCCCGCAATGTCGCGGCGGCAATGCCACTGCGTGGAGTAGGCAGTGGAGGTTTCTTAACCCATTGGTTCTTTTTGATATCATATGTCTCATGGGTGTCCAGATTCCGGGCATAAGAGGATTTGAACCTTCCGCCTATGGCAAAAATGGTGTCTGCAACAACCGCCACAGCAAGATGATCCCTGGCTGTCGGCAGAGGAGCCCTGGATTCCCATCTATTTTCTTGTGGATCATACCATTCATTAGCGGAAACGTTCCTGCCATTAGCGTATCCTCCTATAGCATACAAGTTACCCTGATGGATCCCGACCGCAAGAGCCCCTCGAGCAGTAGGCATTGGACTTCTGGTCTTCCAGCGATCGGTGACAGGGTCATACTCATAAATTGCGTTGGAAGGTGTCCATGAGAAAGTTCCTCCAAAACCCCCAATGACGTAAAGTTTTCCGTTCAATACCCCTATGCCGGCATGATGTAAACGTCTGGGCATGGGGGATACCTCTCGCCAGCGATCCGTCATTATATCGTATTCTTCTACTCGTGAGGTAACTCCAAGGCTGCCAAAGCCGCCTGCAACATAAATTCTTTTTCCTATGGCAGCCACGGCCACCTCGGTTCGCTTTGTTGGTGCCGGTGCACTGATGAACCAGCTCCCCAAACTCTGGCCTAATGCGGTGGAATATATCACGGGAATTGTAATGAAAATCGTACCGCTGATTATTTTCAAGATAGTACGTTTCATACGTCCTGCCATAACTAATATTAGATTCCCATCTACTTTCTCCTATAACATTTAAAGCAAATAGGGTCCGAAAGTAATTCTTTTAGAATTTACATCTCCATAAATTCTCTTGATTAACATATATTATATCACTTTTAAATTTCCTTCCAGAAAAAGATTTTCCTAAAAACCATAAAAATATGGGTAAGCATATAAGAAAGAGAAGAATAGGTTTAGGTTTAATGCAAAAAGATGTAGCAAAGATTATTGCTGTTAGTGAGTGCTCTATTTGGAACTGGACGCATAGATGGAAGCCGGGGAAAAGATATTTACCTAAGATAGAAGAGATTTAGAATTATAAATTTTAAATCTAATAACTTGTGGGCACTTCCAAAAACTAATTTTTTGTAATCACAACCCCGATAAAATAGTTAATGAACTTAACCCCTTCTTTTGTCCCTTGACTTAAGAAATTATAATCCTTTTCAGACATTCAGTTTCTGTATATAATTGAATAAAAAAACATATTGAAAGGTCAATTTTTGAGACGATACTTTGCAGACATATTGAACGGAAAGACAAAGCTCCACCCTTTTCATCCTCTTTTCATTTTGTTACATCCTCTTTCTCTTGCTTATTTATTGATAGTTCAAGCTCGCCTTTTCTTATTCAAAACCGGTATTTTCAAAACAAATAAATTGGGATATCCTGTTATTAGTGTTGGGAACTTAACACTTGGTGGAACAGGCAAGACACCTGTTGTTGAATATATCGCTCGTTTTTTTATTGATAAGGGATTCAAACCGGCCGTCTTATCTCGAGGTTACGGTAGATCTTCTAAAACCTCTATTGCCATAGTTTCAGATGGTGAAAATATTTTGCTGAAGCCGGGAGAAGCAGGAGATGAGCCATATTTTTTAGCAGAAAATAACCCGACTGTACCGGTAATCGTTGGAAAAAAACGATTTCAGGCAGGTAAAGTCGCTATTGAAAAATATAAACCGGATGTCATTATTTTAGACGACGGCTTTCAGCATTTGTCTTTAGCGAGAGATCTAAATATTGTATTGCTTAACTGCGTGAAATTTCAGGGAAATAGCAATATTTTCCCTGCCGGGTCGTTCCGGGAACCTGTTTCTGCTTTACAACGTGCTGATATGATTCTTTACACCCATTCTGATGAAGCCCCGGACAACTGTTGCGAAAACTTACCTGTAAGAAAAGATATTCTTAAACTGAAAACCATTCACACTTTTGATAAGATTGTTCGTGTAAACGATCAAAAAAAAATTTCTCCGGAAGAATTAAACAAAAAAAAAGTCGTGCTGTTCTGCGGGATAGGGGAGCCGGGTTCTTTTAGAAAGAGGGTTGAACAGTACGGAGCAGAGATAGTGCATTACAAGTATTTTCCTGACCACTATTTTTATAAAGCAGGTGATATTCAATCTTTGTACAAAACCGCTGAAATTCTAAAAGCGGATTTTATTCTTACCACACAAAAAGATAGCGTAAAAATAAAAGAGGTAGCTTCGACTTTTCCTTTAATATGGACGGTTATGATGAAAATCGAATTTACCAAAGGAGAGGAAAAGTTTCGGAAAGCGCTTTTTTCCTGCATTAAGGTGTTAAGTTAAGAAAAACTCCTATTCCAATTTAAGAATATCGGCATTTCTATTAACTTCATCAAAATCGTATTCTTCTTCTTCTCCTTTAACCCCATAAGCACTGTGCATACAATCTATATAATCAACTAAAGCACTAAAATTATCTAATAATTTATGAAGCTCTTCCATGTTAAATATTCTGAGTTTTTGTTCGAATTCTTTATAGGGCTGATTATTTTTTATAGTATGCTTCGTATCAAAAACAACTATGTATTCAATATTTTCAATCGCTGCTTTTTTTGCTAATTCCCTCTCATCATTACAAATATTCGCTATTTCAGGTTGTGTTGGAACTCTTTTGGGAAGACACCCTGTTAATAATAAAGATGACAAGGCTACGGCTAATACAATATATCGAAATAAACATATAAAATATCTATCTTTTAATCTGTTTAGCATATTTAGTCTCTTTAAAAAGTACTACTTCATTAAAAATCGAAATAATTAAGTCCCACCGCTTTAAGGATTTGCTGGAGAGTGTTACCGGCAATTTTACGGGCTTTTCCCGCGCCCTTTTTTAAAATATTAATTACATCTCCGGGAGAATTCTCGTATTTTTTTCTTTCCTGACGGGCTTCAGCAAAATATTCCCAGATCATTCCAAAGAGTTCTTTCTTAATCTCGGAATATTTCAGCGGTTTGTTGCGGTATTTATCATCCAGCTCTTTAACTTGATCTTCATTCGCAAAAAGCTTATAAATAGCAAAAAGGTTGCATGTTTCAGGGTTTTTAGGCTGATCTACCGGGGTGGAATCAGTAACAATGCTCATAACTTTTTGCTTCATCGTTTTCTCGTCCGCGAAAATTTCTACTGTATTATCATAGCTTTTCGCCATTTTCTGCCCGTCCAGTCCCGGAACAGTTGCCAAATCTTGTTGAATTTCTTCCTCAGGAATTACAAAGGTATCACCGTAGGTATTGTTGAACTTGATAGCAATATCTCGCGCAACCTCTACATGCTGTTTTTGATCTTTTCCGACAGGAACGATATTAGACTGGAATATTAATATATCCGCCGCCATTAATACCGGGTAAGCAAAGAGTCCATGACTTGGGGAAATACCCCTCGCAACTTTATCTTTGTAAGAATGGCATCGCTCCAATAAGCCCAGTGGGGTTACATTGGATAATATCCAGGTTAGTTCCGTAACTTCCGGGATATCAGACTGAACCCAGAAGTAAGACTTTTCCGGATCAATGCCCAGGGCCAAAAAGTCCATAGCAGCGCTGAGGGTTTCTTTCCTCAACTTGTTACCGTTCGATATAGTAGTCAAAGCATGGTAATTTACCAGGAAACAAAAAAGGTCTTCCTTGTCCTGGTATTCAATCATCCGCTTCATCATTCCAAAATAATTTCCCAGATGAAGCCTGCCCGAAGGTTGTATGCCGGATAAAATTCTTTTCTTTTCACTCATTTTTTTAATAAATAGGGCGCGGATTTTCGCAGATACACGCAGATAATACTATTTTTAATTTTTATTAATCCTAAAAATCTGCGTTCATCTGCGTCCAAAAAAAATTTTCTATGCAGTTAATTTTTTAAGGAAATAAAGATGGAAATTGTAAACCGGTTTGTTCATCAAAACCAAGCATGAGGTTCATATCTTGTACAGCCTGACCGGACGCCCCTTTTACAAGATTATCAATTGCAGAGGAAATAATTATTCTTTGATTTCGATTATCAATATGAACAGATAAATCACAATAATTAGACCCTTTTACATTTTTAGTATCTGCAGCCTTTCCTGTTTCCCCTATGCGGATAAACGGTTTTCCATTATAAAAAGATTTGTAGAGATTTATAATATCTTTCCCAGGAAGCAATTGCTTCAGATCAGCATAAATATTGCTGAGTATGCCCCGGATCATGGGCACTAATTGAGGAGTAAAAGTAATATGAATAGTTGAACCACTCAGTGATAAAAGTTCCTGCTCAATTTCAGGAATATGTCTATGACAGGCCACATTATATGCCGCCATGCTGTCATTTCTTTCCGGAAAAGAATAAAGCGGATCAGATGTTTTCCCGGCTCCTGAAATTCCTGATTTGGAATCTACAATAATTGATTTGAGATCAATTAGTTTCTCATTAATAAGAGGAGCGATCGCTAAAATAATGCTGGTGGAATAGCATCCCGGGTTTGCTACAAGTGATGCGGATTTTATCTTTTCTTCATTTAACTCAGGTAAGCCATAGACAGCAGTTTTGCATAATTCCGGGCTGGTGTGCTTTGTCGAGTACCATTCTTCATAAACTGAGGTATCTTTCAAGCGGTAATCCGCGCTGAAGTCAATGACCTTACCGCAATTTTTTAAAAAAGAGGGGACCACAGACATTGCGGTTTTATGGGGAAGGGCGACAAAGACAAGATCGCATGACTGCTTTAACCCTTGATCAACAGAGATAAAATCCAGGTTCAATATTTTGCTGAATGACGGCAAAACCGAGGACACCTTTTGTCCAGCATTTTTTTCTGAAGTAATAAAAGCAATTTCAACCTCCGGATGTCCCAGCAATATTCTGATTAATTCTATTCCTGTATATCCACTGCCACCGGCAATACCAACTCTATTGACCATTATACATTGCTTTCAGTTTGTTTTCTGCTGAGGTAACTAGTTCTTCCATGATTTCAGCGGTAGGTTGAACAGATTTTACCATCCCAACACTCTGTCCTGCCATAAGGGATCCCTTCTCGACATCTCCTTCAATAACAGCTCTTCTCAAAGACCCCAGCCAGAACTCCTCTAGTTTTAATTGTGCCTCGGTTGGTTTGATTTTTTTTGCTTTAACTTCCTGAAGATATTTTAATTGTAATTCATTATAATCCCTGGTGCCTTCGTTCACGATAGCGCGAACTGGAATAACAGGAAGTATCGGGTCAAACTGGGCTGTAACGACCGCATCTCTTGATTTTGCTTTAAGAAATACTTGTTTAAACTTGTCATGCGCTATACATTCTTCTGCCGCTACAAACCGGGTTCCAAGCTGGCAGCCTGCGGCACCAAGTGTGAGGTAATGAGCTATTATTTCACCGGTGGCAATTCCTCCGGCAACAAAAACAGGAACTTCTTTAATATTTAATATGATTTCCTGAACAAGCAATGACGTGGAGATGGGTCCTATATGCCCTCCCGCTTCATTTCCTTCAATAATAAGAGCGTCTACACCGTGCCGAATCATTCGCTTGGCTAGGGAAATTGTTGGGGCAAAACAGATCACCTTTGAGCCGGCCTCTTTAACTCTTTGTATGTCTTTTCCATTAGGAATACCTCCTCCAAAAAAAATGTGTGTAACTTCTTTTTGAAGAGCAACATCTAACTGATCTTTTAGATAAGGAGTTACTGTAATAATATTAACGCCAAAATTATATTTTGTTTTTTTAAAGGTTTTGTCAATTTCAGCCGCAAGGATATCCCCCGGCATGTTAGCGGCAGCAATGATACCAAAACCGCCGCTATTTGAAACAGCGGCTACCAGGCTGGATTCACTGACCCAGGACATGGCGCCGCACAAGATAGAGTACTTAACTCCTAAAAAATCTGTTCCTCTTTTCCAAATTTTGTTTAAATAATTTAAATCTTTCATATTATTTTTATTCCTCGGAAGATTGAGGAGAATTTAAAGTGATTTTTGCAATTTTCTGATCTAAATTTTTAATCGTATGGTTTTGTTTACGGATAATATTTTTCAGACGTATATTATCAACTATTCCAAATAGAGATGCCAGAAAAAAACCGCAGAACAAGGAACTCAATAACACTACTACGAGAGGAGTCAATATTGTTTTTAACTCGAAGTTAAAATTATAATATTTTAACTCTATGGCCTGCAGGTTTTGGACAGAAAAGGCCCCTATTACTATCAAGATTATCATCCAAAGAATTAATTTTAAGGGAGTCATAGTAAAGGTTTTTCTTTTGAGGTTTTTTTAACTTTTTTACCCTTTTTTTCTTTTTCAACATCGGATGCCTTTTGTTGTAAGGATGGTTTTGATTGGGTATCTGCACTTTCCGTTATTTCACCGCTTAGATTCAACCCCTTTTTAATCTTTTCAAATATGTTTTTACCAGAGTCGCACAGTTTTTCTTTTGAACCCTCAGAATTACTTTGAATGTCCGCAATTTCCTGTTCTGTTTTTTTTATCTCTTCTTTTTGCTTTTTTATTGACTCCACCAGACCGGTAACTTGTTTGTCATTTTTAATGTCTTTCCTGTTTTGTTGAAAAAAATTATAGAGTATTTCTCCCAGCTTGGTCATCTCAATTTCTATCTTTTTTTGAATTCTATAAATTTTCAACTTTTTTTTTGCAATACCAATCTGAAAAGAAGCTTGTTCAGACCCGGCCTCTATTATCTCTTTCCCTTCTTTAATTCCATATTTTATCAACGACATTACTTTCCCTCTAAAATATTTGACAGTGGATATGGGTAAACAAGATACCATGTGGGGTATTTCAGCGTGGCTGAACAAATATTAATTCTTCCAATCATTAAATCAATTCCTTTAGTTTTCATTTGATTTCAACTCTTCGTTTTTTGTACTCAATAAGATAAATGAGAAAAATATCATACTGGCAGCCTAAACTCCTTGTCAAGACTATAAAATATGAAACCACAAATCACAAAATCGAAAAAAAATAAATCTCAATTACCATGGCTCGGCAAGCTAACCATGACAATCTTTGTCATCCTGAGCTTGCCGAAGGGTTGTTTGAGTAATTTGAAATTGAATATTGTTATTTATTTGTTATTTATTTGTTATTTAGTGATTGCCATTTGGAATATCATATTTCTTTTTGTTTGCGGCTTAAAGTTGTTGTGATACAATAGATATTTTAAGGTAGATTTAAATGGGAGGTTTATAAGCTTATGCCAAAGGTAGAACTACAGCCCAAAGACAGTAAAATGTTAAAAAAAATAGACAAGGTTGTAGAAGGGACTAATATTGTGCAACGCCAGTTGGAGTTAACTCGCGGACATTGGGACTTTGTTGTTTTTGGACCCAATAAATGTAATATGATTATCAGAGAGGGATATGCACAGCATGTGAGGATATTAGACTCTGCCACTTATATTGTTTCTGTTGCTGAACATGGAGATTATGCTGGTCGGTCTTACGGAAATATTGCGCCTATCCCCATAGAGGAGCTTGTTGATGATGATATTCCAGATGAGTTAAAGGGTCTTGAGGTGTTGAATGTTGACCCTTTAAGGCCATTGTCTATTAATTTTAAGAAAACCGTTTCTTTATCAAAGGGAGAAAAATTAATTCAAGAAAATTATGCCGACAAAAACATTGCCATAATCCAAACTCCCAACGAAAAATACTGGGCTATTTCTGTTTTAAAATATCTTAATGAATGTGATCGGTTTTTCCCGGACTTTCTTAGCGAGGCAATCAGAAAGGGTAAACTTCCTATTAATGCCAAATTTACTGATCTTTCTTCATTTAAAAATAGAGGTCCTCATTTACAGTAAACTCGTTGACCCTGCCTCTTAACCCAAATTCAAGATTTTCTTAGTAGTTATTTCTCCTTTTAGGTTGCGGATCCCCTGATTTTGAGAAATGTAAATAAACTGAAAGCCCTGCATAATAAAAAGGGAATGCTGTGGAAAGCATAACAAGCCATGCTGGAGGGTTTTGAAAAAAAACATAGATTGCGAATAAATTAAGACACCATACAGCACAAAAAATATTCGTTACCCTGGCAAATGGTTTTGTTTTAAATGGCACAATATATTTGATTGGCATAAAAACTGCCCCTGAAAATAAGATAAATATCATAATATTTAAGAAAGTTGGAAGTTTAAACAGATAAAGGTAAAAAACCACCAAATTCCAATAAGAGGGGAATCCTGAAAAAAAGCCATCTTCTGTTTTAGCTGAGACCTGGCTGAAACCATAAGCGCTTGCCATAATGGGTATTATCCCAAAAAATAGATTATCTCCCGGAAGAATCTTTAAAAAAAACGCCATTGTTACAGGGACCAGCACGTAATTAAGAAAATCTACCAGATCATCAAGTTTTCGCCCGTCAAATGATGTCAAAACTTTTGAAACATTAAATCGTCTGGCAAGCGAACCATCGGTCGCGTCAATCAAGACGGCAAGGAACATGTAAAAGAAAGCAGTTTTTATTTCTCCTTTAGCGCAGTAATATAGTGTTAGGCCGGCAATAGGAATTCCTAATCCGGTATAAATGTGGATTAACCACAGAAGATGAATCCGCATAATGGTTAAAGGTCAAAAATAATCTTTGTTTTCCATTTTCCTTTTTGTTGTTTTAGCGCAAGTTGATGGTACGTTACAGCTTTTATTTCTGTTTTGATGAGATGTTTTTCTCTCTTATAAGTTTCCCCCGTAATTTCCGCGTGTAAATGATTTTCATCTAGGGTAAGAATCTTAAACTCTTTTCCAAGAAATTCCTTAACTTCAAAAAAATATAAAACCTCGTTCAGCCATTTTACCATGAGGTTTTCAATGTCTGATCCAAGAAGTTTAATGACTCGCTTTTCTATTTTTTCAATCTGGTCAGGTTCGGCAAAAACAAAGATAAGACCTTCCGCTGCATGAGCAAAAAGCTTTTGCAAAGATTCCCCATAAGCCACCACCGCAATATCAGCAGTTGTTCCAACTATTCTGAAATTTTTATTTGATTTCAAAGTAGACAATACGAATAGAGTAATGTTTACAATCTTGCAAATGTACTTACTAGTACACGAAGAACATAAAGTTTAGCGTGCCCCAATAATTAAGGGTTAGGGGCCGAGTTGCAAGGGTCATGGATCAAACATTGATTTTCTTGACAGGAGACGTCAACTGACAACCACAGATCCCTGCTTGGCACCGGTTAAACCTATAACTTCTGAAATATCCCCTGTCGATAGCTTATTTTTTTTCACATAAGACTTACCTGGGACAGAAGTTACTGAAGTCATCGTTTTAAGGACATTTATTGTTCCATTTAGAAACGGGTTAATATATTCCGCTTTCATAAATGCTTTTTTTGATAGGCAGTTGTTATTTCTGTTTATTTAAAATCTTATTAATTTTTTCTTTCAGAGTTTTTGCATTAAACGGTTTTACTATATAATCGCTTGCCTCTGCCTGAACAGCGGTAACAATATTTTTTATTTAATCCCTAAGCAGTGACTATCATAAAAGGAAGATCCTTCAATTTTGCCTCTCCCTTCACGCTTTTTTGCAGTTCCAATCCGCTCATTTCAGGCATATTCCACCCTGAAATAACAAAATCAAAAATTTCATTTTTTAACTTTTCCAATACGGTAAATCCATCATCGGCCTCTTGAATATTTTCAAAACCAAGCTGACGAAGCAGGTTGCATACTATATTTCGCATAGTAGCAAAATCATCCACTACCAGGGTTTTCATATTTAGGTCAACCACATTCAACTACTACTGAAAGAATTACTAAAAAAATTGAGCGTATCATTTTTTTTATTTCAATGACAAGTATTTATACAAAAGGGTATTGTTTAAAAGTTTCCTCAACCTGCGGGGAACCTATATTTTTTTGAAAAATTTGAGTTTTTAAGTTATATAATCAGTTTAGCGTCACCCAGCCGTTTTTTTATAAAACTATTTATGAAACAGATAAACATATCAGGGGTCAGGGGTCAGGGGTCAAAGGGAAAATCCATTATTTTCTTCGTGGCTTTAGTGATCTTCATGGTTAATAATTTTGCAGTGTTGGTGCCGAATCTGAATCAAAAAGTAGTGAGCGCTGCTTCGTTGCCACATTTGGATGAAGCGCTTTCAAAGCAAGAACAGGATGGAGCTGTTAAAGGTGGCAAGAAGCACCTCGAGATACTTACACCAAAAGATCTAAAGGAGCTTGAAAAACTGCTCAAAAAAGCTCTTGGCGTATCTCTTTTTGAAAATAAAAAAAAGGTTTCCCGCAAAATTTTAAAAAATAAATGGAGAACAGTATTCGGCAAACATGTTTTACGCGTTTACGCGACTTCATTCGGCAAGCCTGGCAATAAAGGGGAATCGAGATATTTTAAAGATGGGTCAAAAGTTCGATGGGGTGTTGTTGCTGCTGCGCTGCCGGATCCTTCCGCAATAGGCAAATGGGTTGATGTAAGACGTGTTGCCGTAAATGGTGAAAGGACCCGCTGGGTTAAAATGAAAGTCAGAGATCTGGGTCCATGGTTTAGGAACGATCCATACTGGAAGAAAAAATCAAAGCAACCGAGAGCAGTTCGTTATTTTAAAAATAAAAAAGAGAGATTCGATGGAAGGGTTGTCATTAATCCAGCAGGGATTGATATAACACCATGGGGTTGGCAGAAGCTCGGAATACCGGTCAGGAAAAGCTATAATCACTCCCAGCACGTGGAATGGCGTTTTGCGAGCTAAGGCTTCTCAAGGAACTTAATAAGAATATGTTTAGCTCATTATCTTTCGCAAAGTTTTTTTGCTTCTACTCTGGCCCATAGGTCCGCCTGCATGATGTCAGAAATTTTCATTACTTTTTTTGGCTGGTGCTTTCTCATTAATTTTTTAATAATTTTTGGAATCCCGGTAAAAGAGATAGAGCCACTTAAAAAAGCTTGAACAGCAACTTCATTAGCCGCATTTAATACAGCGGGCATAGTCCGGCCAATTCTTAAGGCATGAAAAGCATATTCAAGACACGGGAATTTTTTGTAATCCGGTTCTGAAAACGTGAGAGTTTTTGTTTTTGTTAAATTGAGAGTTGGGAGGTTAGTGGAAACCCTCTCAGGATAATTAAGAGCATAGTTTATTGGAACACGCATATCAGGCAATCCCATCTGGGCAATTATCGAGGTATCAATAAACTCCACCATTGAATGGACTATGCTTTCAGGGTGAATGACAACATCTATCCTGTTTTCGTCAATCCCAAAAAGCCAATGAGCCTCAATTACTTCCAATCCTTTGTTCATTAAAGTTGCGGAGTCGATCGTAATTTTCGGCCCCATATTCCAGTTTGGGTGATTCAGAGCTTTACGAGTGGTGATCTTTTCAAATTGTTTGGCAGGATAAGTTAGAAAAGGACCTCCTGAAGCCGTTAAAATAATTTTTTTTATCTTGCGATTTGTCGTTCCATTAATGCACTGAAAAATTGCGCTGTGTTCGCTGTCAACTGGAATAATACGGACCCTCTTTTTCCTGCTGTGTTTCATGAAAAGTTCTCCGGCAATAACAAGGGTTTCCTTATTTGCCAGGGCAATATCCTTTCCGCATTTTAATGCGGCAAAAGTAGGAATGAGCCCCGCGGCGCCCACAATGGCTGATACAACCATTTTAGTGTCTGGAATGGAGGCGACTTTTATAAGGCCTTCGATGCCTGAAAAAATCTCGACTTTTAATCTACCTAATCTTTTTTTTAAAAGAGATGTTTTTTTTTCATCGAAGAGAGCGGCGTATTTCGGTTTAAATTCCCTTATTTGCTTTTCAAGGAGAGCAATATTTCCTCCGGCAGCTAGGCCCGATACTTTAAACCGGTTT
This sequence comes from uncultured Nitrospirota bacterium, assembly GCA_913051775.1. Taxonomy (GTDB): domain Bacteria; phylum Nitrospinota; class Nitrospinia; order CAJXCL01; family CAJXCL01; genus CAJXCL01. Next base: position 13,831 of record CAJXCL010000011.1, on the reverse strand, counting down.
TTACTGTTTCTTACTATGTCGAGAGTGTTCACACCTATGGATCCGGTGGAACCAAGGATGGCAATTTTCTTTGGCATAAAAATTTTTTTCAAAAAGATTACTAACCAGGAAGTTCACTTAAAAACCGCAGGGGGCACACCCTCTGTAACTCCCATAAAAAATTTGCGCCATTCACCCCCCCGCTCTTCCAGGCAAGGTATTTTATCGCGGTTTTTTTTTATAAACTATGGCCTCCTTCTTTTCTGGTATTTTAAAACAGCACGGTTATGTTCCTTTAAAGTCGAGGAAAATTTGTGTTCTCCGTTTTTTTTGGAAACAAAGTAGAGATAGTCTACTTTTGCCGGATGCAGCGCTGTTTTAATGGAACTCAGTCCCGGGTTAGCAATGGGTCCGGGTGGTAAACCGGCATAACGATAAGTATTATAAGGTGAATCTATTTGAAGATCTTTCTTTCGAAGATTGCCGTCAAAGTTTCTGATGGAATAAATAACCGTAGGGTCGCTCTGTAAAAGCATTTTTTTCCTTAATCGATTATGAAAAACCGCGGAGACAATTGGACGCTCTTCTTCTTTTCCTGTTTCTTTTTCAATTACAGAAGCCAGGGTTACTATTTTGTGAAAAGAAAGTTTAGATTCTTTGACAGCCGCCATAATTTCATGAGTCATTATTTTTTTTTTAAAAGTAGCTACCATTTTTTTTAAAATGTGATGATCAGAAACGTTTTTCTCGAAAAAATAGGTTTCAGGAAAGAGGTACCCCTCTAATGAATTAGTGTTAAAACCCAGTACATTTATAATTTTGGGGTCAAAAACACTGGCAATGAAGGTATCTTTTTTTGTGATGTTATTTTTTTGCAAAAGATCTGCAATTTCGTAAATGTTGTATCCCTCGGGAATGGTAATCGAATGCTGGATTACCAGGCCTCTTGTGATTTTATTAAGGATTTCAACTTGAGTCATTGCCGGACTTAATCTGTACTCCCCGGCTTTTAGGTTGAAAACGACACCCTTTATTAGCGCCAATAACTTGAATGTCTGTGGGTCTTTAATTAATCCTTTTTGATGCAAAAGTGAGGAAATATTATTAAGGCCGCCTCCTTTTTTTACTTCAATGACAACCTGGGAGGGTTCTGAAGAGAGAGGGCTAGTAATGGTTTTATAAAAGTCATAAGACAAAAGACCTGTGATTACGATTACGATTCCTAAGAAGAAAGTGAATATAGTTTTAAAATTCATTATAAATATATGGTACAGGGTTCAGAGGCAAGGGTCTAGTGGCGAGAGTTAAAGATTGCTTTTCCTTTACCCCTGCCCCTCGAGCTCCGAGTCCCGATCCTTGATTTTTTTGTAATCCAAGTATCCCTGCAGGATGTATTGAGCCGCCATTTTATCAATAATTTTTTTTCTTTTTTGACGCCGTACTTTGGCTTTAATGAGAACTTTTTCTACAGCGGAAGAGGATAATCTTTCATCCCATTGATAAACAGGTATATCTATTTTAGACTTTAATTTATCGATGAAATCGAAAACTTTTTTGGCCTGAGACCCTAAACTTCCGTTCATGTTATAGGGTATTCCAATTACTAATTCTCCCACCTGAGAAGTTTTAATAACATTTAAGATTTCAGATAAATCGCTTTTAATATTTTTTCGTTCAATAACACCCTTGCTTTGAGCGGTCAATCTTAAGTCATCACTGACAGCCATTCCTATTCTTTTATCACCGATATCAAGGCAGAGGGCTTTATTTTTTAACGATGCTGAAGAATGCAAGCCCTCAATTTTTTTAATGACTGTTAGTAATTCTTTTTTCTCTTTTTCCATCTCTTTTTCTTTCAGTTTTGTAAGGCAGGCGCGTCTAAAATAGGTGGTTTTGATTTTTTTGAAGCGGTTCTTTGCAGCTCAATTTCAGAAAGTAAAACACTTGGCGCGATACTTGAGACAGGCACATATCCTGATTCCGCTCCGCAAAACCCATTAAAAACCCTGTAATCGTTTCCTGTCGCAATTATTTTATTAATACTGGTCAAAGGCGTGCCGACAAACTCTGCGCCGCGTACCAGTTCTTCACGTCCGTCTTCAACATATACTTTGTATATGTGAATCGGTGTGCCCTTGAAGACCTGAAAATTATATTTGGAGGTTCTTGTTTCTCCCCCTCTGATTTTTTTTATAATAAGACCATATGGTTTGTTTTGTTTTTTACTTTCTTCTAAAAGTAATTCCTTTAATTTTTTATGTGAAACTTCTTTATTTGATTTTATAATCAGGTTGCTCATTCTTGCAATAGGATCCCGTGTTCCGTCGCTGCGGCCATGACCATTTGACCCTGTAAAATTTTTAATAGGGACCCTGGACATTAAAAAATTTTTCAAAATGCCGTTCCGTACTAATTCTACCTTTTGGGCTTTTTGCCCTTCATCGTCGTAAAAATAAGTGCCGTACAAATATGTGTCATCATATTTTTTCTGAGTCGGGTCATCAAAGATATTAATAAAATCAGGGAGAATAAGTTGGCTAATTTTTTCTTTAAATGTTTTTCCCTCCCCTTCGCTTCTTTGTCGTTCCCCTTCAAGGCGATGGCCGATTGTTTCATGAAACAGCACTCCGGCAGCGTCCGGCTCCAATATGGCCGGGCCGACATATGGTTCGATCACTTTACTTTCCCTGAGGTTTTTGAGCGATTGTATCAAAGCTAAAGTTTTTTTATGGAGTAAATCATCTTGTGGAAAATTTTTAAGATTCTTGAAATTTATAATATCCCGATCAAAAAGGTCCATGCCGTCTTCACTTTTAGCCTGTGCTGAAATGGTGACACCAAACATAGTTTGCTGATCGACAATTTTAGTTCCTTCGGAGTTGAGATAAATGCGGATGGTTTTTTGAGCTGAAAAATCTACTCGCGAGTGGGTGATTTCTTTATGCTCTTTAAATAATGCTGATGCATTTCGTACCCTATCTTCCCAGTGAGGTATATTTTCTAAAAACTGATCTTCTGCTTCTATTTTATCCATGTAGATATTTTTTTCTCCAGTAGAAAAATCATTAATATTTTCCAAATCGATTTTCCGGATATTTCTTCCTTTCTTTCGCAAATAGTTTAAAGCTGCCGCTTTATATATACTATCGGATGCAAGCCAGATTTCTCTTTTTAAAGCGTCTAAATCATTTTCAATAGGGAGCGAAAAGTAATTTGCCGATTCGAAATATGCCAAGTCAGTCGCAGCGCTGTCGGATTGGACATCTCCAATCCTTGTTTCCACGTAAAGATTACGAAATCGGTTGCTGTCCGATTTTAGTATGGCTCCAAAAGTTGCTCTTATTTTAACTCTTTGATGGTCCTTTACCTGGTAGCTCAAAAAAAAAGGAGGATTGAAAATATCCAGCTTTAAATCGCTCAGGGATCGATTCATCTCCTCTTCAAGAGCCTGGAGAATAACCCCTTCATCCGGCTGATTATTGGCAAAAGCTCGCGGGGGGAGCAGGAAAGAAACAAACAAAATTATGCCTGAAAAATAGATACAAGACTTTATCATTATAGAACCAGCCTAACATAAAACAATCTTTTAATTAATGAGACAGGATAAAAGTGCGTTGTCAAAGCGGTGTGAAATTTGTCAAAAAACTTTTTTTAATTTTTCGATTCTTTTAACAACCTGTTTGCTGCTGGTGCCGCCAACCATGTTTTTATTGTCAATTGATTTTTTTATGTCAATAGCTTTTAATACGTTTGAATCAAACTTGTCGGAAAAACTTTTCCACTCCTTAATGGTCAATTTAAACAGGGTTTTATTTTTCTTTTTGCAATACTTTACAATTTTTCCCGTAACCTCATGGGCTTTTCTAAAAGGAACGCCTTTTTTAGCAAGGTAATCCGCTATTTCTGTTGCAGTGCTGAATTCTTCTGAGGCAGCTCCCAACATTTTTTGTCTGTTTATTTTTATTTTTGTCATCATTTTGCAGAAAACAGTGAGAGAGTTTTTTACTGTATCAACAGTATCGAACAAAGGTTCTTTGTCTTCCTGCATATCTTTATTGTAAGCGAGAGGAAGAGACTTGAGCATTGTAAGTAAAGAAACAAGGTTTCCATAAACCCTGCCTGTTTTACCCCTGACCAGTTCAGGAACATCCGGATTTTTTTTCTGCGGCATAATGCTGCTTCCGGTACAAAAAGAATCATCCAGTTCAATAAAGGAAAATTCAGAGGACGACCATAGGATCAACTCCTCGCTCATTCGACTTAGATGCATCATCAGTAATGAAGAAGCGAAACAAAATTCCCCAGAAAAATCCCGATCGCTTACCGCGTCTAAACTGTTCTCAGAGATTTTAGGAAAGTTTAAAAGCTTCGCGACATAATTCCGGTCAAGAGGAAAGCTTGTTCCGGCAAGAGCGGATGAACCGAGCGGGAGCACATTGACCCGTTTGAGAATTTCTTGAAATCGTTCTTTGTCTCTTTTAAACATCTCCACGTAAGCCAGTAGATGATGAGATAGAAGAACCGGCTGGGCTCTTTGCAAATGAGTATACCCGGGCATTATTACATTTAAATTTCTTGCGGCAAGTTTAATTAATACCCGGCAAAAATCTGAAATAAGTTTTTGAATTGCTTCGACTTCATCTCTCAGATAAAGTCGTATATCAAGGGCAACTTGATCGTTTCTGCTCCGTGCCGTATGGAGTTTCCCCCCGACAGATCCTATTTTATCAATAAGTTTTTTCTCAATATTCATGTGGATGTCTTCCAGTGCATCGTTATATTGAAAACTACCGCTCTCTATAGATTTTTCTATAGATTTTAATCCTTTAATAATTTTTTTACTTTCTGCTGAAGTAATAATTTTACATTTTTCCAGCATTCTACAATGGGCAATGCTGCCCATAATGTCATACTTATAGAGTCGCTTATCAAAATAGATAGACGCTGTAAATATTTCAACAGCCTTATCGGTTTTTCCGGTAAATCTCCCTTCCCAGGGTTTTTTTGCCATAATACTTCCCTTTTAAAAGTAAATTGTCAACCTCGAAGCACACAAAGTGGCTGAGAGCCGCAAGCAAAATTACAACCCCCTGCATCCCCCTTTTCTAAGGGGAAATTTTTGGGAGAGAATTCCCCTCTAACATGTCCCTCCGGGGCGGGAGGGGGTGTTTGAAAATATTTTTTGCTTAAAAAAGCACAGTTTTGCAAGTTTGTAGTACGAAATTCGGCATGGGTTACTGTTCGCATGCTGCTCCTTTCTTGACCTTGTCTCCTGACCCCTGACTCAAATCATAAATCTCCGATAGTCTAATTAAACATATCGTATTATAAACGATTTTGCCTTTAAAAAAAATGATATCGATTAAATTAAACAACTAATTCCTTGACAAGCTTTTTTTAATTGAGTATATGTGATCAATTTTTAAATAATTATTCTACTACTGGAATTGAAAGGATTTAAATGTCTAAGTCGCTTGTTATAGTTGAGTCACCGGCCAAAGCCGTGACTTTAAAGAAATTTTTAGGGAAGAACTTTACTATAAAAGCATCCGTGGGCCACATTTTAAATCTGCCCAAAAGCAAGTTAGGTGTTGATGTTGAAAATGAATTTAATCCGGAATTCGTAACCATTAAAGGGAAAGAGAAGGTAATAAAAGAGCTCCGTACCGCTATTTCCAAAGTTGATAATGTTTATTTAGCTCCTGACCCTGACCGTGAAGGAGAGGCGATTGCCAGTCATATTTTGCAGGTAATTGAGGGCAAGAAAGAACTGAATATTTATCGTGTCCTCTTTAATGAAATTACCAAAAGATCGGTACTGGAAGCAATAAAAAATCCATTATCAATAGATGAGAATAAAGTTCATTCACAGCAGGCTCGCAGGATATTGGACCGCCTGGTCGGATATAAAATCAGTCCTCTTTTGTGGGAAAGGGTTCAATGGGGGTTGAGTGCGGGGAGAGTACAGTCTGTTGCGCTTCGCCTGGTTTGTGAAAGAGAGAAAGAAATTCGAGCTTTTAAGCCACAGGAGTACTGGTCGATAGTGGCGTGCCTGGAAGGGGAAACTCCACCTTCCTTTGAGGCCAAACTATTTCAAATAGACGGGAAAAAAGCTGAAATTAAAAATGAGCAGCAGGCAAAGAAAATTCTGTCCGATTTAGACGCAGCCTGCTATAAAATTTCGGACATTCAAAAAAAGGAGAGAAAGAAAAATCCTTTCCCGCCTTTCATTACAAGCACATTACAACAAGAGGCGTCAAGAAAGCTAAGGTTTTATCCCAGAAAGACAATGAGTGTTGCGCAAAAACTTTATGAAGGTCTTGAAATTGCGGAAGGAGAAATAACCGGTTTGATAACTTATATGCGGACAGACGCCACCCGAACAGCGCCTGAGGCTATAGAGGAAGTTCGAGGATTCATTAAAAGTAAATTCGGCAAAGAATATTTACCCTCTCAGCCTACTTCTTATAAGAGCAAAAAAACTGCTCAAGAAGCCCACGAAGCTATCAGGCCTACTTCATCACTTCGGGAACCTTCCGCTGTAAAAAAATACCTCAGTAAAGATGAATATTCCCTGTATGAATTGATCTGGAAAAGGTTTGTTTCTTCGCAAATGGTTCCGGCAATTATGGACCATACCGCTGTTGACATTCTTGTAGGACGTTATCTTTTCAGAGCTAATGGGATGGTTGTGAGGTTCCCCGGCTTTATGAAACTCTACACAGAAGATTCTAACATTTTAAAATCACCAAACAAGGCGAAACAGGGTGATGAAAAAACAACAATTTTACCGCCATTAAAAATTGGGGAGGAGTTAAAGCTGCTTGAAATGAAACCGAATCAGCATTTCACCCAGCCCCCGCCGCGTTTTACAGAGGCTTCCCTAATTAAGGAACTGGAGGATAAAGGTATAGGGCGCCCCAGTACGTATGCGTTTATTTTATCTGTCATCAAAGAGAGAGATTATACCAGCGAAGAAAACCGGCGTTTGAAGCCTACCGAACTTGGCTTAATAGTAACAGATCTGTTAGTAGACAATTTTCCTGACATATTGAATGTGGAGTTTACCGCCAGAATGGAAGAACAACTTGACAAAGTTGAAGAGGGCTCTATAGGATGGGTTGAAATTTTAAAAAATTTTTACAGCCCTTTTCAAAAAGTCCTTAAAAAAGCAGAAAAGAATATGCGAAATCTCAAGACAGAAGTAGAAGAAACAGATGAGGTTTGCGAAAAATGCGATCATAAAATGGTAATCCGATGGGGCAGATTTGGAAAGTTCATGGCCTGCTCTAATTACCCTAAATGTAAACATACAAAGGAAATTGATGGTGGAGATGAAAATGCGAGTAAGCCGACCGCTCCTGAGCTTACCGACGAAAAATGCGACAAATGCGGATCAAACATGGTTATTAAAACAGGCCGTTTTGGAAAGTTTATGGCCTGCTCAAAGTACCCGGAATGCAAATTTACCAAACCTATAAGCACAGGAATATCCTGCCCAAGAGAAGAGTGTGACGGAGATGTTATCAGCAGGAGCTCAAAAAGAGGCAAGGCTTTTTACGGTTGCTCAAAATATCCAAACTGTGATTTTGTGTCATGGTATAAACCTGTTTTGCAGAAATGTCCTTCTTGCGGCAATCATTATATTGTTGAGAGATGGACCAAAAAAGACGGAAACTTTCTAGCGTGTCCTATAAAGGAATGTAATTTTAAACAAACAGTTGAAGAGGAAGCACAGACAGAAGCATAATATCTATTTTCTTAGACTTTTTTTGAGGTTGTCGAGTAATTTGTCACGTTGATCATACAGCCTTTTTGATTTTCGAGGGGCACACTTCGAAAGGAGATAAGAGGTAATAATTGGAAGAGCAATGGTGGCATCTGTATACGCGACAATGGAATGAGGAAGCATACGGGGGTTTACTTTTCCCCAGCTTACTGCTTCGCTTGGAGTTGCTCCTGAAAGCCCGCCCGTATCTGCCCGAGCGTCGGTAATTTGAATAAAATAATCATGGCCTTCAACATGCTCATTCAGTAGATCATTCAACTGCGGAATGGTCTGCATTATAAAGTTTTTTGGGCTTCCGCCTCCTATGATAAACACACCGCTTTTGAAGGTTCGCTTTGCCATTAAAGCAATGGCGGTAACTTCGGAGACATCCCTCATGACATCATAGTCTGTTTTAATGCCGTTAAATTTTTTCTCCGCTATATCAAGGCCAATGGCGCTGTCGCATGGAGAAGGAGTATAGATAGGAATTCCATGCTTGTAAGCTGTTGCCAGCATTGTTGCACTGCTTTCCCCTGATGCCTCTTCAGTCTTTGCCATATGCTTTCCTAATAAATAATGAAGCTCGGAAGAGGGCATCTTTTTTTGAAACTCCGGTAGACAAACCAGTTTGCGTATATATTGGTTGGTATTTTCTAAAACATCATCACCCATCAAAATATCATAAATTCGTACTAACTTTTCTTTTTGCAACTCTTGATCGTCCACAAAAGGACTGCTTTGATAGAGCTTGTATCCAAGCCCGAAATGCATGTCATGGTAAAGATTGGCGCCGGTGCTGACAATGTAATCCACAAACCCGTTTTCAATTAATGGAACCATGGCTATGGAACCGAGTCCTGCCGGTGTTAAAGCTCCGGTAAGGGTCATGCCCACTGTAACATCATCTTTAATCATTTTTTCAGCCATTAGCCTGCAGATTTCACTTAAGCGGGCAGCGTTGTACGCGTTAAAATGGTTGTCAACTAAGCCCACTACAGACAAATCTTTTTTAACCGGGTTAGTAGGAATAGCTTTGCCTTTAAAGTTCATTTTTTTCCTTTCTTTTATTTTTTAGATAGGATAACAAGACAAACTGGATAAATCTAAATCTTGCCCATATCATGTTCATCTTATAATCCTGTTTAAAAATAAAAAAATCATTTTAACACAAATAAAGATTCTTCTAAAATAAGTTGACCACGATATTAGGCTGCGCTAGAATGCTTAATCAACCTGAAAGTGTTTAGCGAGTGCGTCCCTCGCAACTTTGCTGCAGGGAACTTCAAATATGTGTTAGTTATATAGTCATGCTTCAACAGGCTCAAAATAGCACGCTTGATGTGCCTCTCAGCCTTCAACATGAGCTCAGTCGAATACTTGTCGAAGGTTCTTCCTATTCATCCTTTTAAAAATAAATGGACATCATTCAAGTAACCAACCTGACAAAAGAATTTAAGACATATAATGTCAAAAACGGATTCTTGGGTGCTATTGCCGGCGCTATTTCAAGAAAAGCCGCTTTTACAAAGGCAATTGACAATATTAACTTTACTATTAATAAGGGTGAATTCGTAGGATATGTTGGAGAAAACGGCGCCGGGAAATCTACCACTATAAAAATTTTAACCGGTATCCTTGTTCCCACTTCCGGAGAGGCTCTTGTAAATAATCTTGTTCCATATAAAAACCGCAGGAAAAATGCAATGAAAATCGGCGTTGTATTTGGACAGCGAACACAACTCTGGTGGGACCTGGCAGTTAGAGAATCTTTTGACTTGTTAAAATCGATTTATAGAATACCGGAAGATCGTTTTAAAAAAAATATAAAGCATTTTTATGACATCCTCTCCATAGATAAATATCTTGATATCCCTGTTCGTAAATTAAGTTTAGGTCAGCGTATGCGGTGCGACCTGGCTGCTTCGCTGCTCCATGACCCTGAAGTTTTGTTTTTGGATGAACCGACAATCGGCCTTGATGTGGTCGCCAAAGACGCGATCCGGCAATTTCTGAAAGAAATCAACGAAAAAAAGAGCACTACCATTATTCTGACAACCCACGATATGATGGATATCGAACATTTGTGTGAAAGGATTATTATCTTAGATGAAGGGAAGATTATTTCAGATGGCAGTACTGACCTGTTAAAAAAGAATTATGGACAGCACCGGGTAATGGAAATTGAATTTCAGGACGAATTTTCAGGATTAAGCGGAATTAAGGATATTAAACTGCTCCGAGAAGAAAGTTGCAAAAAATGGATCAGATTCAATGGCAGCGACCTGTCGGCGTCTGATGTCATCTCTAAAATTGCGATAAAGTATCAAATCAAAGACCTTTCCATTCAGGAACCCACGGTAGAAGATATTATAAAGTCGATTTATAACAATAGATAACAATAAAGATATTTTTAAGAAGGTTTTTTGAAAGTGTTTAGCTAGCCCATTCCTTGCGGCTTTGCTATTGGGAGCTTCAATTCGCAATTTCACAGGGCTGGTGCAATGTTGCCTAGCGCTAAAAAAAATTAGATAAGACAATATTGATATTTATAGTGTCGACACTATCCGTGGATAAGTAATTGGAGGGTAAAAAAATCTAATAATTTTAAATAAATAACGATATATCAATGAGTTAATGAATTGAGTCAAGTTATTCCCTAGCCTTCTTAAAGTAACCGTTGATGCCATGGCTGCTCTTGCTATCGAGCATGGATGTGTATTGTGCTCGACCGATTCTGATTTTTCCCTATTTCCATAAGTCAAATGGAAAAATCCACTTCAGATTCGTGATAATTTGTGAAATTAGCGGTTTCAAGAGGTTACTCATTAACTGCATTATAGATGTAGCTTATAAAAAGAAAAAGACTGCAAGGCATTGCACTCCTAAAAAAATCAACTCACCTTATGGTATGCGATTCTGCTGATGAAAAGAAGTCAATAAAAAATGGACATTTTAAAAACCTATCTCAAATTTATATCCAAATCTTTTCAAAAGGAATTTGCTTACCGGATTGAATTCTTTATGGGAATTTTGAACGGTCTCCTCTTTATTTTTATATTTACTTCTTTGTGGAAGGCTATTTACAGCAGTCCTGTATCCGCCTCTCTTGGTTCAGCTTTCAACGTTCATACGATCATTTCTTACGCTGTTTTTGCGATGATTCTCAAAATCTCATTCACAATGGATGACGAGTTGACGATTCAAAGAGTGCGAACCGGGGATATAGCAATGTTTTTAATTAAACCCTTTAATTATTTTCTAATGAACCTTTCCGAATGTATTGGCCAGTCATTATTTCATTTCTTTGTCCGGGGAATTCCCCTTATTGTTTTAAGCATTACAATTTTCAACATTAATCTTCCTGCGGATAAGGAAACTTACCTTCTTTTTATACCGTCAGCGATATTAGGTTACACCATATTTTTTATCGTCAATTTTATTATTGGTTTGTTGTCTTTCTGGTTTATCGAGGTTTTTTCTTTTCAATTAATGAAATACGGCATGTTTGTTCTTTTTTCCGGGGGCATGCTTCCAATTGATTTTTTTCCAGACGCCATGCAGCCGTTAATAAGCTTCTTACCTTTTAAATACACACTTTATGTACCGACCTCTATTTTTATTAATCATTTTTCAAGAGACCTGATATTTTCTCAAATTTTAATGCAATTGGTTTGGGTTATATCATTGTACCTGATCTCCATAATCATGTGGAAAGCGGCAGAAAAAAAACTGGTTATACAGGGGGGATGATGACAAATGTTTATATTAAACTAATCTTAGCAGCCGTTAAAAGTAAGATGGAATACAAATTTACTTTTGGATTTCTTGTCTTTGCCATTCTTGTTTTTTATATGGGACAATTAGGCGTTATCCTGGTGATTATGAGCAAATTTAAAGCTATTAACGGCTGGACATTAGGGGAAATGGCGTTTTTGTACGGATTGCTGGTTTTTTCGCAGGGAATTACCTTTCTGGTGTTTAACGCTTTAAATCATTTTGAACGGCTTATTATCCAGGGAGAGTTTGACAGGATATTAATCCGCCCCTTAAATCCCTTGATGCAGGTTTTATGTTCCGGTTTGGAAGTTTCCTCTCTTGCCCATTTTATAATCGGAGTTACAGCCATTATCTTCGGCTCTAAATCTGCCGGCCTGGAATGGAGTTTTGGAAAATTAATTTTTTTAGCTATAGCAATAGGGGGGGCAGTTTTAATTCTCGGCGGCATCAGGATCATTATTTCAGCAGTTGCTTTCTGGACAATCAGAAACAGGGCTCTGGTGCATATCTTTGTTTACAGCTCAAAAGAATTTATTCTTTATCCTGTTTCCATTTATAACCCCTGGGTTCAGTGGTTTTTAACCTTTATTTTCCCCTTAGCCTTTGTTAATTTTTATCCGGCCGGATATTTTCTTCAAAAGAGCGGACAATTTATGTTTCATCCGGTTCTTCAGTTTATGACGCCTGTAGTCGGCTTTATAATATTCACACTAAGTCTGCTGCTCTGGTATTATGGTATTAATAGATACCAGAGCACAGGGAGTTGAAATAGAAATAAGAAAATTTAACTCTCCAGTTCACTTTAGATGCCTTCAAACTTTAGCTCACTTTCGTGTTATCTGAAGAATTTTTGGTTCTAAAAGGTTTAAAAAAATAATTGATCAAATATTGCATAGTTTGGCTTGTTGTACAGCATTTCTGACAGGCAACATTTCGTTTTTTTAACAAAGTTTTTTATACCCCACCAATTAGCGAGGTATAGTTCCCCCTTCGCAAAGGGGGATACAGGGGGTTGTAATTGGTTGAGACAGTTTGCCGCGCGCTGTGTATTCAGTGGTTGTTTTTCTTAGCGACTCTTTAATACTCCGACTCTGTCGCAGTAATTATAAATAGGACAAATACTGCAAACAGGGGAAATGGGTTTGCAGAGGTTTTGTCCGAATGTGACTAGCAGGTCATTGTATATTATCCAGTGTTTTTGCGGTAGTCTTTTCCTCAGAGCAAATTCTGTTTTTTCAGGTGTAGTAGTACTTATATATCCCAAACGATTGCTGATGCGGTGAACATGGGTATCCACGCAAATCCCGAGTTTATTGTAACCTAATGTCACTACCAGGTTGGCAGTCTTACGTCCCACGCCTTTAAGCTTCAAAAGTTCATCGATTTCATCAGGTACCCTGCTTTTATATTTATCAACCAAAATTCGACATATAGATTTAATGTTTCTGGTTTTTGTCCTGTAAAATCCAACAGGATAAATTGTTTTTTCCATGATTCTGTCTTTTATTTTGAGCATTTTGGCTGGATTATCCGTTATTTTAAAAAGCCTGCTGGATGCCGCGGCAGTTGTATCGTCTTTGGTGCGAAGACTCAATATGCAGGATATCAACACTTTAAACGGATCCCTTCCATCCTCAGCCACCTGGGTAACAATAGGAACCTTCCATTGTTTGATGCTTTTTTTTAGGATTTTTATTATTCTGTTTATGTCTTCATTTTTCATGAAATAGCGGTCAGCTATCAGCAGTCCGTAAGAAAAAAATAGCTATTAGTGATAAGAAAAAATTTTTCAAGCTAATTGTTTATCGCTGACTGCTGTAAGCTTTTTTCACAACAATTCATAATTATTATTTCTTCGCCGTGGGATAAAATTAAGATCAGTAATTAATCTTTTAATGTCCTCTTCCGACATCTGGTATGAGACCCCTGCGGCTTTCACCACATTTTCCTCAAGCATGGTGCTTCCCATGTCATTTGCACCAAACAGGAGAGCCATTTGCGCGATTTTTGCTCCTTGGGTAACCCAGGAGGCCTGAAGATTTTTGAAGTTGTCTAATACAATTCTGGAAACAGCTAATGTCTTGAGGTATTCATACCCTGAAACCGGTATACGATTCAATTTAGTGTTTTTCGGTTGAAAAGGCCACGGTATAAAAGCAGTAAACCCTCCCGTTTTATCCTGCAGATCTCTTATTTTTAAGAGATGATCTACCCTGTCTTCAATTGATTCAGCAAGTCCGAACATCATAGTAGCAGATGATCGAATTTCCATGTTATGTGCTGTTTCCATTACATCAAGCCATT
>CAJXCL010000010.1 GCA_913051775.1 uncultured Nitrospirota bacterium | reverse complement strand
CCCATTGGCGGGTGTCATATTTTCCATGGAGATTATTTTAGGAGTTTTTTCAATTAGTACATTTACTCCCATTGTTATCTCATCAGTGACTGCTACAGTTGTTTCTCACGCGTTTCATGGCAATACTCCGGCATTTATAGTGCCGTCCTACCAGATTGTCAGTTATTGGGAAATTTTATTTTATATAATCTTAGGTCTTTTAAGCGGTTTAATCGCCTGGTTCTATATTGTCACTCTTTACTGGTCCGAAGATTATTTTGAAAAAAAAATAAATATTCACCCGGTTCTAAAACCTGCGATTGGAGGTCTTCTTATTGGTTGTCTGGCTATATTCTTACCTCAAATCATGGGGAATGGATATGAAGCAATGGATATGGCTCTCAATGGACAAATGGTCTGGTACATCACATTCATTTTAATTTTTATGAAAATAATTGCAACTTCCATTACCCTGGGTTCCGGTGGTTCCGGCGGTGTTTTTGCCCCTTCTTTATTTATTGGGGCAATGCTGGGAGGTACCTTTGGTTCATTAGTTCATTTCATCTTCCCAGATATTACAGCTACTAAGGGAGCATACGCTTTAGTAGGAATGGGATCTGTTATTGCTGCTGCCGCTCATGCTCCCATGACGAATATACTGATTCTGTTTGAATTAACTAATGATTACAAAATTATTCTACCCATTATGGCGAGTTGCATTATTGCGACTTCTGTCGTCCGATATTTATCCAAGGATTCGATTTATACTTTAAAATTACGCAGGCGGGGTATTAACATCCAACAGGGGAGGGAAGTTTCCATTATGGGATCTATAAAAGTTGGTGATGTGATGGACAGAAAGGTTGAAACCATTTTAGAAACAACCCCGTTCAAAAGAATTTTAGCTATTTTCTCGAAGTCAACTAATTCATACTTTCCTGTCGTTAATTCAAAACATAAAATGGTTGCTATCCTTTCTTTCTCTGACATTCGAGAAGTTATGTTTGAAGAGGGACTAAAAGACCTGGTAGTTGCAAAAGACTTGGCGGCAACTGATGTTATAAGTTTAAGTCCAAAAGATAACCTGAATAAAGCCCTGGAAAAATTTGTAGCGATCGATGTAGCTCAACTGCCGGTAGTAGATTCGAAAAACCAGGATCGCGTAATCGGTATGCTTAGCAGGGGGGACCTGATTTCAGCCTATAACAAAAAAGTACTTTTATCTGATGTTGAATGATATATTACCTTAATCTTGTTCGCAAAATTTTTCCGGAACTGCAATACGTCAAGCACGGAGATAACCGTGCTTGTCTTGAATATCTAACCGCTGATCAAGGAACCGTAGAACTTAGAAGGGTTAAATGCTTCTCGTAATTCAAAATTATGGATAAAACACCAAGGTTCGCTCATAGAAAAGTACCTACGGAGACTTGAATTGCTTGTTCGAAATAATGCTGTTTAAATCTAATTTTATTAAAGGCTAAAGTGCTGAACAGTTTGCAAAATATTACAATAGGGAATTATTTCCCTTCTGATTCTATAATTCACAGGATGGATTCCAGGATAAAGTTTTTTCTTATCATTTTCTTAATAATCTCTGCTACCATTATTCCACCTTATTATCCAATTTTTTTTATAGGATTTTTTTCAATTGTTCTTGGAATGTTATCTCGAGTTCCTTTTAAAGTTTTAATCAAAGGTCTCAAACCGTTTCTTTTTTTATTTTTATTCACATTTTTATTTCACCTGTTCCTTACTCCAGGCAGACCAATCCATTTTTTTTTCTTGGGAAATTTAGGTGCTACTCAAGAAGGTTTTCACCAAGGCATAATAATTGATTTCAGGTTGATTGTGCTTATATACTTATCCTGCATTCTTACACTAACCACATCGCCTCAAAAAATGGTAAATGCAATTGAGTGGTATTTGTGGCCATTGAGGTTGTTTGGATTCCCGGTAAGGAATTTTTCTATGATGATACTAATTTCGCTAAAATTTATTCCGATTCTTTTTCAAGAAACTGCTAAAGTTGCTTCTCTCCCTCACGGTAAATCTTCTAAGGATATGAAATGGAATTTCCGCCAGAGAATTAAAGAAACTATTTCTCTGGTAACGCCAGTTGTGATTAATTCGTTTCACAGGGCAGATGAACTAGCAAAAGAAATTGATATTCATGGGTTTGATGTAATAGAAAAATTATAATTAGTTTAAATTTCTTATGAGAAAAATAAGTTTTTTTATAGTTGTTGCCTTTTTCTTGGTTTTTAGCTTTCGGACAGTCGAAGCGGCATTCTTTGATTTTTCCGATTGGGATGCTTTATTAAAAAAATATACCTACGATACCACTAAAGAAAATGTGCACCTGACTTCAGTTAAGTACATCTTCTTAAAAAATGATAAACAGTTTAAAGATTTAATTAGTAAGCTGGAAAAATTTCCTGTAAGTAGCCTCGAGTCTTACAATGAAAAACTCTCCTTTTGGATAAACGTTTATAATATCATGGCCGTAAAAATAATTGCTGATCATTATCCTGTTAAAAGCATTAAGAATATAGGGGGATGGCTTACCCCTGTATGGAATAAAAATGCCGGTATTGTTGGAGGAAAAGCTTATTCACTGAACGATATAGAGCATAGAATTTTAAGGAAAATGGGAGATCCCCATATTCATGCTGCCATTGTTTGTGCCTCAGTAAGTTGCCCTAATTTAGCAACAAAGAGCTACAAGCCAGACGAGCTCAATTCACAGTTGGATTATCAGATGGAGCGTCTCCTTGCAAATGAAGCAAAAGGTTTTTTTGTGCATCAAACCGAATCGGCAATCTACATTTCACAAATTTTCAACTGGTTTAAAAAGGATTTTCAAAAACATGGGGGAGTTCTCACGTGTATAAAAAAACATGCTCCAATAGAAGCAAGGCAATATTTAAAATACGTCGAAAAAGGAAGTTATTCCATTAAATATTTTGATTTTAACTGGAACCTCAATGAATAAAGTTGTATTTAGTTATAGTGCTGCATATTTATGCTTTGTAGTTTACCAGTCTTTTAACTTCTACTTTTACGTACTCCACCTGTATTGAATCTCCCCATAGCAAGTTACTGGGAATCTTCAGTGTAGAGTATGATTACATTTTAAGTCAGCTCGCTAAACACTTTCAATGTAGAGATTCTTCAGTTGCGGAGCTTATGCTGCACAAAGAGAAGTGCTCCCTCAGAAAGAAAGATGGGCAAAAGTGTCATTTTAATTTTATCTACAAAAAATTTATTTTACAGATTTTATCTTTTTACATTTCAGGATCTTTATAGAACGAAATAATTTTTGACTTTAAGCTTCTGCTCTGATAATTTCAGATGATTTTTTTATAGGAGGTTTTTAATTAAAGTAATGAGTGAAAATTATATACAGTCTCTTTTTGCCGACAGGCTGGGAGGGGATTTGTTTGGGAAAGACACCAAAATATATAAATTCGAAAAAATAAAGCGAGCAAAAAAGACCGCTCTCGCCCAAAACCCGGGGAAAGAACTTTTTGACCTTGGGGTTGGAGAGCCTGACGAAATGGCATTTCCTGGGGTAGTAAGCAAAATGCAGAATGAAATCGAAAATCCTGAAAACAGAGGTTACGCGGATAACGGAATACCTGAGTTTAAAGAGGCGGCTGCTAAATATCTTGAAAGAAACTTTGGTGTCAAAGATCTTGATCCTGCAAAACAGATAAACCACTCCATAGGTTCAAAACCGGCTTTGGCAATGATCCCTGCCGCATATATTAATCCCGGTGATATTATTTTAATGACGGTGCCAGGATATCCTGTCATGGGAACCCACACCAAATGGTACGGCGGAGATGTTGTAAACCTGCCGCTAAAGGAGAAAAACAATTTCCTGCCAGATCTAGCCGCAATTGACGACGAAACAAAAAAACGAGCAAAACTGCTTTACCTTAATTATCCCAATAACCCGACAGGAGCGGCAGCTACAGAAGACTTTTACAAAAAAGTCGTCGAATTTGCCAAAGAAAATAATATTATAGTCGTGCAGGACGCTGCCTATGCCGCTTTATCCTATACGGAAAAAGCTTTAAGCTTTTTATCAATCCCCGGCGCTCTGGAAGTGGGAATTGAAATCCACTCTTTATCTAAAGCGTATAACATGACTGGCTGGAGGCTTGCCTTTGTTGCCGGGAACGAACTGGTCGTCAGTGGTTTCGCGAATGTGAAAGATAATTATGATTCAGGACAATTTATAGCTATCCAAAAGGCGGGAATCCACGCCCTTCAACACCCGGAAATTACGAATGAAATTAAAAACAAATATAAACGCCGTTTAGGAATGCTTGTGGACGCCCTGAACAGTACCGGCTTCAGCGCAACTCTACCGGCAGGAACTTTTTACCTTTATGTGAAAATCCCAAAAGGGATTAAAAAAGGCAAGAAATTTAAATCAGCGGAAGATTTTTCTCAATATCTTATTACGGAAAAATTAATCTCTTCGGTTCCCTGGGATGATTGCGGATCATTTGTTCGCTTCTCTGCTACTTTTGAAACAAAAGGAATAGAGGATGAAAAAAGAATAGTAGCAGAAATAAAAAAAAGACTTTCAAAAACCGAGTTTGAGTTTTAAGATATGTATACTCTGAAAAACAACCGCTCCAATAAGATTCGCTGTCACATCACCGATTGAAGACTCCCTTCCAGGAACAAAATATTGATGTACCTCATCACTAACCCCATACAAACCTGAAAATATTATCGCCAGAATTGCAATAGCTTTGATATTATAACCCGGCGTTGATTTTCTGAGAGAAATGAAAAAAAGAACGCTTAATATACCGTACTCCATAAAATGAATCGCTTTATCCTGCATTGCAAACAGGCTAACTTTAATCGGAATTTCTTGAGAAGATAAATAAAAAATTAGCCCACAATAGGCAACAGTCGGCAGCCAAACTAAAAAGCAAAAAAGACTTCTATTGCAGAACATCTTTTGATTCATAGTTATAACTTAACTTTCAAACTCACCTGCCAGGAGAATGGATAAAAAGCTTAAAACTGAAAGCTTTATCATTATCATCCTCTGTATCCTCCCGGATGGTTTGAATGCCATTTCCAGGCGGTTTCAATAATGGTTTCAAGGCCTGCGTATCGTAGCTTCCACCCGAGTTTTTTAGAAATTTTTTCTGAACTTGCTACCAGAACAGCAGGGTCCCCAGACCTCCTTTTATCATTAACCACAGGAACTTTTTTGCCTGTTATTTTTTCGGCAGTTTCAATGACCTCTAACACGGAATGACCATTTCCATTACCAAGGTTGAATATATCGCTTTCCCCTCCATCAAGAAGGTGCTTCATGGCAAGAATATGTGCTTCCGCAAGGTCCAATACATGGATATAGTCTCTGATACAGGTTCCATCTCTCGTATCATAGTCAGTTCCAAAAATTTTCAGAGGCTCACCCCCTGCCTTTTCATTTAGGACAGCTTTGAGGGTTAGAGGTATTAAATGCGTTTCATTTTCATGATCCTCACCAATGCTTCCATCAGGGTGCGCTCCTGCTGCATTGAAATACCTTAACGAAACGTATTTTAGATGATCAGTAATGGATAGACCGGTTAAAATTTGTTCAACCAGTGTTTTGGAAGAACCGTAAGGGTTTATAGGCTTAACAGGATGCGTTTCCGTAATAAGAATGTCCTGCGGTTCGCCGTATACTGCGGCAGTCGAAGAAAAAATAAAATATTTAACCCCTGTTTCCTTCATAGCCATCAGCAGGTTTAAGGAATTGACTACATTATTTTCATAATAAGCGCCAGGATTTTTCACTGACTCCCCTACTAGGGCAAAGGCGGCAAAATGCATTACCACATCTACCTTATATGATTGAAGCGTCTCCTTAAGCAGACTGTAATCCGCTATATCTCCTTCAATAAATTCAGTTTTATTAGAAAGAGAAGTCCGGTGACCGGTGGAGAGATTATCGATAACCATTGTATTATAGCCTTGCTCTAACAGTAGGCGATTAATGAAACACCCAATATATCCTGCCCCACCTACAACCAATACATTCATACCTTTATCCTTTAAAAAAAAGTATAGTTTACCAGAGAGATACACAGCATGGCCAATGGCCACAACCACAATTCGGCAGGAAAACC
The DNA here is from genome assembly GCA_913051775.1 of uncultured Nitrospirota bacterium. Taxonomy (GTDB): domain Bacteria; phylum Nitrospinota; class Nitrospinia; order CAJXCL01; family CAJXCL01; genus CAJXCL01. The sequence goes on along the minus strand of CAJXCL010000010.1, from coordinate 44,577 downwards.
GAATTCAAATCTTCATAGCTACTCTCCTTTGGGCCAACTTGCGAAGCTAATTGGACGGATTCCAAAGGAAGACCGCCCTTAGGTTTACGGCCAAGGATGACAACAATTAAAATAATAAGCACTATCAGACAATAAGGCTTCGACAAGCTCAGCCTTACATAATAGCGCTATGAAATATAACAACAAGCTGTCTATGGTGAGCCTTTCGGCAGGCTCAAGACAGGCTCTGCCGAACCATCTATGTCTCTCTGGTTGAAAATCTTTGAGATTCTGCTCTAAATTATATCCCATCAATCCTGTTCATCCTGCCAAAGCTTCACTTCTTTTTTCACCCCATTCTTCAACCCACATGACGGTAGCGCCGGCAACAGCGGTAGGCATGGCAAGGAAATTAATTAATGGAATGGTTGTTATAACAAGGGTTGAAAATCCGAAACCAAAAGTTAAAAGCATCCTCTCTTTTAATCTTTTCCTGAGTTCTTTAAAAGAAATATTGTGAGCAGACATGGGGTAATCCACATATTCCAGTGCAAGCATCCAGGCACTGAAAAATACCCATAAAATCGGCGCAATTACGTTAATAACTGGAATTATGAATATCAAAGAATACAATAACATTAGAAGTATTATATAAAGTAGTTTTTTAAGTTCTGCAATAAAAACAGGTATGAAGTTATTTATCATTTTGCGCCATCCTCCGGACTGATCACATTTTATTCCTGTCAGATGTTCCTCCACCCTCTCCGATAACAGGCCGTTAAATGGAGCTCCCACGATATTGGCAACAAGCGTAAAAGCAAAGAAGACTATAATGAGCGTGACTAAGGCAAAGATCGGCCAAAGAAACCTTCTAAGCCACTCCGCTTTATCCGGCAAAAGCCATTCGATAAAATCAGAAAACTGTCCCGCGCCATACCATATCAGCAACCCAAAAAGTATTATGTTAATTGTCAGTGGGATCATCACAACCTCCCGGATGCCCGGTTTTATGATCATCTTCGCACCTCGCAGCAAATAGTAAAAGCCTTTAAGAGGATTATACATAGTCGTAGATTGTAATTTGATATGCAGGTAGTTTCAAATCTTTTTATTTATTAGCCACTAAGACTCGAAGACACAAAAAAAATCAGGAGAAAGTGAGCCACCCCTTCCTTTGTGACTTACTGGTAAAGCTTAGCTTAGCAAATTACTTTTAATTATCGGCCATCCATGGCTCAACCCTTCGGACGGTTTTCCTTACGGACTTGTGGTTGCGGCAACTTGCCGATTAAAAAGGCTGTTTTCAAAACTTTTTGTTTTTAAAAAGCGTATTATTGTAAATAACTCTAATCTACTTTTATAATTGCATTCTTAATTTAGTTGCTATATTTATATATAGGAATTTCAATGTTTCCTTATTTATTGCGCCGCAGGTGCAAGCTCAAAAGTCCGCTAGCCCCCCCTTAATCCCCCTCTCTAGGGGGGATTAAGGGGGGGCTAGCAGTTTTAGGAATTTTGAAAAAGTTGGCCAGGATAGCCTAACTTGTTAAAATTTAAATTGAGTTTCCCCTATTACCAAATGGAGGATAAAACAATGAGTAAAGAATATAAATTTTTAATCAACGGCCAATGGCTTACGTCTCCTGAAAAGCATGATGTTAAATCACCGTATAACGGTAAAGTCATTGGAACGAGCTATCGCCCAACCACTGATGATGTGGAAAACGCTATAAAGGTGGCTACCGCGGCCTTTGAGATTACTAAAAAAATGCCCCCTTATCAGCGATCGGAGATTCTTTCCAACATAGCCCGAAGATTACAGAACAAAAAGGAGGAAATGGCTCAGGTCATTGCGGCAGAAGCAGGGAAGCCGATAAAAGCAGCCAGAATTGAAGCTGAAAGATCCATCCTCACTTTCACCATAGCCGCAGAAGAAGCAAAGAGAATTAATGGCGAGATAATTCCTCTGGATATTCATCCCTATGGAAAGGACAGAATCTGTAATATTTCCAGATTTCCTATAGGCCCTATTGCGGGAATTTCTCCATTTAACTTCCCTTTGAACCTGGTAGTTCATAAAGTTGCTCCATGCATTGCATCAGGGAATACTATGATCCTAAAGCCTGCTTCTCAGACCCCGCTCTCATCTCTTAAATTAGGAGAAATAGCTATGGAGGCGGGACTACCTGCAGGCGCATTAAACATCCTTCCCTGCTCAGCACAGGTAGCTGAACCTTTAATAACAGATGAGCGAATAAAAAAGCTGACATTTACCGGAAGCCCTGCCGTAGGATGGGGTCTTAAAAAGCGATGCGGAAGAAAGAGAATAACCCTTGAATTAGGGGGGAATGCTGGAGTTATTGTTCACAATGACGCTGATCTTGACTATGCAGTGGATAGAATAATTATGGGTGGCTTCGGCTATGCCGGACAAACTTGTATTTCCGTCCAGAGAATTTTTGTGCAGAGAGATATTATTGAAAAATTTAAGGAAAAATTTATTAAAAAAGTTAAATCATTAAAGTCTGGCGATCCTCTTGATGAAAATACTGACGTTGGACCAATGATTTCTGAAAAGGAGGCAAAACGCGCTGAAGAGTGGGTCAAGGAAGCTGTAAATAATGGCGCAACAATACTGAACGGTGGGCAAAGAAATAAATCCATGTTAACACCGACAGTATTAACTGATGTAAAACCAGACATGAAAGTCAGTTGTCAGGAGCTTTTTGCTCCAGTAGTGACTCTGGTGAGCTATTCTGATTTTCATGCCGCGGTAAAAGAAGTTAATAATTCGGATTTCGGACTCCAGGCCGGTATTTTCTGTAAAGATCTGGATTTAATTTACAGTGCCTATAGAGAAATCGAAGTCGGCGGCCTGGTCGTAGGAGACGTCCCGACTTTTAGAATAGACCACATGCCATATGGTGGAGTAAAGAGTTCCGGACTCGGCAGAGAAGGTATCCGCTACGCCATAGAGGAAATGACGGAACTGAGAGCTTTGATATTGAATCTGCCCCAATGAAAAATATCTTTCTCACCGGACCACCCTCATCAGGAAAAACAACAGTTATCAAAAAAATTATAACAGGACTAAAAAGACCAGCAAAAGGGTTCTATACTGAAGAAATCCGTGTTGACGGCAAACGCCAGGGATTCAAAATGATAACGCTTGCCGGAAAAGAAGGACTATTAGGACACAGGGATATTAAAAGCGATTATACTGTTTCGAAGTATGGGGTTAGCATTGAAAACATAGATAATATTGCTGTTCCCGCTATAATCCCGGATAATCAAAGTCAGATAATTATTCTTGATGAAATTGGGAAAATGGAATGCTTTTCAAAAAAGTTCAAGGAAGCGGCTCTTCAAGCATTAGACTCAAACAATACGGTTATTGGTACCATTGCGATAAGTGGAACAGAGTTTATAAGAAAGATTAAAGAAAGATGTGACATGAAAATTATTGAAGCGACAGAGAGTAATAGACATGAATTATCAGACAAAATATTGAGCATGACATAATACCGTTTATCAAATAATTTTGAAAAACTTATTTATAAGTTTGCAGTACAAAGAGAAAGATTTAAAGAAGAGTTGCGGTTTTCACATAGGATAGTTTTTTTATTTTCGCTGGAATTCTTAATAAAGCGCGTTTGGGTTTGGTTCCCAATACTTTTTTATCTTCTCTTCTCTTTTTTTTTGCCAATAGCAGCTTTTCCGACCCCACAGGATCAAATTTAAGACAAATAGATTTTTCCCCATGTTTCAGGAAGTCAATTATGAGATTAAGCGAATGCCGGTTCAATTCTTCGATATAAGTTTTTTCCACATCCCATCTTGATTTTTTTGAAACCATCGCTACTGCCTTTTGCCATATGGCAAGATCGCTCAATTTAACAGAATGGAAGAAAAATATTTTTTTCATTTTAAATGACACCAGCTTTCGTTTTACCATTTCCTGCAAAAAGACGTCATTATGATGATTGCACTTCTTAATTACCCTTTGAGCAGTTTTCCAGTACTTTTTATTTATAAATTCGTCTGACCGGGATTCCCAATATATATGTCCGAACCTTTTAGTGGAGCTTGTCAGATAAAATTGATTCGGTACATAGAAATTATGAGAAATGATGTCTGCGGCAAGATGAGAAAGGTATCCATAAACAAAAGCAGTTGTATCGTCTGAGTCAGTCCTTGAAAGCATGTTATTAGCCATTGACCAGTTATGGCAATGGTCCAATCTCTTTTTTACCCCCTTACCGATAAAAATATCCGCGCTTATACAGCCATACAAATAATCATTGGGGAATGCTTTTAATATTGCGGCTATGTTCGGACAAATAAGGTTCAGGTGTTTGAGAATATATGAACCTTGCATGATGTGAAAACCGGCCCCCCAAGCAAAGGCGTTTTCTGGAGTTAAGAGAACAATAAAGAAACAAACAGTAATAAATAAAAGAGTTTTTATAAAAATTTTTCTAGCCTCTCTATAATCTCCTGCTTCGCAAGGAGGGGAAGATCCAAGCGACGGAGTGGAAATTAAAAAAAATTATTCTACTTTTTCTTCTGATGTTCCATCCACTCCTCAAAATTTTCGTTAATAATATTAAAATCTGTTTTATTGTCGATGTCGAGCGCCGCTCCTCCATAGGTAGTCTCCGCGATATAAATACTTGTTCCTAGAATCCTGCCGACAATGCCCGTAAGCTTACTCAGTGTTAAAAATGAACTAATTTTCCTGGAAACTTCATCAAATCCGATTTTGCGGAAGAAAAGCGCGGCTTGGATGAGGATATAAAAAAAAGCGGCGTCTTTGATCCCTTTCAAGCGCACTAACTTGATAAGCATTTTCCAAATGTTTTGCAACCTTCGCTGATAGCGGAGTTCATACATAACCTGAAGTCTGTATCTGTTAGCTATCTTAAATGGTTTAAGCAAATGAAGGTTATTGAGGCGGTATTTATTTTCTTTAAATGGAAGAACAGCCAACCTGATACGTTTACGCCCTTTTTTCGGTGTAAAATGAGAAAGTGTTTTTTTCGAGACAACTCCCACGTAATAATCGAACAGGCTTAAATTGCAGTTGGAAATAAATTCACTGATTTCATCCGGGATAAGCATGGGGATATCGCCTGCAACAACTAGGACTGCTATTTCTTTTAGTCTCGGAGAGACTTCCATTCCTACCCTATAGTCTGGTAGCATATCAAGAAAACCTGTCCACACGTTATCAATAATATTTTCTTTTTGCGGAACTACCTTTACAGTTTTAGACCCTTGAGAAGCTTTGGAATGTTTTTTAAGAAGGGAGTTAATATCTTCTGTTGGTCCTACAATCCTGATTTCTCCAACAGATTCCACATTCTGAAGAGCCGCGAGCACACGGATAAAGGAGGGTATTCCTTTAATCTCCAACAGCGCCTTATTTTTTCCAAAAACACTCTTTGCACCACGCCTGTCACCGGCAAGCAATATTGCATTATAAACTGCCATAGGCAAACTATTTATATAAATTAATCGCCTTCAGCGGGATTTTTTTTAGACAAGATTAACGGGATTAAGACGATAAACGCAATGGCAAAGTCATTGCGCTCCAAAATAAATCCAGTTTATCCTGTTCATCCCGTGAAAAAAATAAAAAAGGTAATTCCTATATATGAACTTATTTAAAACGTAGCATACCCTATTTTGCTTTTCCACAAAAAACCATGGGCTCTATTTAAACTAAGTGATGTCACAGTATTACTTTTTTAGAGATAGAGACACTATTTTTAACCGCTGTGCAGCACAATTCCCCTACATCTTACTGGCTGTTTAGGTATGGATGAAAACTAAAAGAAGAAAAAGTCGTCATGCCGCTAAAGCGGCACCCTGAAGCAACGCAAATTTGCTAATGTATTACTGTTCATGAATACCCTATCAATAGTGGATTGATAAAAGCGAGAGACCCTTCCATAAAACCTGTCCTGAGTTTATCGAAGGGCCAGGGCAACAAGACTTCGTGCATTTACTGTGATTCGCAATTGGGGGTCAGCGGTTAACTCTTTGTTGCTGAAAAGTTTTCCATCCTAAAGCATGACCATGCCACCATCTACAACGAGATAGCCGCCGGTAACAAAACCGGAAAGGTTTGAAGCTAAGAAAAGTACCGCATTGGCAATGTCTTCCGGAGTTGCAAGTCTTTTGAGAGGGGTCTGCTCAATAATTTTCTCCTGAATGAAAAAAGGGGCGTGTTCTGATTTTTTGCCTACAATAAACCCAGGGGCAATCATATTTACGCGCACACCATCATGTCCCACTTCCCGCGCAAGATTCCGGGTCATTCCGACCATCGCAGACATAGCTGTTGTAAAACTGCTGTAGCCTTTTACCGGCATATTAACCTGAGTGTTCAGTATATTAATAATTGAACCTTCACTGTTTTTCAACATTGCCTTCAAGGATTCCTGAATACAGTAATAGCTCCCTCTTGTTATCACATCTATTTGCGTCTGGTGCTCTTCCCATGTTGTGTCTACAAAGAAATTTCTTTTGATTTTCTCATGGGCATTATTAACCAGTACATTTACCGAACCATATTTGGCTGTTACTTTTTTAAATAAGTTTTTCACTTCTTTCTGGTTCCTAATATCAGCCTGATAAATAAACGCTTCCCCCTCTTCTTTTTTAATCTCATTAAGAAGAAATTCTGCCATTTCCTGATTTTTAAAGTAGTGAATAACAACTTTTGCCTTGTTATTTGCCAGAGCTTTGCAGACTGCCCTACCCTTTTCATTAGCAGCGCCGGTTACAACAGCAACTTTGTCTTTAAGATTTATCATAAGATTTATAGTTTAATATAATACAGTTAGCCACTTATATACTAAGCGTAACATTGCCGCAAGTATAATTCGGCAAGGAGCGGCCACGGGTCCTCAGCCATATTAGCTACCGCCATGATGCTGTTAACAAAAATTGTGCTATGCTAACCTCAGCTTTGCCGAAATCACAATTATCATCCACGAAACACGCGAAAAGCACGAAAAAAATAAATTAATTGACCTTATTAGTTTAAAATTTTATAGTGTGTGAAGTTTATTGAAATTGCAGATTTAACAGAGACAATTAGGTAAGGAAAATCGAATTGGACGGTTTCCGAAGGAAAGCCGCCCGAAGGGTTGAGGCCATGGATGGCCGAAATCAAATAAACTTACACTTCTTAAAACCTATGAGGAAAGTTTTGTTTGATAATAAAGTCGCTTTAATAACTGGCAGTTCCCGCGGTATAGGGAGTGCGATTGCTAAAAAGTTCGCTTTATCAGGCGCGGATGTTATTATAAATTACCGCAAAGCTGGCGGCACGTCTCAAAAACAGGGAGAGACTTTATGCAATGAAATAAATGAAATGGGTCGCAAGGCATTTTTTATCCAGGCTGATATTTCTAAAAAAGATTCTGTTAAGGCATTGTTCAATGGAACAAATGAAAAATACGGTAGGCTGGATTTTCTTATTTTGAATGCCGCAAAAGCTCCTTTTAAACCAATTGAAAAACTTTTTGAGCGGGAACTCAGGCAGTTGGTTGAAACTAATTACATGGGAAACATCTTCTGTATTCAGGAAGCACTTCCGCTGCTGGAAAAATCCGGGGGCAAGGTGATCTTTATCTCAAGTCTTGGAAGCCGCTTTTACAATGAATCCTACCCACTCGGAAGCATGAAAGCCGCCATGGAAAGTGTTGTAAGAGACTGTGCGGAGAGTCTTAAAGAAAAAAACATTTCTGTTAATGGCATTTGTGCAGGGCTTGTTAAAACCGACTCTTTTAAAGTATTGAGACAATACATGGAAGAAGTAAATAAAATACCGGATGATATGTTTGTGAAACCGGATGAAATAGCGGATGTGGTATTGTTTTTATGTGATGAGGCAAGCAGGGGAATGCATGGACAAACTATTGTTGTTGACAAAGGGCTCAGCAGTAGACTTTATAGATAAAATTTTTCGGAGGAATTATGAAACAAAATTTCATTTCTGAACAAATGGTTATTGATGAGATGAAAAAAGCTATCGTTGAAACGCTAAGCGCTAAGGAAGAAACTATTAAACCTGAAAGTTCTCTGATAAATGATATAGGCGCTGAATCCCTAGATTTTCTTGATATAAATTATAGGCTGGAACAGAGCTTCGGGATTAAAATGGCGCGCCACTTTATCCTTGAACATATTGAAGAGATGTTTGGTGAGGGCTCTGCTATTGATGAAAACAATCAGCTGACTGATAAAGCTATCGAACTCTTGAAGGTACGGTTCGAAGATGATCTTCCTGATTTAAACCACGGTGCGGATGTTGATGAAGTACCTGCCTTAATTACGGTCCAGTCAATCACAAGTGGTGTTATGGATATCCTCAATTCTCTTCCTGAAAAATGCGCGTGCGGTAATTCAGCATGGAAATTAGATAAAAAAACACGCATTAAATGCGGATCATGCGAAGAATATGCTGTTTTTGCTAATGGAGATGATTTAATTAAAGAATGGTTGAAAAATGTCCAGAAAGAAAAAAACGTCTTCTAAGCGCAGGATGGCAGGGCCAGTACCAAAAGGGCTACCGCCAAATTGCTTAACAAAATCTTTGCTAAAAAAACATAATTTTACAAATTCGCAGCGCAGAGTAGTGATTACCGGCTACGGGATGATCACTCCTTTAGGAAAAAATACTGAAGAAACATTTGAAAACGCCAGTAATGGTCGTTCCGGCATTGATTTTATCTCCTCTTTTGAAACTAAAGGACTACCCTGCCGGATAGGTGGAGAAGTTGATGACGCATGCCTGAATAACAATAGTGAAAATAGTCAGGCACAAAGGTTGGAAAAATTTTCTTCCCGCGCGCTTAAATTATTACGAATTGCAACTCTTGAAGCCGTACAACAGGCAAAACTCAATAAAGTAACAAACCGCGAAAAAATCGGCGTTTCAATCGGCACCCACGGAGACAACCCCAAAGTAGAAGACATGATGTTCCTGCACAAGTTTTATGACGGGAACGGAAATTGGGATATGAAAAGGCTCACGCAGGCAGGCGGGTATTCGTATCTTAAATTTTTTCGCAGAAAACCTGATGTAGCGGCATCTATCCTTTCAAAGTTATTTAACTGCAAAGGACATAATTTTTCCCTAGTATCCGCATGTGCGGCCGGTTCACAGGCTATTGGAGAGGCATATAAAGTAATTCAGGAAGGTAAGTGTGATGTTATGATCGCGGGAGGCGGTGAGGCTACTCTGGATTTTACTGGTCTTATGGGATTTGTTCTGCTAAAGGCTTTAACGGAAAAATATAAAACACCTCAAACAGCTTCCAGACCTTTCGATAGGAGAAGAAATGGGTTTGTATTGTCTGAAGGCGCCGGAGTTGTTATTTTAGAAGAATTAGAACATGCCAGGTCAAGGGGTATTCCAATATCAGGTGAACTTTTTGGATACGGCTCTTCTGCGGATGCGTATAGAATTACTGATACACATCCCAAAGGAGAGGGAGCTAAAATAGCCATGAGAAGAGCTTTGGAAGACGCCTCTATTAGCTCGGATAACATCGATTGCATTAATGCGCATGGAACATCCACTCAGCAAAATGATTTAACTGAAACCCGGGCAATCAAAGAAATATTCGGAGAAAAGGCAGAAGGTATTCCGGTATATTCCAATAAATCAATGTTAGGACATACGATTGCCGCGGCGGGCGCTATAGAGTTTATTTTAACGCTTATAGGTATAAACCGTTCAATTCTCTTACCTACCATTAATTATGATCATCCTGATCCAAAGTGTGATCTCGATTATGTGCCGAATGAGGCAAGAAGTAAAAAACACCGGAAAGCGATCTCAAATTCTTTTGGTTTTGGGGGTCAGAACTCGTGCTTATGCTTAGGCGAATATGAAAAATGAGGATGAGAGTGTTGTTGTTACCGGAGTAGCATTGGTATCTTCCCTGGGCCTGACTGCATCTAAAACATGGGATGTGTTACTTTCCGGAAAGCACGGAACCCTGCCGATAAAAGATTTTGACGCAAAAGGATTTGAATGCCGGGTTGCCGCCCAGGTTCAGGGTCTTGACCATTCTTCGTTGGATGTTCATCCAAGGGACGCCCGGATAATGGATAAACATTCCTATATGCTTCTGAAATGCACTCGTGACGCATTCATGCACTCCAGCCTGGACAAAACACCTCTTAAAGAAGAAGACATCGGTTTTTTTGTCGGTATGGGGATGGTTGATTATAAAGTTCAGGATCTCATGCCTTCAGTTATGAAATCATTGGATTCTGAATCTAATCTTGATTACAGCTTGTTTTATTCAGGTGGATACCAGGAGATATATCCCTTATGGCCTCTTTCAATGCTGAACAATATAACATTTTGCCAGGTAGCAATCAGTTTAAACCTCAAAGGTGAAAACGCGGTGTTTTCTCCGCACTCCGACTCCGGGGTGCAGGCTATTATCGAAGGCATGAATGCCATTCGTGGTAAAAGAGCAAAGGCAGTTCTTGCGGGTGGTGTCAGCGAAAAAGTATCTCCTTTAAGCCTTGCACGTGCTCATCTTTTTAAAATATTAAACACATCGGAAAGAGACGGTGAAATGTTATGTCGTCCTTTTGCCGCTAACAGGAATGGGACTATTTTAGGAGAGGGTTGCGGCATGATGACTCTGGAATCGCGTTCGTCCGCAAATAAACGGGGTGTCCAGTCTCTGGCCGGTATTGCTGGTTACGGCTTCGCTTTTGAGAGCGAAGAAGAATTTTCAGGTCCTACGGCAAGAGCCATCTCTCATGCTATGAAAGAAGCAATTGACAAAGCAGAGATTCAGTCATCGGATATTGACGCAATAATTGTTCATGGTGATGGTACATGTATTGGGGATAAAAATGAGATTGAAGCAATACACCTGGTTTTTTCAGATTGTATAGATACTGTGAATGTATATTCTTCAAAAGGCGCTTTAGGTCATTTACTGGCAGGCGCAGCTGCAGTTGATACTGTTTTAGGAATTTATATGCTAAAAAATGGTGTAATTCCTCCGACTCTTAATTCCTTACTTTCTGATAAAAATATCAAGTTCAATCTCGTCAATAAATCTCTATTACGAGCAATTCCAAAAAGAATTATGGTAAACTGTCAATCTTATGAAGGACAGTGTGCATCTTTGATCATTGAGGCTGTGAAATGATTTTTTTTACCACAAAGGTACGAAGACACGAAGACATCCCCCTTAATCCCCCGTAAGGGGACTGTCTTCGTAGCAAATTCAATTTATTTATGCGATTTTTATATTACGATAACGTAACTCATATAGAGAAAGGAAAATCCATAACCGGAGTTAAAACCTTTTCTCTTTCAGAAGAATTTCTCAGGAGTCACTTCAGCAAAGTTGCTTTTGTTCCAGGAGTGATTTTTATTGAGGCTATGGCACAGCTTCTTGGCTGGTTGATCATTTACTCTAATGATTTCAAACTTTCCGCGATTATGTCTTTAGTGGAAAACGTAAATATTTCTTATAATTTAAGACCGGGTTTTAAAGCAGAGATTAAGGGAGAAATTATTTCTACCTCAAGTAGAGACTCGCTTGGCAAAGCAAAGATTTTAGTGGATGGTAAAACAATTGCCTCAATGGACCGCATCATTTACAGCCATTTTCATAAAGTTCGTTCAGAAGAGTTAGAAAAATTATTCACCTATTACAGCGGACTGAAAGAAAAAGGGGTTGTTTGACTATTTCAGCAAATTTTTGATATTATATATTATATTTCTCAGGCTATATCAGATTATTCTAATCTATGTTGACATATATTTAGAAAACAATAGTAAGAGAGTTGTAAAATGGTGGTCCGGTACATTCTTAGCAATATGTAGAAAAGGCTTTATCACATGCTTCATATGACAAGCTGGAAGACGGCACATTTGTAGGGAAGATTCCTTCTTGCAAAGGAGTTGTAGCATTTGGAAATACATTGCGAGACTGTGAGGATAGACTGCATTCCACTTTAGAGGACTGGATTTGGATTGGCCTCAAATTGGGGCATTCCTTGCCTGTGATTGAAAATATTGACCTGAACAAGGAGACTGCTCATGGGCCGTTAGATCCCTGTAAAAACGTAGAGTTTTTATTGGACGATTGCGTATACTTGGTTTTGACGGTCCAATTTCAGCTATTTATCTTCAGTTTATGGGCTACGAACATCACCGTTTTAGCAATTCCCTCCAATTCTGAATATTCCATACCTCAACTTCGTATGATGATACAAGAAGTAGAAAATATAATAGGAAGGAATATTAATATTAAAGAATGAAGCTGCCTATAATATAGTTTACTTTTTCCCATATGACTGTCAAAAAAAAGGTCGTTGTTACAGGGCTTGGGTTGGCCACACCACTTGGTCTTGATGTTGAGGAAAATTGGGAAAAGGCGCTTGCCGGTGAGTCCGGTATCAGCCGGCTTGCTTATCTCGGCGCTGAAAAGTCACCTGTTCAGGCTGTTGGAAAGATAAAAGAAGAAAATTGGAATAAGATAAAAGAAGAGTTTAAGGAGTATGTATCATGCGAAGGCGAGAGAAGAACACTGTTTGGGTTATGGACGGCAAAGTCAGCTCTTAATGATGCCGGTGTTAATCAAGACAAGAAATATAGTAACCGTTTTGGAGTTGCTTTTGCCGCCGGGCTTGGGATTACCAGATTGGAAGATGTGCAAAATTTTATGAACAAGAAAGGAGAGTTCGATTGTGATCAATTCAGTAAAAAATATAAAAATGCGCACAAAGAATCTATTGTAAAAAACAATTCTAATAGAGCTGCCTCTTTAATTGCCCGAAAGTTTAGTTTAAAAGGAGCCAACTATACGATTACGTCTGCCTGCGCTTCAGCCACACAAGCCGTAGGCATAGCATACAAAACAATTCAAAGAGGCGATGCTGATCTTATGGTTGCGGGCGGAGCAGATTCTATGATAAATCCAATGGGACTTGTCTTTTTTGTTCTACTTCAGGCAGCATGCGTTTCTTCTTCTAATTCTCATGGACTCTGCCGTCCTTTTGACAGAAAAAGGTCCGGACTTGTAATGGGCGAGGGTGCGGGTACAGCAATTCTTGAGGAAGAATCTCATGCGCTTAAAAGAGGAGCGAAGATATACGCGGAAGTTGCGGGTTATGGCTCCTCTATGGATGCCTTTCAGGTCACGGCCCCGCATCCTAAAGGAAACGGAGCAGAGCAGTCAATGAATGCCGCGCTGAAAGACGCTCATATGAAGATTGATGAGATAGATTATATTAATGCTCACGGTACAAGTACAAAACTGAATGATTCCACAGAAACACTTGCAATTAAAAAGGTTTTTAAGGAAAATGCCAACGGCATCTCCATAAGCTCCAGCAAATCCCTTATTGGGCATTTTATAGCGGCTTCTGGTGGACCTGAGTTTGTGTTTACAGTCTTAAGTGTTGAGAGAGATCAAATTCATCCTACTATAAATATTACCAATCCTGATCCTAAATGCGATCTGGATTATGTGAGTAGTGGGAAAAGAAAGAGGCCTGTCAGGGCCGCGATATCCAATTCATTTGGATTTGGCGGGCAGAACGCAACAATTGTTGTAAAGAAATATAGAGCATAACCAAAAAGAAATAGAACCGCAGATTTCACAAACTACACTGATGATATGAAACCACGAAGCACACGAAAAACACGAAGAAATTCCTTCTTATGATTTCGTTTCCTTTCTACTCTTCGTGATCATCGTGGCAAAAATGCCTTTAAAAGAAATGAAATTGGATTTATCAGGTAAAGTTGCCCTGGTTACAGGGGGAGCAAAAGGAATTGGAAAGGACATTAGTCTGCTTCTTTCTAATGCCGGGGCAAAAGTTATTATCAATTACAACAAATCAGGGGATAGCGCGGAAATACTTAAAAAAGAAATCTCCACTTTTGGCCATAAAGCTGATGTTTTTAAAGCCGACGTTTCAAACAGCGAGGAGGTCTTTACCCTTTTCGATTTTATTAGAAAAAAGTTTAATCAATTGGACATCCTTGTCAATAATGCTGGAACTATTAAAGATAGCTTGTTATTAAGCATGAAACTTTCAGATTGGGATGTGGTGCAGGATGTTAATTTGAGAGGAGCATTTCTCTGTACCAAATGCGCGGCAGAAATGATGATGCTTAATCATTATGGGAAAATAATAAATATCGCTTCTATAAGCTCTATAAAAGGCGGCCGTGGACAGACTAATTATGCAGCTGCCAAGGGAGGTTTGATTTCTTTTACAAGAGCATGCGCTGTTGAGCTTGCTGGAAAGGGTATTCAGGTAAACGCTGTTCTACCGGGAATGATTTTAACTGCAATGAGTAAACGCATCAGAAAGAAAGCAGGTGAGGAAATTCTTAAAAATATTCCGGTTGGAAGATTTGGAGAACCCGTTGAGATTGCAAACCTTGTATTGTTCCTTGCCTCTGAAAAGTCAAATTACATTACCGGCCAAGCAATTTCCATTGATGGAGGATTGAGCATAGCGTAACGCGGCAGAGCCGCAACCAAATTACGGTTGACGATTTACGATTTTAGATTTAAGCTTGCAATTTATAAATGGTGTTGTTTTATTCGTCAATCAACATTCGTAAAGGGAAACTATTAATTATGCGTTACTTGTTAATTGATCATATTGTTGAATGGAAAAGTAAAGAAAAAATTAAGGGAATTAAAAATGTAACAATGAGTGAAGATTTCCTTGAATTCCATTTTCCAAAAAACCCGATTATGCCAGGAGTGCTATTATTGGAGGCATTAGTTCAGCTTGCGGGCTGGCTTGAGGCAGTGTCCTCTGATTTTAACAACTGGTTCTTAATAAATAAGGTTAACAAATCCAATTTTTATGGCTTTGCATACCCCGGGGATCAGGTTGAACTGGTAATGGAAACAATGGCTGAACCAAACTCTTCAGTAAAAACTTATAAAGGAACCGGGACTGTTGGTGGGAAAAAGATAATCAAGTCGGAATTCGAGGGAAAAATAATCCCTCTTTCAGAAATAGAAAATACTGATGAACAAAAGAGATTCTTTCAAGTTTTAACCAGGAAGCTCAACTTAAAAATATAATACGCGTAGCAGGTGCAACCAGGTTTAATTTACCGAAGGGGCGCTGAGACATAAAGATTAATAATTCAGGAGTCAGGGTTCAGTTATCGGGGATCAAAAACAAAAACTCGTGTCCCTGTAACCTGGTCCCTGGCCGCTGGACAATATTATGTCTAATAGAGAAGTTGTAATTACAGGAATGGGGATTGTTACGCCTCTCGGCAAAAATGTTAAGGAGAATTGGGAAAACCTGAAGGCAATGAAAACTGGGATAGCTTATTTCCCTGAAGATGGGCTACCGGAATATTTACAATATTACGGTAAAGTAGCAGAGTTTGATATCCCGGAAAACATTCACCCTAAACTATTAAGCCAGAGGAAGTTCCTGAACCGAGGTTCTTTGCTCGGATTCAGTTCTGCATGTGAAGCTCTCACTCATTCTGAGATTAATATTTCTGATGTTCCTCCTGAACGACGCGCGTTATACATTGCTTCTGGAGATTTTTCTCAAATTGACAGCCATTTCATGTACCCTGCGATAAAGGATGGGACTGATAACAAATGGCAGAAGATGGATTTTGAAAAATTAAATAGTTCGGCCTTGAACAAGGTTAACCCCTTTTTTCTTCTTCAGTCTATTGCAAACAATTTGTTCAGCTTTTTATCCGCTTATTTTGAGTTTATGGGTCCCAATACAACTCTGGCATCTCTATCTCCCTGCGGCATACATGCTCTCGAATTGGCGCACAGAAGTATTGCGCACAACGAGGCAGATGTTGCCTTAGCGGTTGGATGCGGGAATTGGATAACTGAAGTGCCTCTTCAGGAACTTCATGGCTTAGGAATACTCTCAAAATGCAAAAATGGGATATCTTCATTCAAACCATTTGATAAAAATAGAGATGGGTTTATAACCGGAGAAGGCGGTGCTGCCATTTTTTTAGAATCAGCTGATGCGGCAAATCATCGAGGTGCAGAGATACTTGGAAAATTAAGCAAATTTGAAAACTGTTTTGAACCTTCACCTGACCCGGGGTTAACTGTTACACCCAATATCATTAAAAGAAATATTGAAATGATTATGAAAGAGGCTGACTCTTGCATAAATGATCTTGCTTTTATTAGCTTGCATGGAAGCGGCACTAAAAAAGGGGACGCCTCAGAACTAAGCTCGATCATCAAAATATCAAATAATAAGAAACCTGAAATACCGATTTGCGGCTTTAAGTCATATACTGGGCATATAGGGGCTGCAAGCGATGTGGGAGAGATTATTTTAGGATTAAAATCTGTAACTGATAGAATGATTCCTGCTACATTAAATTTTGAAAAAGCTGAGAAAGAATTTTTAAAATTAAATATATCAAACTCCCACCAATCATGTGATAAAGATCGTTTTTTATCCATCAGCTACGGAATAGGCGGACAATCCACGTCAGTATTGGTTGAAACCAAATGAAAAAAAAACGGAAAAAGAAATGGAGAAAAGGAAAGTTTATTTATTTCTGTGAATACGCATTAATATATTCCGCGATGTTTCTCTTCCGAATTGTGCCATTCAGCTTTATGAATTTATTCAGTCATTTTCTTGCTTATTTACTTTATGTTTTTGTACCAAGTCGACGCCAGGTTGCAATTGACAATATACGAAACGCATTTAACGGTCAAAAAGATGAAAAGGAAATAAAGCATATTGCTCTCCAAAGCTTTCATTCGTTTTTTTTGATGCTTTCAGAAATTTTAAAGTTCCGATTTCTCTCAAAAGAAGCTTCTGGTGATCAAAATTCTTTAGAGATAACAGAGGAGATTAAAAAGCTTTTTCAAAAAGCAAAAAAGATACATGACGAGTCAAAAGGGTGTATATTTATCACTCCACATATTGGAAACTGGGAACTCCTCCTGTATGCCAGCGCAGTCATAGGAATTCCTCTTGCAATTGTAGTGCGGCCACTTGACAATATTTTCCTAGAAAATATGTTATTTAAAAATCGCTCTGCAAGCGGCCAGATTATTATTAAAAAAAAAAATGCCCTGTTTACCCTTAAAAATTTTCTTCGCAAAGGAAAATCTATAGGGATTCTTCCCGACCAGGGAACCATGAAAGGAATAGCCGTCAATTTTTTCGGCCGTAAAGCTAATACTACACCTCTACCGGCAGTACTTGCCGTAACCTATCAAAGACCAATTGTTGTGGTGGCATGCTGCAGAAAAAATAACAGTTTTCAATTTGAAGGGTTTCTCAGCGACCCGATATGGCCGGCCAAGGACTACAAAAGTGAAAAACAGGAAATTTACCGCCTTACTGAAGAAATACACAAAAAAACTGAATATATCGTTCGCAAATACCCTGAACAATATTTGTGGATACACAGACGCTGGAAAGAGTATGAAAATATTAAAGAACTGTTTTCATAATGGAAGCCATTGCTTCGCCTAAAACAAGCATTTTCTGATTTTTTCGCTGCAAAGAATATTTTTCAATTTTTTTACGCGTGTTTTTTCCCATTCCTTACTTTGAGATTCTTGCCAGAAAAAAGCATCAGTTTTTCAGACAGCAAAGCGTAATCTCGTAAATCTTCAAGAACAAATCCATCTAGCCAATTCTCAGTATCCTTTCTCCGGCAAGGCTTCGGCTAATTGTGATGCGGATCGTTCTGCTCCACCTTTAGTCATTGAAAAGTACTCTATATTAATAGCAATCTTCACAATATATAAAAACAGGATTTTATATCTATTTATGATAATAATTAATTTTCATTAAATCAAACATCCGTAGCCTCTGTTATTGCAGACTTACTGTAAAGCTCTTGATAAACTCCGTCCTGTCGAGAAAGATCAGAATGATTTCCCTGCTGGATAACGTTACCTTCGTTCATAACAATAATTCGGTCCGCTTTTTGAACTGTGGACAATCTATGAGCAATAATTATAGTTGTTCTTTCTTTCATGGAACTCTCAAGAGCCTTTTGAATTTTAATCTCAGAATCCGTATCCAGCAATGATGTCGCCTCATCTAAAATAAGAA
The DNA here is from genome assembly GCA_913051775.1 of uncultured Nitrospirota bacterium. Taxonomy (GTDB): domain Bacteria; phylum Nitrospinota; class Nitrospinia; order CAJXCL01; family CAJXCL01; genus CAJXCL01. Next base: position 26,481 of record CAJXCL010000010.1, on the reverse strand, counting down.
TTTTTGGATTTTTTATGAGTGCCCTTGCCAAGGAAATTCTCTGTTTCTGTCCACCAGAAAGCTTAATTCCTCGCTCTCCAATAATAGAGTCGTAACCCTGAGGCATTTCATTAATGAACTTATGAGCATAGGCTGCTTTAGCCGCTTGCAAAATATCTTCATCGCTTGCATCCGGTTTACCAAACAGAATATTGTTTCTAGCTGTATCATTAAATAGGATGATATCCTGAGAAACAATTCCTATATGAGACCTGATATTATGCAAAGAAAAGTCTTTTATATTAATTCCATCGATTAAAATCTCTCCGAAATAACTTTTCCAGAATCCAAGCAGCAGGTCTGTAAGTGTGCTTTTACCAGCGCCGCTGTATCCCACTATCGCAACCGTCTCTCCAGGCATAATTTCAAGGTTAATATTACTTAAAGCCCTTTCTTTTGACTCTGGATACTTAAAAGAAACATTTTTATACAATATTTTCCCCTCTATATCTGTTTTTTCAACTTTTCCCTCCTGTTCATCTTCAAGAATAAAGATCAGCTTTACCCTGTGCAAAGCTGATCTTATTCTCTGAAAATTATTATTGACCTGGCTCAGTCTCTTAAGAGGCGTGTTAATCATCAGTACCGCAGTGACGAATGAAAAAAACTCTCCCACGGAAAGTTTTTCGCTGATTATGAGATAAGTACCATACCATAGGATTACAGCTGCTCCCACTCCAGAAATAATTTCCATACAAACGGTCGTGAATTCATTAATTCTAACTTCCCGCATAACATTCCTGTAATGCTCTGCGACGGAAAGTTCATTATTCCTTTTCATTTCCTTTTCCATAGTAAATGATTTTACGATTTTAATTCCCATCAAAGTTTCATGGAGAATCTCTGTTACACTGGAAATAAGTTTTAGGGTGTTGAGGCTTGTTTTTTTCATCCTTGTGCCGAACCTGTCAAAAACCACTACAACAAGCGGCGCTAGAAAAAAAGAAAGAAGAGCCAGGTCCCATCTTCTGTATAGAGCAACAAAAGCTAGAACGATTACTGTAGCAGATTGTACTAAAAAGTTTTTTGCTGTATGGGCGATGAGATCTTCAAGAATTTTAATATCGTTAAGCAATTTTGAAATTGAAGAACCACTTGATTTTTGTGTATAAAAAGACATGGGAAGTCTCAATATTTTTTCATAAACCGCCTGCCTGACTGCCCTCACTATTTTCGCCCCGGTAGAATACATCAGATAATTATTTGTGAAAGCAAACAAACCACGAAAGACAAAAAGGAAAAAGACTCCAATCGGAAGGACCATCAAAAGAGCATTGTTTTTTTCAACAAACAGTCCATCCAATACCGGTTTAACAAACCAGGCAATTGCACCGTTGATTGAGGAGAGAAACAACCCACTAACACAGGCTAATGCAAGCCTCAGGTAATGACTTTTCGTCAGCTCTTTAATCGTATAAATATCATTTTTCCACTGTTTTGGAGAAACTTCTCTAAAAATATTATCCATTACCTTTTTTATAAGTATTTAAAACTATGTGAAGCAATCGAAAATTATAGTATTTTCCTTCAAAATAATATTATAAAGCACACGTTAATTAAAAGCAGGGAGCGCCACCTTTTTATTTGCGCTATCACCACTCATAATGCCTACCATCCAAAAAAGATCCATTGCTACTTGAGGACCTCTAAACTGTGTATCAAAACATTCTCCAACCATGACAGAAAAAAAACCAAACAATAATCCTACCCCAACTGCCTTTGATAAACATAATTCTGTTTTGTAAATTGAAAGTAACTTTACAAATAAGAGTGAGAAAATAATGACAAAAATCAAGAATCCGGTTAATCCAAATTCGGCTGCCAGATTTAAATAAAATGAGTGCAGGTGACTATACTTGGGGTTTCCATCTTCGGTAAATGTATTTCCAGTATCTATTTTGTCGAAGTATTGCTTTTGATACACTGATTGCCCCGGACCAAATCCAAAGATAGGTTTGTCCTCAATTTCCATTACCGCTATTCTGTATAGTTTTATTCTTTCAGTAACATTAATATCAGACAGATTTATTGCTGATTCCAATCTTAAACGAGCTTTTGGAGAAGCAAAATAGACTCCGGCTGAGATTAAAATAAGAAAAATAAATACGACACCACCAAACAAATATTTTTTATGATAAACGATTAACCAAATTAAAAAGATAAAGAGACCTATACTCGACGCAATATAATAACCCCGTGAAGTGGTAAGACCTACAGCACCAACAAGAAACAGACCCATTAATATAAAAAATGATCTCTTTTTAGTATTCATATCCTTATTAAAAAACCCGATTGCAAAAGATAAAAACGCAAGATTGATTGACAAAGCAGCTAGGGTAATATGGTGCCTAAACCCTTTTAATAACCCTTCATTGACCAGATAATTATTGCCAATATTCTTCCAGAAAAGTCCAAAGTAAGCTAAAATTGAAAAGAATATCAAACATAACAGTAACCAGTAATATAACCAAAATGCAAAATGAATGTTTTTTCTTTCAGATAAGGAATAACCAAGAATAAATGGAAGTAACCAGTGGCTAAAATAGTTAAACATGGTGTTATATCCCACCACGGGTTTGGTTGAAAAAAAACTGTGTATTAATCCATAGACAATAAAAATTGTTACCCATAGAATAATCGGTTCAGAGCGTAACTTTTTCCAAAACCTGAGGGCAGGAAAAAAACCAATGCCACATGCTATATATGCGACTGAATGGGATATAGGCATACTAAGAGCAAAAAAATAATTAGAAATCCTAATTATGCTCTTTGCATTCATTGGTTTATTTCATTATTGTTAGAGTTTTTTCATATCAATCAGCACTCTCGATATTATCGAGCCGCTTGATTTTTGTGAAAAAAAGGGAATGGGAAACCTCAGTATTTCTGTCAAAGACAGAGTGTCTAAACACTCTCACAATTTTTGCTCCGGTAGAAAACATCAGGTAATTATTAGAGAAAGCAAACAAACCACAAAGGACAAAGAGAAAAATGACCCCCATCGGAAGGACCATTAAAAGAGCATTGTTTTTTTCAAAAAACAGGCCGTCCAGTACCGGTTTAACAAACCAGGCAATGGCACCGTTGATTGAGGAGAGAAGCAACCCGCTGAGACAAGCTAATGCAAGCCTCAGGGAATGACTTTTCGTCAACTCTTTGATCGTATAAATGTCGTTTTTCCACTGTTTCGGAGAAACCTCTTTAAAGATGTTATTCATTATTCCTTTCGATTTCCCACAAGAAAACATACTTCAAAAAAGTATAGGTTAAACTGCTCACAGCAATAATAAATCCTCGATACCCGTCCAAGAAACCGCGTTGGATAAAAAAAACTTTCGCAAACGCTATAATAGGATTTAGCAGGGATTTATACCATTTAAATTTTTTACCTTTTTCATAATAAGATTTAGCAGAAAGTTTAGCGTATTTGACAGTTCGGCAAAAATGATCTTCAAGGTTTTTGTAGGAATAATGAGACAAATCACCTCTCAAATTTTTAATCGATCCACTAATTTTTAAAAATTCATGCAGATGATATCCATTCCACTTTGGATTTGCTGATCTTTTTACAATTCGTAACTTCCAATCCGGCTGCCAGGCATACTTTAAGAACCTTCCCATGTAGTAAGTCTTTCTGTTAATAAAATAACCATCTGCTTCAGAATTCCGGATATTTTCAATAATAGATTCTTCTAACTCTCTAGAAACGACTTCGTCACAATCCAATGATAAAATCCATTCTTCAGTGCATTTTTCAATGGCAGAGTTTTTTTGAGCGATATATCCTTTCCAGTCTTCGTCAAATACCCTTGCACCGTAACTTTTCGCAATTTCCCTTGTTTCATCCGTAGAATGAGAATCAACAATAATAATTTCAGCCGCAATGTCTTTAATACTACTTAATGTTCTTGCAATGTTATCTTCTTCATTAAAAGAAATAAGAGATACGGATAATGGAAGTCTTTTCTGCATCGGCCTTATAATAAAAAACTTATCTTTGATTGCGGCTTTACAGCCCTGTAGATTAAATAATACTCCACATTTTTTCTATTAAATCAAAACTAAATTGGTAAGTCAAATAAGAGGATTAATCAGTAAGATCATAACTGAATTACACATTTAGATAGAAATCTTGCAATTAGTTACTCCACTATTGTAATTGAAGGCTCGATTGTTAAAAAACAATGCAGGTGCTATACTTTTTTGACTAAATAAAAGATTTATCAAGTAGAATCTGATCGATATAAATATCGAACTATGAAATCCGGATTAATTAATTCTTATGGAATCGTTTAAAGAAGCTCTAAAAAATAAATTTCTTGTTTGTGATGGAGCTATGGGAACCGCACTTTATAGCAAGGGAATCTTTATCAACCGCTGTTTTGATGAACTTAATTTAACCAATCCTGATTTAATCCGGGAAATTCATAGCGAGTACATCAAGAGCGGGGCAGACATTATCGAAACAAACAGTTTTGGAGCAAACCGGTTTAAGCTTCAACGTTATGGATTGGATAGCAAGGTTTATGATATTAACAAAGCCAGCGCGGTTATCGCTAAAGATGAAGCGAGAGGGGGCGTCTTTGTCGCAGGCGCCATAGGACCCATTGGAGGAGGAATTGAGCCTTTAGGAAAACTTTCAAAGCTAAAGGCAAAAGAAGCTTTCATTGAACAGGCTAAAGGATTGCTGGATGGCGGAGTGGACCTCTTTATATTAGAAACTTTCTCCGATCTTAATGAACTGCACCAGGCATATTTCGCTATTCGAGAATTATGCACGAAAAATGCTGTAGAGAAGCCTATAATAACTCAGATAACTTTTGAAGATGATGGGAATACTTTTTACGGCGTCTCCCCAGTAAGGGCTGTAAAAGAAATGGAAAGCTGGGGAACGGATGCAGCAGGCGCTAACTGCAGCATAGGACCTCAGCCTATGTTTGAAAGTATCCGGAAAATGGCGGCATCGTGCTCAATTCCTCTGTCTGTTATGCCAAATGCCGGTCTTCCAAGAATAGTAGAAGGGAGACAAATATATCTTAGCACACCAGAATATTTTGCAACTTATGCGAAACGCTTTATTCGCAGCGGAGTCCGGATTGTTGGCGGCTGCTGCGGAACCACCGCAGAACACATCAAACTGATCTGTTCTGCGGTGAAAGCGATTTCACCATCCAGAATCGAAATAACTGAAACCGCAAAAAGTGATAAAACTCCTAAAACAATTACTCCTCTATTAACAGCGCAAAAAAGCGATCTGGCAAAAAAACTTTCCGACAATAAATTTGTCGTATCTGTTGAACTTCTTCCCCCTAAAGGATGTGACCCTTCAAAAGTTTTAGAAGCGGCTAAAAAATTAAAAGAAGCAGGAGTAGACAATTCCAATATTCCGGATGGACCGAGAGCTTCAGCAAGAATGAGTTCAATGTCCCTCGCTGGATTATTTTTACGTGAAGTTGGTATTGAACCGATAGTCCATTATACATGCAGGGACAGAAACCTGTTAGGAATGCAATCAGACATACTTGGTGCGGAAGCAGCGGGAATCAAAAACATTCTTGCGGTTACCGGCGACCCTCCAAAGTTGGGAAATTATCCAGACGCTACTGCTGTTTATGATGTGGACGCTATAGGGCTTGTGAAACTGATTAATAATTTAAATCATGGACTTGATGTCGCTAAAAACCCTATTGGAAAACCGGCCGGTATACATATCGGTGTAGGAGTAAACCCTGGAGCTATTAATATTGAAGAAGAGGAAAGACGATTCAGGCAAAAAGTAGAGGCGGGAGCAGAATTTGTTCTCACACAGCCTGTTTTTGAAGAAAAACTTTTTTTTAATTTTTTAGAAAGAAATAAAGATCTTAATATTCCGATCATTCTTGGAGTTCTTCCTTTAACTTCTTACAGAAGCGCAGAGTTTTTACATAACGAAGTCCCGGGCATGAGCATCCCTGAAAATATTCGCAAAAGAATGAAAAAAGCAGACGCTGCCAATAAAGCCAAAGAAACAGGAATCGAAATAGCCAGAGAGGCGTTTCTGAAAATGAAGGATAAGGCTAACGGAGCTTATATTATGGCGCCTGTTGGAGGGGTTGATACTGCGTTAAAAGCTCTGAAGGGTTTAATATAACTATCAGTTGAAAGTTTTTAGCGAACGTATCCCTCGTAGCTTGATGCGAGGAGCTTCAATTAAATGAAATAATAAACATGGGATTTTAAGTCATTACACTTTAATTGTAATATCCTCGATACCAGTCGACAAATTTCTTAACACCATCCTCAATTGAAGTGGTTGGCTTAAATCCAACATCTTTTTTTAAATCATCCACATTCGCATATGTTGCAGGGACATCGCCTAATTGAATCGGTAATAGGTTTTTTTCAGCTTTTTTGCCAAGACAGTTTTCCAGTACTTCTATGAAATAGATAAGCTCAACAGGATTATTGTTTCCTATGTTATACAATCTATATGGAGCATAACTTGATGAAGTGTTAGGATTATCACTTTTCCAGTTAAGATCAGGCTCCGGAGTTTTATCAATAACTCTAATAACCCCTTCTACAATGTCATCTATATAAGTAAAGTCCCTCTTCATATTTCCATAATTAAAAACATCTATCGGTTTTTCTGCCAATATAGCTTTTGTGAAAAGGAATAGCGCCATATCAGGGCGTCCCCATGGACCATATACGGTAAAAAACCTGAGACCAGTGCATGGCAGCTTATATAAACTCGCGTAGGTGTGTGCCATCAGTTCATTTGCCTTTTTAGTAGCTGCGTAAAGCGACATAGGATGGTCGACATTTTGATGAACTGAAAAAGGCATATCCGCACTGGCTCCGTAAACTGAACTCGAAGACGCATAAACAAGATGCTTTATTTTACCATGCCTGCATCCTTCCAGAATATTCATAAATCCAACAATATTGCTGTCTATATAAGGATGAGGATTGCTTAAAGAAAACCTTACCCCTGCCTGCGCAGCCAGGTTCACCACTACATCAAACTTTTCTTCGCGAAAAAGAGAGGCCATCGAATCTCTCTCTGCAATATCAATCCTGATAAACTTAAAGTTTTTTTCCTTCTCAATTTGTTTCAGCCTATCCTGTTTGAGCGAGACATCATAGTAATCATTTAAATTATCCAGTCCGATAACTTGTATCCCGTTTTCCAGGAGTCTTTTGCAGAGACAAAAACCTATAAAACCGGCAGAACCTGTAACCAGTATTTTGCTCATTTCTTTTCCCTCTATGTTTTGGAATTCTGACGTCTTGGCATGTTTTCCACGAACCATCGAACAGTCTCATTCAACCCTTTCGAAACATCATAGGCAGGAATATACCCCAGTATTTTTTTTGCCTTTGATATATCTGCTTCTGAATACCGGACATCACCAGTTCTGAAATCTCTATAGTACGGTTGAATTTTCGCTGTTCCCGGTTGAAATCGAATCAGACTGTTACGAATCATTTCATACAACTGGTTTAACGTGGTACTAACTCCACAGGCAATATTGTAAACCTGGTTGACAGAATCAGGATTCTCTTCACAGGCAGCAAGAAGGTTAGCCTCAATAACATTATCTATATAACAAAAATCCCTGCTGCTTTTACCATCACCAAAGATGGTTGGGACAGTACAGTTTGACAATTCTCCTATCCAACGCGGAATTACCGCTGCATAGGCTCCTTCAGGATCCTGTCTGGAGCCAAAAACATTAAAATACCTTAACCCTATACATTCCATATCATAAGTTGCAGCAAAAACACCTGCGTAAAGTTCGTTAGCATGCTTTGTCGCTGCATAGGGCGATAATGGTTTTCCGACAACATCCTCTACCTTAGGTAAGTCAGAATTATCTCCATAAATTGCGGATGATCCCGCATAAATAAAGCGCTCTATACCAGCATCCCGTGCAGCAACGAGCATGTTTACAAATCCATTTACATTAGATTCATTGGTTGTGATTGGGTTTTTGATAGAAAGCGGCACACTGCCAAGTGCTGCATGGTGTAAAACAAAATCGATGCCAGAGCATCCCTTTCGACAATCATCTATATTTCTAATATCACCTTTAATGAAAGTAAAACTTTCCCATGCATTTTCGCCAACCTGAGCCTGCACATCGTCCAAATTTTTTTGATATCCTGCGGATAAATTATCTAGCCCGATTACAGTTTGTCCAAGTTTCAACAGTTCTTCCAGCAAGTTGGAACCGATAAATCCGGCCACACCTGTAATCAGCCAAGTTTTCGGATATTTCGATAACTTTTTTTTTATTTTATTTATTCCCATACAAAATTTTTTAGGGTAGCCTATAGCTCAGTAATTATCAACCACAATTAGGAAAGGAAAAGAGTATTGGACACAGATTTTCACGTTGCCATTAATTGACTCTATTCATAGTTTGTATTAGAATCTTGCAAAACTGTATTTTTTTTAACAAAGTTTTATTCGCTGATTGGATCGGTAGCTCCATTTGGTTGTGGCTCCTAGCCACGCTATGTTAATTAACCATTATGAACGAGTTAAAACTTAAACACAAAAAGCTTTTTAGCATTTTAGGGGGAATGAAAAAGGTTTTAGTGGCTTTTTCTGCTGGTGTAGACTCCACTTTTCTACTCTGCTGTGCCAAAGAAGTTTTGTGTGAAAATGTCCTAGCGGTAACAGCCAGATCGGCGTCTTTTCCACAAAGAGAACTAAACGAATCCATTCGACTTGCAAAAATATTAAAGGCTGATCATCTTTTAGTTGATTCAGAAGAGTTGGAAGACGCAAATTACCAGGAAAATCCTCCTGACCGCTGTTATTATTGCAAAAGCGATCTGTTTTCTAAATTAAATAAAATTGCGGATGAGAAAAACATCCCTTATGTACTTGACGGGGCTAATTTGGACGATACAGGAGATTACAGACCCGGCTCTAAAGCGGCTGAAAACCTCAAGGTCAGAAGCCCTTTAAAAGAGGCAAAACTGACAAAGGAAAACATCCGACATTTATCGAAAGAAAAAAATCTTCCCACCTGGAATAAAGCTTCTTTTGCCTGTCTTGCCTCACGCTTTCCTTACGGTACTACCATTACCGAAGGAAAACTCTCAATCGTAGAGGAAGCGGAAAATATTTTACATGATTTAGGATTTCCCCAATTCCGCTTGCGACATCATGATGATATAGCCAGGATTGAGGTGGTGAAAGAAAATCTTCACCGGTTTTTAAACAACGGGATCTCAGAAAAAGTGATTACGGAACTAAAAAGACTTGGTTACAAGTATGTTACTGTCGATCTTGAAGGATACCGCTCTGGAAGTATGAATGACACTCTGAAAAAAGCTCCATAGCTTAGATTTCCACGGAAAGAAGCTCCACTTTCATCAAGCATTTCTTAACCTTTATATCTTCCCTTTCCTCGGCCTTATTGTTTTCCTTTCAATGTCCCCAAAAAGATTTTCCTTTATAAAATGGCAGGTTCTACATTCTTTGGTTTCCCTAAATTTTTTGCTTTGATAAGAGCCGGTTTTTTCCGCTACATGCGGCGCGGGGATTAAATCGTTATGGACGTGACAACTCTGGCAGTATTCAAAAATTACCCTGTTGTTTTCTACTTTTGAAAATTCACCGTCAAAGGCTCTTTGTATAGAATGAGTAGTGCAGGAAGCAATGATAATAATTAAAATAGCAGAATAGGCAGATATCTTCAATGATCTCATTTTTTAAATTCTACCCTGCTTTATTCTCTCATAAGCGCTAAAAACCTTGTTTGAATAGCGGGTAGGCAAATAGCCTCTGTTTAGCATTTTGTTGAGTCTTTTCGGTCCCTGATTATAAGCCTCAAGTGCTAATTGCAAATTCCCGAATTTACTTTCCATTTTACCCAGATAATAGGTGCCCATTTTTATATTTAATAACGGGTCATAGAGTGTTTTTTTTCCTTTCCATTGAAGCGCGGTTTCAGAAGCAATCTCCTCCGCGGTAAAAGGCATTAGCTGCATTAAACCTCTTGCCCCAACATTTGAAACCGCCCAATTGTAAGCGGAACTTTCTGTCACTATAAGTGCCACCAAAAACATAGGATCATATCCGAATTTTTTTCCTTCCTGATGAATTACCCTTACCGTTTGCCTCAATTGAACTGGATTTAACCCTGTGCGATATTTGGAAAGGACATTGAGCGTTTTCCTTTTTACCTCATTTTCTTTCATCAGCCTTTTTTTTACTTCATTTTCTTTCAGCAGCCTGGTTTGTTCCATGTTTTTTGCTATTCTTAAGAAATATTTCTCTTTTTCATACGTGAAAATTCTGTCATTTACCTGATAAGAAATAAAGGCAAGAGAAAGGTTGGCAAAATAGAGGCAAACAAACGCGACAGACAGAGTAAAAGTTAAATTTTTATAACTACCAAAAATATTCATATACTTCTATTAAATAATATATGGGATTGTTTGCTTTAAGGCTGGAATGATCCCTTGCAGTATGGTAATAGTGTACTAAAAAAAATCACTAGTCAAGCCAAAAAAAGATATTAACCACAACATATTTTTGTTAATATCTTTATATGCTCAATATAGTGAGTTTTATGGATTTATAATAGTACCAGTTGATCCAACTCCCAGTCCAATGGCAGCCGAACTACGCCCCCATCTCTACGTTCATAAAGCAGGTACTCATTTTCAATGCCAAACTGAAAAAGGTCTCGAGTTATTTCAACATCCTTTGTGCAATATTCAGTAATCAGGTCTATTTTCCCTTCTTTAAACCATTGCAAAGACTGAAGACCATCGGCACTTTTTTCAACTTTTAAAGTTTTATTTGCCAGGTGATTTAAACTTAATCGAAAACCAAGCCTCTTTCTAATATCATCCAAAATGTCAAAAGTTTTTAATTTTTTTAAATCCTCTATGGTGTAGGGTTGCAAAACCCCATAATCAAAATTCAGCAGGTTAAACCCGACGACTAAATCAGCAGATTTCAACTTTTCTACCAACTGTTCCATTTCTTCTTCAAGGTAAGAAATAAATTTCTGATCAAGAGAATCATATACCACTGCAACAGCTACTTTCATTAAATGCAGATTTTTCCATCCCCCTACTTCAGATGCGCTTCGTTGTGTTTCTATATCAAAAAATAAAATTCTATAATCACGTTTGATATTTTCTACCGGTTCTATTGCCATAAGTTTTTCCTCCACTAATGATTTTGTTTTTTCTTTTGTTGCTTTAAGCCTGCTTTTGTCTAAAAGAAGTTTAAGTAATTCAAGAGCTCCCTGTTTATCTAAAGGTTTGTTGCCTGAACCACATTTTGGAGAATGTATACAGGAAGGACAGCCCTCCTCGCATTTGCATTCAATGATTAATTTCAGAGTAGCTTGCAGGAGTTCACATATAACATCAAACCCTCGTTTTGCCAAACCCACTCCTCCCGGGTGGCCGTCATAAATAAAAATTGCTCCTTTTTTTATCTGCGGGTGGTAAGTATATGAAATGCCACCGATATCATCTCTGTCACACAACACAAATAACGGGAACATTGAAATTGCCGCGTGTTCCACCGCGTGGATAGCTCCCATATGGTGATTTCCTTTGTTTTCAATTTTTAATTTAATTGTGTCATCAATCTCAATCCAAAATCCTACTGTTTCAAATATTTGCTCCGGTAGGTTTAGCTCATGATGAGACAAAAGTTCCTGTCCTGAAATTATTCTTTTTTCATATCCCGTTACCTTGCTTGTAACTTTTAATCTTCCATTTTTAACAATAAAGTTCATCACCGGTTTTGATCCGAACAAAGAGAGAATTTCCGTCTCTTTTTCTTCTTTGGCCCTCGTGTAGTAGGATTCATTTCTTTTTATAGCGTAAATATTTTTTTTATCCAGATCAAAACGGCTAATAGCATACTGACTTCCCTTGTGGAGATAAACCGCTGCTTTATGGCATTCTGTAAAAACACGTCCTCCCGATACTTTTCCTATGACCCTGTTCGTGCTGTCTTCAAATATAGTAAATCCCTCTCCAACGGATCGGATATCCACCAGGCGATGCGGTCTTTTTCTTGAAGAATACCAGGTTTTATTTTCTTCGTCTGGTTGTAATTGTCCGTCTAATGACAATTGGTGCAGAATATCAATATGTTCTTTTACATTAAATACCTGATCATCAACATTTAAAGGAGATTCCGAAGCGGCGCATACTAAATGCTGCTTAACTATTTCCGGGTTGTCGGGGTCAAGCACAGCCCTTTCGTATCCTCTTTGAAAAAAGTCCGTCGGATTACGCATAAAGTACTGGTCTAGTGCATCCTGCTGTGCTATGAGTATGATCAAGTATTCCATGGTTCCCCGCCCTACTCTGCCTCCACGCTGCCATGTATTAATTACAGTGCCTGGGTAACCGACTAACAAGCAGACATCCAGGCCACCAACGTCGATTCCCATCTCCAGAGCGCTGGTCGCAATAACACCCTGTAGCTCATCGGAAAAAAGTTTTGCTTCTATCTCCCTTCTTTCTTCCGGCAAAAAACCGGCGCGGTATGAACTGACTTTTTTCTTAATGAGGCATCTACTTGGCTAATCCACGTGTAAATCAGTTCAGTTGCCTTTCTCGACTTGGTAAATGCAATGATCTTAAAGCCGTCGCTGCATAAAAGCCTGAACAGTTTAGCTGTTTCAGTGTAGGCGCTTAAAGCTGGGTTTAAAAAAAGGAAGTGCCCACCGGCGTTTGGAGCACCGTTTTCTGTTATCGAATGAAAAGGTACCCCTGTAAGGGTTTCAGCAAATTGTGAAGGATTGTCAATGGTTGCCGAGCAGGTTATAAAGTACGGATTGGAACCATAGAGAAGGCAAATGCGGCGAAGACGTCGCAGTATCTGGGCAATATGAGACCCAAATACTCCCCTGTAAGTATGCAATTCATCAATAATGATATATTTCATGTTTTTAAAAAAATCGGCCCAATTATGATGATATGCTAAAAAACCGAGATGAAGCATATCAGGGTTGGTAATAATAATGTGCGGATTGTTATTTGCTATTTTTTTACGGACATGGGAAGGTGTATCTCCGTCGTATATCTCCGCCTTTATATCTTTACCTGGTAATTTAGAAGAGAAGTCTATCAGGGTCTTTAACTGATCCTGTCCCAGGGCTTTCAAAGGGAATATATAAAAAGCTCTTGTCATATCATCCGATAAAACGGATTCAAAAACAGGGATATTGTACGCGAGAGTTTTTCCTGAAGAAGTTGGAGTGGAAAGAATGATATTCTTTCCTTCACGAGCGGCTTTTATTGATTCATATTGATGGGAGTATAACTGGTTAATGCCAAGATGTTTCAAGGCGTCATTTACTTCTTTGGCCAGAAAATATTCATTGCCGCAATGAGCCGCCTTTCTTTGAGGAATGATGTGATGGTGAGCAATGAGATTTCCAAAATCTTCAGAGTTTTTTAAAAGGTTGATGAAAGATGAAATTTTCATTATTCAGTACAAAGCCCATGAGCCTTCCCTGTAATATTGATCCAGAACAGGATTAAGTTCAGTATTGACCTCCAGATCTTCCTCTATATCAAAAATTCCTTTTCCAAAATGTGTCATAGAAATCATAGCGTCCTGGTTTAAAAATCGTGTAGGAATTTTATTAAAATCTAATTTCTGAACTTTTCCCTTAAGTTCTTTCTTGCCTATCAACTCATCACGCACTCCCAGGTTCCAGCCCCACTCACCCATCGTTGGAATCTGGTTATGGTAAGGTAGTACGGTAATGCCCACGGATTCCATTGTTTTCATAATCGTTAGAAATGCCTTTTTTGTGTAAAGCGGACTGGCGCTCTGGGTGACAATCACCCCAAATTTGGTTAAATGATTCTTGCAAAAAGTGTAAAAGCCGCGAGAGTAAAGCCGGGCTAATTGAATGGAATTTGGGTCAGGCAGATCAATAATTATAACATCATACAAATCTTCACTCTTTTGCAGAAATTTGTAGGCGTCCTGGTTGACAATATGAGTTTTTGAATTGTTCATAGAATCTCCGTTCAGTTTTCGGAAAGCAGGATGAGTTTTGGCAAGGTCCGTCATTGCAGGATCAATATCCACGACAGTTATGTTCTTTACTTCTTTATACTTTAATACCTCTTTTACCGCCAGACCATCTCCCCCGCCTAAAATGAGCACGGACATTGGCAATGGAGAAAGCAGCATGGCCGGGTGAACCAGCGGTTCATGATATTTCTCTTCATCATAACTGCTGAACTGAACATGCCCATTAATATATAACCAGTAAAAATCTTTCCACCGGGTTACCACAATTTTCTGGTATTTCGTTTGTTTTGAAAAAATAATCTTATCCCGGTACCTGCTTTGTTCCCCATGAAGCATAATCGGTTCGATGAGGATAAGAAAAACAATCATGAACACTGAAATCGCGGCAAAAGAATATTTCAGAATACTTTTATATTTAATCAGATGATGAAATTTCCACAAAAGAATACCGGCTATGGAAAAGTTGATCATCCCTAATGCTACCGGCGTGTAGGTCAAGCCAAGTTTTGGCAGGGCGAAAAACGCGAATACCAATCCGCCCGCTAATGCTCCGTAATAATCGTTTTCCATTACCGATGATATGTTAGCCCTCAGGCTTTCATAAGAATCATTGATCCTTGTTACTAAAGGGATTTCCATACCGATGAGCAGGCCGATGATTACAGCAATTGTGTAGATGATCAAGCTGGTGTGAGTTGTATAAGGGATAACAGAGTAGCTGATCGCGGCGCATGTCGCGCAAAAAATAGACAGTAGAAATTCGATGCAGATAAAACTATCCAGCAGACAGTTATGGAGATATTTGCTGATACGGCTGCCAACCCCCATTGCAAATAGCATGAACGACATGACAAGTGTCCACTGTAGGATAGGATTACCGATAAGATAGCTTGCCAAAGTGGCTAATACAAATTCAGCCACAATACCGGCAAAGCCGGTTGCGAAGAGACTTAATTTGAGATAACGACTTGAGTTGATTTTAAATTTCGGATTTTGAATTGCGGATTTTGGTGACTGGTATGTCATCGCCGTAGTATATCAGTTTCATTATAAAGCTGTCTATATAGCAAAACATTGATAGTATCCTGGGCGTTGTGGAATTTCGGAGACGTTTAATTACCCAAACCTTTATAAGTGAAACCCTATGTCTACATTGGTTGTTAGGTCCTAGCCTTGGCGGTAGTCTCATATTTTTACCGGCATGGTCAACTGTAACATTAGCATACTTTATGCTGACCTCGCCCATAAAATAAGAATTGCAGATGGAGATGTTGACAACTCCCTTTGTAACCTATAATTTTTACAGCTTGAAGCGGCTGATGTATAGTTCTTTAGTTTATTGAAGTTCTCTGCTGCAAGTAACAGGAAATCTTCAGTGGAAAGTATAATTTTTTTAAGTTCGCCCTCTAACCACGCCGCAAGCATCGGGGAATGCGTTCGCTAAACACTTTAACTAACCTAACGTGCCTACTCTCTTAAAAAAAAGAATCGAAAAGCACTTATTTCCTCGTAAGTAAACTCTGATCCAGCTGCTTTAGCTCCATGTTTTATGTCTTCAGGCTGTATTTTTACAACCGGGGGAGGAGTGGGAGCAACAGAAGCTTTCTTAGCGCATCCTGCCGCAAAAAAATATGTGAAAAAAAGAAAACAAGCTATCATAGAAGTGAATGAAAAAGTTTTCATTACAAAGAGCCTCCTTTGAAAAGCAGTAATAATGATTCTATAAGGTAATTCATACTAAGCAAAACATGACATAAAGGTAAATAGATAGCAGTACCTATTTTTGGTTGGTAGCTCTACTCATTTTTTTAATAATGCTACCCGGGTAAATTCAAGTTATTTTTTATAATTTCAACGATTGTAATGGGGAGTAATCCAGATGCCAGATGCTCTAAAAACGTGAGCTTTTGAAAGGGATAGTTGGGCGATAGGGGGTCAAGGTAAAGGAGTAAAGTCTGCTGTTAACTTTAAAGCAGAGGCTGGGGTCGCGTTTTGATTAGTGATTATAGAAAAAGTAAATGAAGAAGAGGTACGCGGTAATATGTGGCCTGGTATAACCGGAATTGAGGAAAAATATTAATCTAATCCCTGCTATGTCACAAACTCCAAACTATAAAAAAGGAAGCGCCAATATATGAAAATGCTTCGATAAAAGCAACACCAAGATTTGGTTTTTCCTGATTAATCAACTCGTCGGTAATCTTTTCACCGGGCAAAAGAATCTTATCTGTCAAAACGCGGATAATCGGCAGAAAAACAAATCCCAGAACGACGAAGCTGACAAAAGTAATCAAATTTTCATTCCAGGAAATGAAATCACCGCTGACTCCATGGCGAATAATGTTGCCAACGGCAATGAGCGCTCCCGCGAAACTCACTCCAACAGCAACATTGTCCTTTTCAATGTGTTCATGAATGTCATAAGGAGTAATAAAGTTATAAAGCAGACCGGTTAATATAAGGGCGACCTGACCCAAACCCCAAAATGCGATGGCAGTAACAACACTGCCTTCTTCCCCAGAGAGAGATCCGAAGATAATCATGCCTGTAGCCAAGTATACCGCGCACTCTACAACTCCTGTTCCCACATTCTGATCTTCGATAAGCTCTTTAACATTGTTAAATTTAAACAGGATAAATCTGTCATTGATAACCGCGGATATATTCATCAAAATAATGGCCAGTGGACCATAAATAAAGATATCGATAAGATCTTCCGTCAAACCGGCTGAAGGTCCTAAAATGACCCCACCTATTGCCAGGGTAAGTCCCAGGTAATAGCCAACCATTGCTACGGCAAGAGCAGAATTATCCTTTTTGACCAATTCTTCATTTAATTTATATGAGCGGTTAATTCCGTCGTGTGCAATCTTGCCAATCAAAAAGAGAACACATGCGCATATGAGATAAATTACCGCTAATAAAAGATTATCTATATTCATTTATTTAATACTCTCTAATCAATGAATTCAAGTCTCCGCAGATATTCTTCTATGATCTAATCTGCGGAGAAAAATCAGTGTAATTAGTGGTTTATTTTCCAAAACTTCCAAAACCTCTTCCTCCGCCAAAACTACTGCGGCTTCCTCCAAAGCGGCGGCCAACCCGATCGGAAAATCGGCTTTTTGCCATCCGTTGTTTTGACATCTTGCGATCAAAGAAGTTCGGGTTGGTTCGCTTTGTAAATTTTCCTCCTGTTCCATACTCTTTGTTCCGTCCGAAAAATGGCCTGCGACTTGCTTGAGAGGTCCGATAGGCATCATAGTCCGTTCGATAAAAAGTGCGATTGCCCCAGCCGAACATATGGGTGAAAAAAGCATATTGGCCATAAAACGCCCAAAAGGAATTTCCACCGCTGTCTTTACGCCACTCGCCATACTGCGAGTTCCCCATATACTGGTAGCCGGGCGGATGTGGTGTATTGCTTACTCCATCCTTTGTTTTTGAAACAAGTGTCATACCGAGAAAATTTTGATTGTTTTGGTAGTTACCCCTTGAAACTCTCAGCCATTCGGTAAGAAAAGACTTTTCCCCTTGAATGACTTTATATTTATGGTAATAAGAACTGGAAAACCCTCCCTCCTCTTTCATATCCTGCAGGATAATGGAATATTCCGGCGCTCCAGCAAAATTCGCGACAAGTTTTTCCAACGGTTCTCTTTGCCTACCACAGCTAATTAAAATCGTGAAAGAAAGAAATAGGATTAGAAATTGAAAGGTCTTTTTCATGTTAAACTACAGAAAAAATGTCTTTTGAAGTTACAATTGTCTGTATTTCTACTATAGGTTAAATTCTTTTTATCACCCAGCATAAGGCAAGTCAAGGCATTTATAACTCGCAGCACAGAAGCAAGCTAATCAGCACATAAATGGAATTATTGAATTATGATATTATGGTGTATATAATATATTTATATGGCTTACGGCTTTACTCTTTTGCTGCTTCCTAACTTCTGATAGCTTAGGGGCTGTTATATATTTCATGGAGAACTTATTGATAGTCATTAAGATAGTTATGACTATTACAGGTGTTTTCGCGATAGGTTGTGAACTATGGGCCTCTTTTAACCTGCGAAACCTTTTGACATTATCGGAGCAGTAGTTACTCCCATTGGCTTGTATTGGCATTAATCGAAACACTGCTGATTTGTGTGCCTCTATTTCTTTCCTGATAGCATATAAAAAATGATACGTAAAAGAAAAATTGTCTTAATACTGACTGCTCTTGCCACTTTATTCCTTTTTGCTACCGTTACTTTAAACCTCGTCTTTCGATTTATGGACATAAGTCAATACAGGCTCCAGATAGCACAAGAAATCGAAAAGACAATAAAGCGAAAAGTATCGATTGGTAACGCCAGACTAAGTTTCGTAAAAGGGCTGGATATTATTCTGGAAAATGTGGCTATTAAAGAAAAAGATAAAGAAGAAAATTTTATAACCTCTAATCGGTTTGTAGTATCCTTTTATTTTTTACCTTTATTTAAATATTTAATATTTAAAAAGCATCTCGCTATTAAAAAAGTTCAGATAATAGGTCCACGTGTTCAGATTTATCGGTCGCATGAAGGAAAAACCAACCTCGTAAACTGGATTAACGAGGTAATTCCAAACAAATTCTTTTCTGAAATTCAGACAAAAAAAATCCTTCTACCCATAATGAAAAAATTGATAATAAAAAATGGGCAACTTATTTTACAGGACACGAAAGTTTCAGAAACACCGTTAATAACCAAAGTTTCCGATTTTAATTTGGAGCTAGTTCGACCACTTATGAAAAGAGCCGTTACCGGTATAATTCAAGGAAAGATCCTTAATGATATGCAGCCCACATCATTCAGGATAGAAACTGAGATTAAAAAAATGGCGGGTGATCTTAAATTAGAAAACCTGGTTTTAAAAGGAAATATTAATTTAAGCTCATTAAATATAAATCAGTTTCAACCTTATATAAAACAATTTTTCCGGGCTAAAAAATGGAATGGAATTATAGATTTGAATGCTATCTATGAAGGATCTTTTGCAGGGGGGGTTAAATCTATTGGTAAAACCGAATTTAGATCTTTAGGCTTATCTCAGAGTCTTGTTTTATCCGACCCACTAAAAGTTCACCAGTGGGGAATAGATTATGATTTATTCTTGGATAAAGAAAAATTAGATATTAATAAATTCAAAATCAAGTCAACTGATCTAACACTAACGGGAAAAACTTTAATAGAGCAACCTTTCTCAAAAAATCCTTTTATCGGCTTTGAACTTCAAAGCACTCCTTTTGAACTAAAATCCTTTTTTAGTAACATTCCTCTATCCTTATTGCCGTCATCCTTGCGCGAATTCCAGAATAGAGCGCTTAGAGGGAAATTAAAGTTTAAAACACTGAAATTTAATGGAAAGTTTCATCAATTGAAGAACATTCATCTGATGGAAAATTTTAAACTTTTTAACGGTGAAATTAGCGCTGAAAAAGTCGACTTCAGAATTGGCCTAGATGGAATAACAGCTAAAAATATTACTGGTGAACTTCTATTTGATGAAGAGTCCGTAAAACTTTCAAACATGTCCGGTGCGTATAAAAACTCTACAATTTCAATGCTTTCTGGCATAATCTCCAAACCCTTTAAAGATCCTGCGATAGATATCTCGACACGGGCTTCGCTGCAATTGGACCAACTTTTCCCTGTGCTGGCATCCAAACCATCTTTTTTCGATAATGTTTGGAAAAATGAAAAAATCGATGCTATTTCCGGAAAAGCGGAAATTCAGATTCATTTGTCCGGTGACGTAAAAAAGCCACTGAAACTCAGGCACTCCGGGAATATAGAGCTTAAAAATGTTGCTTTCACCCATAATGACTTAGTTCATAATTTAAGCAATATAAATGGAAAAGTAAAGTTTTACAGCAACCGCTCTTTAGTTCCCAGTAAAGATAAAGATATGACGGACTTTTTACATAAAATAATAAAAAGTGATTCAGAAAAAGGGAAGTTATTTTATATTTCCAGTTTGTCCGGAAAATACGGGCAATCTGAAATTCTGAATATAACAGGAGGGATTTTGGATAGTTCGATTCAACCAGTATTAAACCTGAAAATCGAAATAGATGCTCTATTGAATGAGATACATCCAATCCTTGTCACCTACTTAAATGTAAATGATGCTTTCGAAGATATGAATAATGTTAATATTATATCTGGGAGAAGCAAGGTGATAGTTCAAATAAACAATAATTTATCAGAGACCAATGGATGGGATATTTCAGGAGGCTTGCGGTTAAATGATGTGCATGCCTCTCACAATAGGTTTCCTTTGTTTTTCTCAAGACTGAAAGGAAATATTTTTTTTACAAAAAACAAACTTGAATGGAAAGGCCTTAATGGTTTAATTGGCAATTCAACTTTCAGTATAAATGGGAAAACACTTGATTATGCATCAAAGAATCCAAAAATAGCTTTGAAGGTTAATGGCGACGCCGATCTAAACGAAATTTGGAATATTTTAAATATAGATGGAAAAGAAAATTTTGTTTTTAATGGAACAACCGGAATTAAATTAAACCTCAATGGTGATTATAATGCTATTAAAACCACCGGGGAACTTGATCTGACAAAATCATTCTATCAGTACAAAAAATGGATTAAGAAAAGAATCGACCAAAAAAATACTGTTACCTGGGATGGGTTAATTGAAAAGCTTAATAACTTTTACTTTGAAAAATTTGAAGCAACTTATGAAGGAAATAAAATTATTGGAAATGGAGCAATTTCGGGTTTAATAAAACCACATTTGAATATTAATATCTATGCTGATGATTTTAAGCTTGCGGATGCAGCAAAGCTTGCAGTTTTTTTTAATAATGAATTAACTTCGGGAAAACTGTCAACTTCGTTCAATGTCAAGGGGAATTTAAAGGGAAAAAAACCGCTTGAAGTTAAAGGAAAGGCAGCTATCAACAACGGTAGTTTTAAATTTGATTTTTCTCCAAACACAATTAGCAACATAAAAGCCAAATTTAGCTTCAACAATCAAAAAGTTTCTATCAAAAACTTATCCATGTTAGCCGGTAAATCGGATGCCACCATAAAAGGTGAGATAGTCAATTTTGATAAACCTGTTTTTACCCTTAAGCTAAAATCTAAAAATTTGGATTTAAATCAATTTCTTCCCCGCAAGATTAGGTCCATTAATGAAATCAACTCTTTACTAAAAAATAGTCCTTTATTTCTTGTAACTAGCGGTAAGATTGATCTTGATACCGAAAAAGGGGAATTCAGTTTCTTAAAGTTTCCCCACTTAAACGGGAAAATCCAGCTAAAAGATGGAGTATTTATATTTGACCGAATGAAGATTTTCTTTAGCAAAAAGTACATTTCCGCGGATGCAAATCTTAATTTTCTTTCTGACCACGGTCTTGACTTTTCTCTCAAGCTACGTGGTAAATCTTTCGAGGCAAAAAAATTTGAAAGCGTTTTCCAGCAATACTTCAAGGATGGCATAACCGGCAGGCTTTCTCTGACAAGTCGTTTAATGGGAAAAGGCTCTAACCTGGAACAGATAGCTCCAACATTATCCGGTGATTTGTCTTTACTTTTGATTAAAGGTGATTATAATAAGCAAAATTTAATTTCTGGAATTAAACAAATTTTAGGCTTTGGATCTGAAATAACTGAAAGCGATATTCCTCTAACTGCTTCTATGGAATATGATCAGATTAAAGGGAATTTTGTTATAGATAATGGAGTCGCAATAACAGAGAATTATGTTATTGACACCCCTGAGCGCAGAACTTCTGTTATTGGCTCTCTCGATTTAGGAAATAAGAAACTTGATCTTTCAGTTGGAGTTGCTCCCTGGCAAAACTTGAATAAAAAAATGTCAAAAATTCCAATTGTAGGAACCATTGTGACTGGAAATGATGGTAAAGGTTTGTTTATAAGTTATTATAACGTGAAAGGCAAAATGGGATCCCCTGAAGTTAAATCTGTCCCCATAAAGTCATTAGGTAAAAAGATGGTTAGTTTGTTCAAAGGAATATTCCAGGCACCAAAAGAAATTTTAGTTCCGTCAAAATAATATATGATAACTGAAAAAGAAGGACTTTAAATTAATGACTGCGGAAGATATAAAACGGATATATGCAGGCTATTCTAATGTATATGATTTTATTTTCAAAAAGTTTTTTCACCCTCGCCATAAACATGTAATTGAACAGATGAATATCCGGCCTGATGACAAAATTCTCGACGTTGGGGTCGGTACCGGATTGGCCCTCCCACTTTACCCTGATTACTGCCATGTAACCGGAGTTGATCTTTCCGAAGAAATGCTCAAAAAGGCCCATAAAAAGATAAAAAAGCATTGTCTTAAAAATGTTACGTTAAAGCAAATGGATGCCATGAACCTTCAATTTAAAAACAACACCTTCGATCAGGTTATCGCTACTTTTGTTATCAGTGTGGTGCCGGACCCGGTAAAAGTTATTTCAGAAATGAAGAGAGTATGCAAAAAAGACTGTAACCTAATTATAATTAACCATTTTCAGAGCAATAATAAGCTTATGGCTAGAATTGAAGATATGGTGAACCCAATTTGCAGAAAAATCGGCTGGAGAACTGACCTGGATTTGGATCATTTGATTTCTGAAAGCAATCTTCTCGTTAATTCAAAATACAAAATGAATAAATTCGACTTATGGAAGGTTGTCATGGCTGTTAATAACAAATGAGTTTTGTTGCCCTACCAGCGCTTTCTAAAATTCCTTTCATTGTGCATGGTTTTACTCTTAGAAAACTGGATAATGGGCAAAATTTTAACCTGAATTTATACAATTACAATCAATCAAACCATGTTGAAAAAAATCTAAAGATATTAACCAAACTTATTGGTTTTCCATCAGTCCCTGTAATTTCATGCCGCCAGGTTCATCACAACAAAATTATCAACGTAGACCTTCAAAAAAATACTCCTCAGGAAATCCAAAAAATGACGGGAGACGGCCTGCTTACAAACCAGTCAAACGTTATTCTTGCTGTTGTAACAGCTGATTGCCTTCCAATTTTGCTTATAGATAAAAAACAAAAAGCTATTGCGGCAATTCATGCCGGCAGGAATGGAACTATGCTTTCCATTGTAGAGGCAGCAATCGAACGAATGAGAATCCTTTTCGGCACAATACCTGAAGATTTAATTGCAGGCATTGGTCCCGGTATAAAAAAATGCTGTTATGAAGTTGATTTATTTGAGGCAAATATAGAACAAGTGATAAAAAAAGGAGTTTTAAAAGAAAATATTTTAAATCTTGATCAATGCACTTCTTGCAGAAACGATATTTTTTTTTCTTATCGTGCTGAAAAAGGTAAAACAGGTCGAATGTTTGGGTTTATAATGATGAAAAATTAGAACCTTTTAGAATGTAGGATTGGATTTAAGTGGTTATGCTAAATAAGCGAGAGGCATGTTCATTCGCAGTTATTATTCTAATTTCTTTATTATCTTACTTTAATATCTTTGAAAATAGTTTTCACTTTGATGATTTCGGATATATTGTTAATAACGAAGGATTAAAAGAATATTTTCGGCATCCTACAACTTTTAAGCCAGTTGATCCTATTGTCTTTACTCTTTTAAATCTCGAAAATCGGTCCGTAGTTATGGATTCCTTTTTTTTAAATTACTCTGTTGGGGGTTTTAATGTTTTCGGATTTCATATTTTCAATATCTCTGTTCACATATTAACCTGCCTGTTGATTTTTGTATTGCTCAAGGAAACGCTCTGTAATTTTCGTTTTTCAAAAAATGGATTCAAATCAGATGCTGGAATCAATATACCTCTTTTATCCAGTCTTTTGTTTGCGGTTCATCCGATAAATACTCAGGCCGTTACTTATATTTCAAATCGATCAACGTTGTTAGCTACATTTTTTTTTCTTTCATCTTTTTTCTTTCTTATTAAATACACTCGTTCGGCACTATATTCATCAGCATTTTCTTTTATTTTCCTGTCAGCAATATCCCTATTGATGGGATTCGGCTCAAAACCAATAATTATTTCCTTTCCGGCAGTATTTATTATTTATTACCTTTTTTTTCTTTCTCAAAAATCATCAGCAATAAAGAAAGACCTCCTAAATAAACTCACAAGCAGCATTGGTTTTTGTATAATAGCAAGCCCTCTGATCTTGACTGTATTTTCAAAATACATAAACTCGCAATGGTTGTCGGCCATAAATATCAAGCCTTTATCTCTAATAAATTCTCTTCTGAGGCCTGTGACTATGGCATTGAATGTAACAAAAGATTATATTTCAAGTTTTCTTTATTTGCTAACAGAATTCAAAGTAATCGTCTTTTACTACCTGAAAATTATTTTTTTCCCTTTTAATCAAAATGTTGATCCTGATTTTCATATTGCACAGGGGCTAACAGATATTCCTGTACTATTTTGTTTGTTTCTTATCATTTTACTCCTGATTATAGGATTATATTTTTATAAGAAAAATCCTCTCATCACCTTTGGAATTTTCTGGTTTTATATCACTCTACTCCCCACTTCCAGTATTATTCCACTGTTAGACCCGGTTGCTGAGCATCGTATTTATCTTCCTTTCGTAGGAATTGCCATAATTTTTTCAGTTTTTTTGAGTGCCTTTTACAAAAAGAATCAAAAGAGTACAGCCGGACTGATAGCAAGCCTGATTTTTATTATTGCTCCTATAGTAATTTTATCTTCCTTGACCATTCAGCGTAATTTTACATGGAAAGATGATGTGTCTTTGTGGAGTGACGCTGCTGAAAAGTCTCCCTTGAAACCAAGACCATTTACCAACCTTGGCGAATCCTATGAGAAAAAAGCGGACTATCAAAAAGCTATTCACTCTTTTAAAAAAGCCGTCTCTCTTGCTCCCGACTATGACTATGCACATAATAATCTCGGCACTGTGTACGGAAAGCTAAATCAATTTGATCTCGCTATTAAGGAATACCTGCATGTCTTAAAGGTTAATGATCAATTCACGGAAGCGCATTATAATCTTGGAAAAGCCTATGAGATGAAAGGAATGTTGGATGAGGCAGTTCAGGAATACTTAAAGACTATTGGACAACAACGTGATTTCTACCAAGCATACTTTAATCTCGCGAGCATTTATTCGAGAAGAGAGTCATACAAGAAGGCAATCAGCACTTATCAAAAATTTCTGAAATACGCTGATACCGATCTGTTAAGCGTCAGTGACTTCAATGATTATCAAGCATATGAGAGATACAAAGATGATTATCTAGCATATCTGAAAAACAAACAATTATACCCGGCAGCCTATTTTGAACTCGGCAAAATTTATATGAAAACAGAGAACATAGACATGGCCTTCAGCTATTTTTCAAAGGCCTTGAAACTGGACAGCAGCTATGTTCCTGCCAGAATCGCTTTAGGAAACATTCTTATGATGAGAGGAAGCTATGATAAGGCGGAAGAATCCTTTCAGCAGATTTTAAAATTAGACCCTGATAATTTTACCGCACACAATAATCTTGGATTAATCTATTTGCGATACAAAAATAAACCGTCTCAAGCAGTATACTACTTCCAAAAGTCACTAAAAATTAACCCTTCTCAACCAGACGCAAAATCCGTAATGGAAGCAGTAAAAAAAATTCTCAATAAATAACCACAGAAAAAAAGCAGCACAATTTATACTATTACACTGTAAAAAAAAATTTAAGAAGTTTTTTTCTGGCTCTCCACAAACTTCCTGATTCCGCTTAATATCTTCCTGTCGTCATCAAAAAATTCTATTCCGGAATTGTTTCTTCCGTATTCATCAGTCTTCTTTCTTCGGATAGCACCTCGCAGATCAAACACTTTGTTTACGTATTTTACAGACAATGTGATGGAAAAATTAACTATATCTGACATTTTCAGGTTAACACTTGCTGTGACAGAGCATCCGCTATCACTTAAGTTTTGCACAGTTCCTACGGCAGAAGTGTCCTCTGGAATCACTGTATTTTCACTGCTTTTTGCAACAATCTTTGCTCGTAATCCTGCCGGCGTGCGCCCGGTGGTTCGAAGGTCTTTGTCACTTTCTTTTTCAGGAAACTTGAGAACCAGTTTTGGCAGTTTCTTCTCTATCAGCTCACTCTCAAATGCTACAATGGTACCTTCACCCGAAATGATCCGAAGAGCTATAGGATCTCCTCTCAGCACCTTTGAACATAAATAGCTATCTACTTTTGGAACAACCTTCTCACCAAGCTTGCTTTCAACAAGTCTGCCCACATATTTTTTCTCTTTAAACTAAATGAAAATAACCCCGGCGTTTTTTATATTATTGAGGACGAACTGGTGTACCTTTTCATTCTACTGCATTTCTTTACGAAACAATTTCTTTCGGATGGGTAATTTTTCCTTTGATAGC
>CAJXCL010000009.1 GCA_913051775.1 uncultured Nitrospirota bacterium | reverse complement strand
TAAACATCACTACTTTTATCTGGCTTTTCTCGTCTTTAATTGTCAGGTACATGTGCCCTGATGATGGAATTCTAAGGTTGGAAATTTCTCCTTCAATCCAAACCTGGGGGAATTCAGTCTCAAAAGAAAACTTGATGGCGCGGGTTATTTCTGTAACAGTGTAGACTTGCCGTTCGGGATTATCAGAAATCTCTTCGATATGAGGGATGCTATAATTATTCATAACTACGTTTTATCGTATAAAAATTTCCATTTTGGATACAGATTGGTTATTAGTCAATAGTCATTTGTTGCAGAATACTGAAGTTAAGGCTTAATGAGTAGTGACAATGGAGAAGACAATCTGCACTGCAACTCTGTATAATTGTGTTTTTTGAGCACAAATTTTGTTTAGTAAACTGGGCGGTAGCCCATTTGGTTGTAGCCCCTTTATCACGCTGAAAAATCTGCGTCCAAATTATTTTATTTTCATCTGATTCTTAAATGCTGTCAGACTATTTTTCATAAGCAAAGCTATTGTCATAGGGCCTATCCCTCCTGGAACGGGTGTTATTTGAGAGGCTTTTTGTGAAACTTTATCAAAATCGACATCGCCAACAAGCTTCTTTTCCACACGGTTAATGCCAACATCAATAACAATAGCCCCTTCTTTAACCATATCTTCTTTAACAAACCACGGTGATCCAATAGCAGCCACCAAAATGTCAGCCCGTTTTGTAATATCCTGGAGGTTTTTCGTTTTTGAATGGCATATGGTGACAGTCGCGTTTTTCTGAAGAAGCATGATGGCAAGAGGTTTCCCTACAATATTACTCCGTCCCAAAATAACTGCTTTCTTTCCCTCAATTTTTACTTTGCTCCTCTCTAAAAGTTCGATGATACCCGCTGGAGTACAGGGGAGAAGTGATCCTTTACCAACCATAAGCTTCCCGACATTATAAGGATGAAAACCATCTACATCCTTATCAGGGGAAATTGCTTCCAAAACAATCTGCTCTGGTATATGGGAAGGAAGAGGGAGCTGGACTAATATACCGTGTATGCTCGTGCTCTCATTTAACTGTTTGATTAATTTTAAAAGTTCTTCTTCTGAGATGTCGTCATTCAGATGATGTTCAAAGGACTTGATACCAGCTTCATCGCAGGCCTTTTTTTTGTTGCGTACATAGATAGTGGAAGCGGGATTATCTCCAACCTGGATAACCGCAAGACCTGGCTGGATAACCGATTTAATATTCAGAGATTTTATTTCCCCTGCGATTTCTTTTTTTATAGCTGTGGAAATAGCTTTCCCATCCAAAATATTATTTTTCATTGAATTGACCTTTTTGGAAAAACAATCAGGAAACCCTTGTTTGGTGCGAAGACAAATTTGGCTGCAAAATTAGTGGTTGTGGCGGAAAAAAAATTAAAAAACTATCTCTTGGAGAACTGGAATCTTTTCCTTGCCCCTTTTTGGCCGTATTTTTTTCTTTCCTTGATTCTGGAATCTCGGGTGAGCAAACCAGCTCGCTTTAAGGTAAGACGTAAACTTGGATCGGAATGAACCAACGCTTTAGTAATAGCTTGCATCAGTGCGCCTGCCTGTCCAGAATGCCCACCGCCTTTTACCGTGGCAAAAACATCATAACGCTTAATAACATTAGTAATTGTTAATGGTTCTTTAGCTATGCACATATGGGAATCCCTCGCAAAGTAATCTGATAGGGCTTTTTTGTTGACAGAAATATGGCCGTCTCCCTGCTGGAGCCAGACACGAGCTACTGAGGTTTTTCTTTTCCCTGTTGCGTAATATTTTTCTTCCATCACACTCCTTTTGTTTTATTAGCTACAAATCACAATTCTCGTTTAACTTATAACTAATTTAATGCCAGAACTTCTGGTTGTTGAGCCTCATGGGGATGATCAGTAGAAGCATATATTTTCGCTTTTTTAAACATTTTTCTGCCCAGCGAGTTTTTTGGCAGCATTCCTTTAATTGCTTTCTTCAAGATTTCTTCCGGTTTCTTTTGAAGTAATTTTTCAGCGGAAATTTTACGGATGCCCCCTGGATGTCCGGTATGATGTTGATAAATCTTATCTTTTAGTTTATTTCCAGTCAGCCTTACTTTTGCGGCATTCACGATGACAACATAATCACCAGTATCGACGTGTGGGGTAAAAGTAGGTTTATGTTTGCCACGAATTATTGTTGCAACCTTAACGGCAAGCCGGCCGAGAATTTCCCCGTTCGCGTCAATCATATACCATTTTGATTTTATTTGTTCTTCTTTAGCGGAAAATGTTTTCATTATAACTCACATCGCTTAAAATTTTTTTTCAAAAAAAAATTAAACTCAGTTTTTAAAATAAGATATAAGCAGCTTATTGTCAAGTTTAATCGATCTTACATATTGTCTCTATAAAGCTTTGCCGGCAGCTTCTACAAATGGACGAAGTTCTTTCATTAATCTATCAAATTTAGACGGTTTAAGGGTTTGAGCCCCGTCAGAAAATGATTCTTCCGGCTTGATGTGTACTTCTATCATAAGACCATCAGCCCCTGCGGCCGCACTCGCCTTACTCATTGGATTGATAAATTGCCAATGGCCGGTCGCGTGGCTTGGGTCAATAATAATTGGCAAGTGAGTTTCATTTTTGAGAACCGGGATGCAACTAATGTCGAGCGTATTTCGGGTCGCTGTCTCAAAGGTCCTTATTCCCCGTTCACACAAAATTACCTGGTGGTTTCCCTCTGACATAACATATTCTGCGGACATTAAAAACTCCTGGATAGTTGTCATCATACCACGTTTAAGAAGGATCGGCTTTTTAAGTCGCCCAATTTCTTTCAGTAAAGAGAAGTTTTGAACATTTCTCGCGCCTATTTGAATAACATCAGTATATTTTGCAACCAGGTCAACTTCTCTGGGGTTCATTACTTCTGTAACAAAAGGGAGTCCTGTCTCCTCTCTGGCCAGAGCCAGAAGTTTCAAGCCCTCTTCTTCCAACCCCTGAAAGCTGTACGGAGATGTTCTGGGTTTAAACGCCCCTCCTCTTAAGACCTTGGCACCTGATGCCTTTACAGCTTTAGCTGTTTCAACAATTTGTTTTTCACTTTCTACAGAACAGGGTCCAGCCATAACGATAAATTCTTTTGCACCAACTTTAACATTTTTATTAACTGATATAGTGCTCCCCTCTGTTCTTACCTGTCGGCTGGCTAATTTGTGGGGTTTGAGAATAGGAACAACACTTTCCACACCAGACATTGATTCCAATGATTGAAGCCGCGTTTTTTCACGCTCATCTCCTACTGCTCCTATTATAGTTCTTTCTATCCCCTTGATAATATGAGGTGAATATCCTAAACTTTTTATTTTTTTTATCACTTCATCTATGTGTTTCTGGTCTGTGTTTGCTTCCATAACTATTATCATTTTCTCATTCCTTTTCTGATGCTTTAATTGTTCTAGTTATACAGTTTTCAGTACTCGCAATTTTTAACTGCTACAAATTAATTTTCACATAAAATACGCAACCTAAAAGGTTGCGGCTGTTGTTATCCACGCACAATTTGGGGAAATTCTATAATATCAAGTAAATATTTTCTTGTACAGTCTATAATTTTTTTCTTATAAAATTTATATCTTTCAACTTCCTCAATTTATTTGCACCCTTTTGTTATTTTTTATAGATATGAAATAAAGTGATTTTTCCGAATCTCCATTTGGGAGAATTGTAGTTTTCCCAGAAACTCCCCTATAATTTTTAATTTTTAACAGCTTTTTCTTCATTATCTGTCTATCTACCCTTTCTTTCAAAACAATGTCAAAAACCATTTTAGCAGCATCAAATGCTTGGGCAGACAGCACATCCGGCGCTTCACCAAAAAAATCTTCGTAGAGTTCATTAAATTCCCGCACCTTCCTTAAATAAGAACCGATGAAAAAACTATCCACAAAAATTGCTCCGTCAACATATTTTCCACCCAATTTTATAATTTCATCCGAATTCCAGGTATTTCCTCCTAAAAGTTTAATATTATCAATATTATAAAATGCTAATTGCGGAGCAATTAATCCAACCTGGTCTGGATATCCAGGGATAAAAATAGCGTCGTAATGAACTTTCAAAAAAGGTTTAAAGAGTAATTCTTCCTCAAAAATATCGGAAGGTTCACTTTCCTGAATTTGGTCCAGCATATCCTCGTTCTGAATTTCTATCAATTCTTCTTCATCAATGATTTCATTTTCTTCCAGCGCTTCTTCGTAACCTTCTTCTGACAACTCCGATGGAATTTTCCTATCCTGGCTTTTTTGTTTGATTACCTCTACCAAAACTGTTGACATCAGCTCATCTTTATTTTCGTCTGCACCGTACTTAATTATTTTTTTATTTTCTGTCAAAGGGTCATTGCTTTCTTCTGAAATCGACTCCAGGGTTTTCTTTTTCAGCTCCCTATCGTTCAGTCCGCCAATATCTAAAATCTGATCTTTGAAATCATTTTGTGCTTGATCATAGCTTTTCCCGGCAAGAACCTCTCCACCTAAAACATTTATCTGATCTAAAAAAACATCTTTTAATCTCGTTCCATACAGGTCAGATGAATAAAATACAACAAATTTATTCAGTTCAAGATTATTAATGGCATATTCGGCAATAGCTTTACCTTGTAATTCGTGTGTGAGGGAGTTTCGAAAAAAATATTGACTTGTGTCGGGCAATCCTTTAACAGAAGCAGCCGGAGAAATCATTGGAAGTTGATATATCCCTGCTTTTTCGATTGCTAATTGAGCAGTTTTGCTGAACATCGGCCCAATTACACAAACGACATCATTATCTGCTCCTAAATCTTCCACAATAGCAGCAACTGTTTCCACCTCCACTTTTGAATCTTTAACAATCAATTCAATGTTTTTTCTCTTGTTGTCCGGAAGTAAATTAAATGCCAACTGGATACCTTGTAAAATCTTCTGTCCGCTTGCAGCTGCCTCTCCAGAAAGCGGGAGAATGCAACCGATTTTGGTTTTGGTAGTTTCGTTTTTTGATAAAAAACTTTCTAGTCTGTCTTTTCCCTTTTCATAAAGTCCATGGTTTGGAAAATCATTTAAAAAGCGTGTTAGGTGCTTTTGATATTGTGCATAACCTCTCTGTTTCTCATACATTTCAGCCAAACGGAAAAGAACCAAACCAAGTGGATATTTTACCGGCAGTGTTTTTGCCAATAAATTTAAATCATCTAAACTCAGGTTGTTCTGTACCATTTCCATGATTTTAAATTCAGATTTTTCCTTAAGTTTAGTGTCTGGAGCGATTTGCTTACTTAGCAGGTAATTTTTGAATGCAGCTCGGCTGTCTTGCGCTTTCTCTAAAGCCCTGCCCATCAAAAAAACAATATCCCATTCACGCTTTTTATCATGAGGTTTGGAATAGTTCGATTTAAGTTTCAGCAACGCATTTTTATAGTGCCCTGAATGATAATAGCAAAGCGCAACTTTATACTCAGATTCATTATATAAATCTGTTTTAACGTCTATTTTGTTCAGTAATTGATAGTGCCGGATGGCCATAAAATAGTTTTTTCTTAACCTGTAAATTTCACCCAACTGAAAGATCGCGTCATCTAAAAAATCTCCGCCTGGAAAATTCTTAATGTGATTTTGATATTGAATAACAGCCTCTTCATATTCAGATTTTTTAAACAAACTTTCAGCAACTGCAAAAGATTCTTTTTCCAAATTACGATGCTGGATAATACCTTTGCTGGTGGTCTCAGCCCTTACAGGACAAACTAGGGAGGTCGAAATCAGAAAAAGGATAAAAAAGGTAGAAAATATCTTAATAGTTTTCAAAATCAAGAACGCAATTCTTGTCTAAAGTTTTTAATTTTATGCTTTTCAAGGCGGTATCTAAAAAACCTGAAACTTAAATTCAACAAGGATGCCGCTTTATTTAAAACTCCATTGGTTCTGTTTAATGCCTTAACTATCAGCTCTCTCTCTAAAAGTTGAAGAGCCTCTTTGCCAGAAGACACGCACCTCACACGATAACTTACTTGCTTTAAAAAAATACTCAGAAAATCTCTCATACTTTTTTCATCATCTACGACCAGGATCGTTTTCAATGCTGTGTCTCCTTGTTTGGAAAACTCCAGTTAAAGAGATTCTAAAAACGTATCACAGGCCATCCAATAATGCAATTGCTCGTCAATCGGTAGAAAATTATTTAGCCTGGACAAAAATATCCTACCCTAATAACAATTTTGTGATTGTCATAATAATTGGAAATATAGCCTTGCCTATAATTCCGCTCATTAATAGAACCACTATAATAATAAACCCGTAAGGTTCAATTTTAGAAAACTTGATAACCTGTTCATGACTTAAAACGCCTGCCAACATTCTTCCTCCATCTAAAGGTGGAATCGGGATGATGTTAAAAATCGCCAGTGCAATATTAATTCTCGCACTAATATTTATCATATAAAAAACGGGTAAAACGACGTTCAGCAAATCATTAAGTTGATAATTCAAAATCAATTCTACCACGGGTTCCTGCAAACGGAAAAGAATAGCGCTGACAATAGCAATAATGATATTTACTAATGGCCCGGCTGCTGCCACAATTGCCATATCCTTTTTTGGGTTACGGAAGTTTCTCGGATCAACGGGAACAGGCTTTGCCCATCCAACCAACTGAGTTACAACAAAAACTAAAGTGCCCATAAGATCAAGATGTTTTAATGGATTCATGGTTAGCCTGCCCGCATCTCTCGCGGTTCCGTCTCCCAGCTTTTCAGCAACCCACCCATGTGCCAATTCATGAAGAGTGAGTGCAAGGAGCAGTGGCAACGCCAACAATGAAAACGTTTGTATTGATTGATTAATCTCCATACAGTTCAGACTTCTCAAATAATTTTTTTAAATCGTTTAGTGGACCATTCCTTGCAACTTATCCTCAACTATATTGGTAAAGGGCTTTCTACGGGAAGCTTCCATTTAAAAAGATTTTTTTGACTTAATGTTTTAATTCTTTTACCCTCTCTACGTCTTTCACTCCTTTGACTTTCTGGATATCTTTCATAATCCTATTAAGTTGTTTTAAACCATCAATTTCAACGGATAAATTTATAATAGCTCCATCACCTTCAACTTTAATCGTTTGCACAGCAGATATATTGACCGCCATTGACGCTATAACATTGGATACTTGAGCCAGAAGACCTGGCTTATCCTTAGTAGCAATAGATAATTGTACCAGACGTTTAATATTCGCTTCTGTATCCCACTCGATCTGAATCCTGCGCTCTGAATCATATTCTATGTCGCTAATGCTCGGACAATCTTTTTGATGAACAGAAACGCCTCGGCCTCTTGTTATGAAACCGACTATTTCATCACCCGGAATGGGGTTGCAGCACTTTCCAAATCGAAACATGATATCGTCTAATCCCTTTACAAGCACTCCTTTGACCGGTTTATGAACAACTCTTTTAACTAACCGGTGGAAAGTAGATTCTTTTTTCCTTTCTACCTCTTTAAAAATTTGATCCGGGATGATTTGAAGCATCAATTTTTTTAAAGGTACTTTTCCATAGCAGATTCCCTCCATAAGCCGGTTGACGTCTAAAAATCCAAAATGTCTTGCCGCCTTTTCAAGTTGTTTCGGTCTCATGGCTTCCAAAGGAGAAATATCGTATTTCATGACTTCCTTTTCACAAATTTCCCGCCCAAGAGCCGTGCTCCTTTCTCGCTGCTGAACTTTCATCCACGCTTTAATTTTTGATTTCCCGCGTGCTGTAACAACTATTTTCAACCAATCCCTGCTTGGCTCATGGTGAGGAGAGGTCATAATTTCCACAATATCGCCGTTCATTAACTGATAGTGTAAAGGAACCATTTTACCATTTACTTTTGCGCCACAACATCTATGCCCAACATCAGTATGTATTTGATATGCAAAATCAATTGGAGTGGCATCCCGGGGAAAACTTCTGACTTCTCCTTTTGGTGTAAAAACGTAGACCTCATCTGAAAAAAGATCTATTTTTACCATTTCCAGAAATTCTCTCGGGTTTTTTACTTCATTATGAGAATCCAGCAAATAGCGGAGCCATAGGAATTGCTTGTCATGTTCATTGTCATTTTTTTTGTTCTTGACAATGCCTTTATATCTCCAATGAGCAGCAATGCCTTCTTCAGCAATGCGATGCATCTCTTCAGTTCGTATTTGAAATTCCACCCGTTCCCCCTGCGGTCCTATAACCGTGGTATGAAGGGATTGATACATATTTGCTTTGGGCAAGGCTATATAATCTTTTATTTTTCCTGGTATAGGTTTCCAGAAAGAGTGGACAGTCCCCAAGAGGGAATAGCAATTTTGTACAGTGTCTGTAATAAGTCTTATTCCCCTGAGGTCATAGATTTCTTCAAAATTGATAGTCTGCTGTCGCATTTTGTTAAAGACACTGTAATAATGTTTTGAACGACCCATAACTTTTACAGAAATGCCTAAACTTGATAACCTCTCTTCTACAATTTCAATGGTTGATTCAATGATTTTTTTCCGCTCTTCAGCCCCTTTAGCAACGTTCTCTTCAATAAATTTATACTCTTTTGGATAAAGGTATCGAAAAGAGTAATCCTCCAGATTCTGCTTGAGCCACCCGATTCCAAGTCGGTTAGCAAGAGGGGCATAGATATCCAGTGTTTCGCGCGCAATCACTTTTTGCTTGTCCTGCGGCATAAAGTTCAAAGTCCTCACGTTATGAGAACGATCAGCCAATTTAATTAATATAACCCTAAGATCTTTAGACATGGCCAGAATCATTTTTCTAAAATTCTCTGCCTGCTGTTCTTCATGAGACGCAAAATTGATTTTGCTGATTTTAGTTACACCGTCAACTAATAGCATTATCTCTTCGCCAAAAATTTTTCTAATTTCTTCCGGGGTTGTAAAAGTATCTTCTACCGTATCATGCAGTAGCCCAACCGCTACACTAATGGAGTCCATGTGCATCTGGGTAAGAATATAGGCTACTTCTAAAGGGTGGGACAGGTAAGGCTCACCTGAAAGACGTGTTTGTCCCCTATGAACCTTGGCTGAAAAGACATACGCTTTGGAAAGAATATCTATATCCGCCTCTGGATCATATTGCCGAATGGCCTCTGTTATATCTTCAATTCGCCTCATATTAACGATCCTTAGTATTCGTACGTTTAAGTTCAGTTTACCCCGATAGTGTACGAAATTCTATATGAAAATGCCTGATTGAGGCATTCCAAATGGTTTACAGAAGGGTCAATTGCCGGCTACTAAAGCTATGCTAAATTCGCAATCCTCTTGCATTTCTGTTATATAATACCTTTATGACTGCTGTTAACGTAATTAAAACAATAGGAGTTATTGCCAGTGTTGCGCTTCCCTTATTTAACATCCCGCTGATTTTAAAAATAAAAAAAAGAGGCTCCTCAAAGGATTTTTCTCTGACGTGGGTAGTGGGAGTGTGGTTCTGTCTTTTACTTATGATTCCAGCGGTACTTATTTCTCGAGATATTGTTTTTAAAGTGTTCGGTATAATTAACTTTATACTGTTTACCGCTGTTGCGGTTTATGTATTTAAGTACCGACAATAGATATGCGTTAAATTTATTACGATACTTAGGTATAGGTGCCAAAATTTAATAAGCTGATATATTCGTGTAATTCCAAAAGTCTATCTTGCATTATTTTAAATAATATTCAATTTTTTAGGGCTAAAAGTAGACACCATATTTGTCCATATAGGCTTCCAACAAATACCTAAAACGTTTTTAAGCACTGAGCCACCCCTCTATTTAGTTGTCAGTTGACAGGGGTCGGGGATTAAAAACAACGATCAATATTTCACACTCCGTCTCTGAGGCACAGCTATCAGCAGTCAGATGTCAGCATTACGCACTCCTTATCGAGAAAGCGGTTGGCAACCAGTGGTCAGCATTATACACTACTCTCCTTTTTTGTTTTTGATCATACTATTTAGCGTGATAGGATATTGTTTGTTCACAGTTGATTTCAACTTTCAATTCTTTACCGTGAGATTTTAATGAATAAAAGAATACTTTTTTTCTTTATTTTTTTGTTACTCAGTCATCCTTTACATGCCGATACTCTGCCTGAAAAATCTATTGCCCAAATCGTCAAGGTGATGGCTAATGATGATTATGCTACCGCGGGAGAACTGGTTAACCAGTTCTTAAAAGAGCGTCCAGAAGACATCTGGCATTTCAGGGCCCTTTATTTAAAAGCGCACATCAGTAGTAAACTCTCCAAGCTTAATAATTCTGTTGATATTTATTTGAAGCTTCTTTCCAAATACCCGCAGTTAAAAGACTATACCATGTTAAAACTGGCTGGAGTTCGCCTGGAACTGGGAGAGGAGAACGAATCAATTGAATTGTTAAATAGCATTTTAAAGGAGTTTCCTCGGAGCCGCCTGCACCCTTACACAAAATTCTTTCTTGGAAAACTTCATTTTAGTAGGGATGATTTAGAAAAAGCGTATAAGTTTTTCACAGATATTATTGAAAAATATCCTAAAAAAGACCTGGTGCCGGAGTCGATGCTTTTTACCGGAGTTATTCTGAAAAAACAGGGAAAGATAATTAACGCCTATGAAACTTTTAGCAAACTTTTTCACTTTTTCCCTTTAAATGAATTTTCAATAGAAGCAGAAGAAAAAATTAGAGAAATGAGAAAGGCTAAAATCAAACTTCCTAAATTTCCTCCCAAATTCATTGCCAGGAGAATTAAATTGTTAATGAAGGAGGGGGAATATTCCATTGCTTCCAGGGAATGCAAAAAATATCTCAAAACTTACACGAAAGGAAATTTATTTCAAGATTTAACTTTTAAACTCGCCAAAGCTTATACTTTAATGAGGAAGAGAAAAGAAGCGCTTCAAATTTACAAATCTTTTATTGCAAAAAATCCTACTGGTTCGCGTGTTCCTGAAGCGCAATATAAGATTGCCAACTTATACTGGAACCTGGGCAAACACAGGGACGCCATAGCATATTCAAAAAAAATCATTAATAACTTTCCCCATAGCCACTATGCTGAAAAAGCTTTTTATACTACAGGAAAAATCTTTGCACAAAATAAAAAATATCGGAAGGCAATTTCCCAGTTTCAGAAAATGACTAAAACATTTCCACAGGGGTCTCTTGCAGTCAGCGCGCACTGGAATATCGGTTTGATAAATTATATATCCGGGAACTACCGGACAGCGGCTAAAAAATTTAAGACGACTGCTTCCCTGTTTCATGATTCACGGCTTCGAGGCCAGATTCTCTATTGGGCAGGAAAATCAAATGAAAAATCTGGAGAAACCGAGGCTGCACGCAGTTTTTACAAGATGGCGGCAAAAGAGTATCCTTACAACTATTACGGCTACCGGGGAAAAGTTAAGCTAAGTAAAAAATCGGGAAATAAATTAAAAATGATCAATCCTTTTTTGCAGAGGAAATTAAATTCTGCTCAGGTCTATAAAGAGTTAAAGACTAAAATGAGATCTGAAGACCGTTTTCATTTTATTAGAATTAAAGAACTCATTGCTCTTGGTTATTATGAAGATGCTTTAGGGGAGATTCGGTTGATAGCAAGAAAAGTTTCCATTAACACCCCGGAAAAAATTTTGTGGACTGGAAATCTCTATCTTCAGGCAAGAGGATTCGTGAAGGCACAAAGAATCATCGAAGGTTTTTTAAAGGAGCTTCCAACAGAAAAACATTTAGAACTGTCATTGGAATACTGGAAACTGTATTTTCCAATTGCTTACAGTGAGCTTGTCAATAAAAACGCCAAAGGCTATAAGCTCGATCCGTTTTTGATCGTGGGCTTAATGCGTCAGGAGAGTTCTTTTAATCCTGATTCTCTTTCGAGGAGCGGCGCCATAGGGCTGATGCAATTAATGCCGAAAACGGGCAAAAATGAATTTAAAAAGAGATATAAAAGCGCGTTTTCGGAAAAGGACTGGCACGAAGAAATTCTTTACATTCCTAGAGTAAATATTTCCCTAGGTTCCCAGCATATGGCTTACTTGCTCAAAAAGACTAAGGGTGATCCGGTTATAGCTCTTGCAGGTTATAACGCGGGATTAAGCCGTGCCTTGAAATGGAAGAAAACAATAATAACTCCAGACCCTGATCTTTTCATTGAGATGATTCCTTTTCGTGAAACAAAAGCGTATGTTAAAAAAGTTATGCGCAATTATTTCAATTACATAACTCTTTATGGCGATGGGGAGGGAAAAGATAAAGTATTGGCTTTAAATACAAAAGATTTGTAAATTTCATTTGACCGCGGAGAAGATTTTAAAGCGTTAAGATATCAGCTTTCAGCTAAATCAAAGAGAATCTTGCTCATTACTGACCGCTAACTGCTTGTAGGAATCCTGCGTCCAAAAAAATGGCTAACATAATTATAAAAAAAGGAGAAATAATTGACGGTACCGGGAAACCCAGGTATAAAGCCGATATTGCTTTAGAAAAGGATAAAATAACATCTATAGGCAAGATAGAAGCAAAAGATGCGGATAGTGTTCTGGATGCATCCGGCCTGGTAGTTGCTCCAGGGTTTGTAGATATTCATTCTCATTCGGATTATTATCTTTTGATTGATCCGCGGGCAGAATCCAAGATTTTGCAAGGAGTTACCACCGAGGTGGGGGGGAACTGCGGTTATGCGGCGGCACCGATTTTTGGAGATCTGCTCAAAGAAAGGCGAAGAACTTATCTAAAACAATTTGATATCCATCTTAACTGGACTAATCTGAGCGGCTATTATGAAAAACTCGAAGAAAAAGGAACCGCAGTAAATTTCGCGCCTTTACTAGGACAAAATACTATACGCGCATCGGTTATGGGGTATGAAGACAGAGTTCCAGAGCCGAATGAAATAAAAAAAATGGAACTGATCGTTCTGGATGGATTAAAACAGGGGGCTTTCGGGATGTCTGTTGGCCTTATATATCCTCCTTCTTGTTACGCAAAAACAGAAGAATTGATCCATCTTTTTAAGGTTGTGGAAGAATGCGATAGTCTTTTCACATGCCACATGAGAAGCGAAGGAAAAAAATTACTGGAAGCAATAGAAGAAACAATACAAATTAGCCGGGAAACCGGTGTGAGAGCACAAATATCCCATTTAAAAACTGCCGGGGAAAAAAACTGGAATAAAATTCAACCGGCGCTGGCATTAATAGAAACCGCGTTAGAAAATGGCACGGATATCGCGTGCGACAGGTACCCTTACACGGCATCTAATACCGGTCTTTCAGCCCTTTTGCCAGATTGGGTGTTTGAAGGGGGAATTCAAAAACAGATGGAACGACTCCATGATAAATCAACAAGGGAGTTGATAAAAAAAGAAATTTTAAAATACCACCCGGAACCGGAACACTGGCAAACAGTGATGATTTCCCAAGTGGTGACAGATAAAAACAAAGACCTTGAAGGGAAAAAAGTTTCTGAAGGCGCGGAGCTACAAAAAAAAGAGATTTTCGATTTTATTTTTGATCTGTTAATGGAAGAGCAGAGTCAGGTGGAAGCTATATATTTCTGCATGTGTGAAGATAACTTTCAAGAGATTATCAAAAAGGATTACGTAATGATAGGAAGCGACAGCGGAGCAAAGAGCATAAACGGGCCTCTTGGAGACGGTACGCCTCATCCAAGAGGATTTGGAAGTTTCCCGAGAGTGCTGGGGAAATATGTAAGGGATGAAAATATATTAGACCTTCCTGTTGCAATTAAGAAGATGACTTCAGATCCATGCAGTCGATTGAAAATAACAGACCGCGGAATAATTAAAGAAGAAAATTACGCTGACCTTGTATTGTTTGATCCAAAAAAAATAAGAGATACTTCTACATACGAAAATCCAAAGCAATATCCGGAAGGAATAGAATACGTGTTTATAAACGGTGAAATGGCTGTAAAAAAAGGAAAGCCTACAGGTATTTTGGGTGGCAGAGGTTTGAGAAAAAATTAGTGTTTCTTTATTAAGAATATTTCAATTAAACTATTGTCCGCTTATGTGTGCGCCTTGACCTGCTGTGGAACTTTTTTTAGATGTCGGTACGCCGCTTATATGCTGGTCTTTTTCTTCAATACTACCTGGTGCTACCAGTGGTTTTCTGCTAATATGCTAGGTAGCTTCTTCTTCATTTTTTGCTTCCGCTGATTTTGATTTTTCGATTACTTGCTGCGGGGTTAGCAAGCGATACACCCCCTAAGCCCCTCCTTGTTAAGGGGAATCAAGGGGGATGTGAATTCTCTGTATTTGAAGATTTCCTGTGGTCTTTCTGCAGAAAGCTTCAAAAAAAAATTTTATTTTGGCATCAGTATTGTGTTGACCTAAAATCGTACTGATGCTATTATGAAAAAAAATGAGAATTTTAGGGATTGATACTTCTTCGCCAAAAGGGAGTATTGCCATTACGCTAAGAAATAAAACAATTTCTGAAAAAGCCATTTCAGGCCACACTTCTTATTCAAAAAACCTCTTTTTTATAATTGATTCTATTCTTCAGGATACTAATCTTAACATATCTCAAGTTGACGCCTTTGCTGTCTCTATAGGTCCGGGCTCATTTACCGGCTTGCGAGTCGGGTTGAGCAGTGTTCTCGGTTTCTCATTAGCTCAAAAAAAACCTGTTGTTTCGGTCGAAACACTTTTAGCCATGGCGCATACTATCCCTTTTACTGAAAATATAATTTGTCCTGTTATTGATGCCAGAAAGGGAGAACTCTATGCTTCTTTTTTCCAATACGATGCAAACGGTCAAATTTGCAGGCTTGAAGAAGACCGAACCGTAAAACCTGAATTGCTGGTTAATGAAATTAAAAAAACCACTCTTTTTTTTGGAAGCGGGGTCGAAACTTACGGTAAAGTTTTAAGCCAGAAACTTGGAAACCTGGCTGTTTTTGATAGTGGTTCTTCAAATACTACAGCCGCAAGCGTGGCAAAGTTGGCTTTTGAAAAAACTCAAAATGGAGAGAAAACAGATTTAGCTCTATTGAAGCCAAAATATGTTCGCCTATCCGAAGCTGAAATGAATTTGAATTGATGTTCCCCGTGACAAGCCACTGGGAATTCGCTCGCTAAACGCTTTTAAACAATTTAACTACATATTTTACTGACGCTAACTATTATATAATTAAATTTTCCATTTTTTTTAAAGGGAGGGGTTGCTTATGGTTGTAGAAGAGGACTTAGTGGAGAAAATTTGTAGAGAGAATAAAGAGTTTAAAAAACTCTGGGAGAATCATTATGAGTTAAAAGAAAAAATTCAGGAATTTGAAAGAATGAAATACCTTACCCCCGAGGAAGAATTAGAAAGGAAAAAACTTAAAAAGATAAAACTGAAAGAAAAAGACCTCATTATGCAGATGGTGAGTGAATATCGTTCAAAACAGGTATAGGCAGTTGTATACGGGTGTTTGAAGCTCCCTATGACAAGCTTGCAGAAAATCTTAACAATATTGCCATTCCAGTAAAATCGGATGGCTGCCAAAAAAACTTTTTTTTTGAAATAGAGCACAACCTTTGTATTGCCACAAAAATTGCCACTTTTATTTATCACCCCCTTATACTGTTAAAAAGTTGTTGACAAAGGTTTTAGAATATGTGATATTAAATTACATCAGCACTTCTGTTAAAATCTAACCTCAAACAAGTATCCTGCATGAGGATAGTTTTTTTATTATTCGCAATTTAGCAACAAATCAAGGAAGATCCCTCGAAAAAAGATCATTAAATTGACAAAACTGTCTTGAAAATCATATCAATCAAAAAACTTCCAGAGGTTTTATAGCCATAATTCCCATCTAAAGCAAAACTGGCCTTTTCTCATTATGCAATCTACGGAGAGATATTATGAATCTTGTTGAACTAAAAGAAAAAAACGTTTCGCAGTTAACCAACATAGCCAAAGATCTTAAGGTCAATAGCTACAGTGGCTTAAGAAAACAAGAATTGATCTACAAAATATTGGAGACGCAAACGAAACAGAATGGTCAGATATATGGCGAAGGGATATTAGAAATTTTGCCGGATGGTTTTGGTTTTTTGCGCGCTACAAGTTATAACTACCTGCCAGGGCCGGATGACATTTACGTGTCGCCGTCACAAATTCGTCGCTTTGATATGCGAACTGGAGACACAATCTCCGGACAAATTAGGCCTCCAAAAGACAGTGAGCGTTATTTTGCATTGCTAAAGGTTGAATGTGTCAACCATGAAAATCCTGAGTCATCTAAAGATAAAGTATTTTTTGACAATTTAACCCCTTTGTACCCGCAGGAAAGGATTAACCTAGAAGCTTTAAACGGAGCGGATTATTCTGCGCGTACAATGGATCTATTGACTCCTATTGGAAAAGGACAGAGAGGGCTTATTGTTTCTCCGCCACGAACCGGAAAAACTATGCTGCTCCAATCCATAGCCAAGAGCATAGAAAAGAATCATCCAGAAATCTTTCTTATTGTTCTTCTCATTGATGAACGGCCGGAAGAAGTTACAGATATGATTCGCACGGTTAAGGGCGAGGTCATTAGTTCTACTTTTGACGAACCAGCTCAGAGACACGTTCAGGTGGCTGAAATGGTTATAGAAAAAGCAAAAAGGTTAGTGGAACATAAACGGGATGTGGTAATTCTTTTAGAC
Source organism: uncultured Nitrospirota bacterium (assembly GCA_913051775.1). Taxonomy (GTDB): domain Bacteria; phylum Nitrospinota; class Nitrospinia; order CAJXCL01; family CAJXCL01; genus CAJXCL01. The sequence goes on along the minus strand of CAJXCL010000009.1, from coordinate 35,927 downwards.
AGCATTACACGATTAGCCAGGGCTTACAATTCCATTGTGCCCCCTAGCGGAAAAATCCTTTCCGGTGGAGTGGATTCTAATGCCTTGCAAAAACCGAAAAGGTTTTTCGGAGCTGCCAGAAATATAGAAGAAGGAGGAGCGCTTACTATAATAGCCACCGCGCTGGTTGATACCGGCAGCCGCATGGACGATGTGATTTTTGAAGAATTTAAGGGAACCGGCAATATGGAAATTCATCTGGATCGGAAGCTGGTTGATAAAAGAGTTTTTCCGGCTATAGATATTAATCGATCAGGAACACGAAAAGAGGAGTTATTGATTGGCCCGGAAGATCTGAACCGAATATGGATTTTAAGAAAAGTTCTGCAGCCGCTTAGCATAGTTGAAAGCATGGAACTTCTTCTTGATAAAATGAGGCAAACTAAAAGCAATAAGGATTTTCTTGATTCAATGAACCAATCTTAATAAACATAGAGGATAAAAATAATGAAACCCAAAATTCATCCTGAGTATTCTGAAACAACAGTTACATGTGCATGCGGAGAAACATTTCAAACCAGGTCAACTGCTAAAGATATTCATGTGGAAATTTGCTCAAAGTGTCACCCGTTTTTTACAGGAAAACAAAAATTAGTTGATTCAGAAGGAAGGGTGGAAAGGTTTAAGAAAAAATACTCTAAAAAAAGCGTGAAAAGTTCAAACACAGGGGAGCAAAAGAAAACATAAATGAAGCTACAATTTGAACATTATGTTTGAAAAATTACATGCTTTAGAGATGAGGTTTGACGAACTAAATAACCTTTTGAGCCAACCGGATGTAATTGCAAACCAGGCAAAATTTCAGAAACTCGCCAAAGAACACGCCAGTTTAAAAAAAATCGTTGATACCTTCCAGATTTATAGAAAAAATATTGAAGCGCTTAGCGAAAATGAGGCCCTTCTGAAGAACGAAACACAAGACAAAGAGTTACTAAAGCTTGCTGAAGACGAACGTAAAGAGATTCAGGCAAAACTGGGAAAAATAGAATTTGATCTAAAAACTCTTCTTATTCCTAAAGACCCCCGGGACGAAAAAAACATTATTCTTGAAATTAGAGCAGGGACAGGAGGCGAAGAAGCCGCCCTTTTTGCTGCCAACCTTTTTCGCATGTATAGTAAGTACGCAGAACAGCAAGGATGGCGCGCAGAAACTATGAGCAGGAATGTTACCGGCAAAGGAGGTTTTAAAGAAATTATCTCTTCGTTTGAAGGAAAAAATGTCTTCAGTTTTTTGAAATATGAAAGCGGAACACACCGGGTTCAAAGAGTTCCAGAAACAGAGGCTTCCGGAAGAATCCATACTTCGGCGGTTACAGTGGCCATACTCCCTGAAGCAGAGGAAATAGACATAGAAATAGATTCTAATGATATTAAAGTTGATATCTTCAGATCCTCAGGACCAGGGGGACAAAGTGTCAATACCACCGATTCTGCAGTTAGAATGACTCATATTTCAACAGGAATCACTGTATCCTGCCAAGATGAAAAATCCCAGCATAAAAATAAAGCAAAGGCTTTAAAAGTTTTAAGGGCAAGGTTATTGGACGCTGAGGAAAGAAAGAGTCGTGAAGAAAGGTCTTCTGAAAGAAAAGCCCAGGTTGGCAGCGGCGATAGAAGCGAACGAATACGTACTTATAATTTTCCACAGGAAAGAATAACTGATCACCGACTCGGTTTGACCATTTATAAATTATCCAGCGTGATGGATGGAAACCTGGACGAGCTTCTTGAAAAACTACAAATCCATTTTCAAGCCGAAGCAATGAAACAACGTGAATCCAATGAATTATCTTCCAGCGAACCTCGGAAAGTCTTGCACAGGACATTAGACAGAGTGTGAATAAGATAAAATATTTTATGGTCTGCTGAACGCCTTACAAAAAATATAATTTTTCTCTGCGATTTCAACGCTCTCTGCAGTGATCCTATTTACTTTTTAGTAAACCGTCCTCCAAAACTATCTGCAAATTTAGAGCGGAGTTCATCCATTAACTCAGGCGTTATCAATTTTATACTATTCTCCAATGCATGCTTTTCCAATCCCTGTTTAGCTATTCCTCTGGCAAAAAAAGGTATTTTTTTTAATCGTTCTTGAGCCTCCGGCGTCCAGGAGAACCCTTTATTATTATCTTTATCCTCTTTTGATGATTTGTTTTCAAGACCAAACTGAATGGCTGTTGCAATATTAATAACGTGAGTATTTCCCTTAACCGGTTCATAATTACACCATGGATCTTCACCGAACGTGTTGTTGTTAATTGCTAAAGCCCTTGCCCTGCATCCTCCACATAAAAGTTTAAACTCACAATGCTCACATTTCCCTTCATATTTTGGATAGCGGAATTGTTGAAAAAGTCCAGCATCATGCCAAATTTCTTTGAAGTTTGTGGCCTTCACATTACCGACACTATTAGGCATGTAGGGACACGGAGTAATATCTCCTCCAGGGGTAATCCGGCAATAATTTGTTCCCGCACGGCACCCTCCCACATACCCTTTCAATAAAGGAGAATTTTTATCCATCTGATAAGCGATTCTTTTAAAATGTGGGGCGCATTTTGCCCTGACCATCATCCCATTATAGTTCCCATGAACTTTATATACGTAGGACAGGACTTCTTCATATTGTTCTGGTGTAATATCGGTCATCTTTTCTCCCCTGCCTGTGCACACAAGGAAAAAAAGATAAAATCCGGTTGCGCGCAGTTTATGCGCAAAATCTATCATCTTTGGTATTTCATCATAATTATCTTTAGTAACTGTGGTTTGAATCTGATAGTCAAGGTCATATTTCTTAGCGGCTTCAATTCCTTTTATTGCTTTTTCCCAGGAACCCGAAAGGCCGCGAAGACGATCATGTGTTTCGGGATGAATAGAATCCAGACTGACTCCAATTCCTTTTATTCCGGCATCGAGCATTTTAGGGACAGTAGCATCATTGAGCAAAAGGCCATTCGTTCCCATAACTACCATAAACCCTTTGTCATTGGCATAAGAGGCAATTTCATAGATATCTTCCCTGAGAAGAGGTTCTCCGCCAGTCAGGATGAGGCAGGCATGAGGGTTGACTTCCGCCATCTGGTCAATTAGTTTCCGGCATTCGGCAGATGAGAGTTCATCTACAACATCACCAGTTAAAAAAGAAGCATCCAGATAGCAGTGGGAGCAACGTAAGTTGCATCTCTTTGTAAGATTCCAGGATATAACGTAAGTTTCAAAGGCCATAATTATCTGCTTACAGCTTTCAGCTATCAGCTATCGGCTACAGGGACATATAAATACATTCAATTGCTGATCCCAGTTTATTTTATTCCACACATTCCAGAGCCGCATGCACCGGTATTATATCCACAGGCAGGTGTAACACAGGAGGGATCTGAAGTATTGGAAGATGGACTAATAGCCGCAAAAGTGGAAAAACTTTTTTTCATATTTTTGCTTTCACATTTAGGACATGAAACTTCTTTTCCATTGCCAAAAGTCAGCACTTCAAATTTTTCGGAACATGCTTTACATACATATTCATAAATAGGCATAATTAAATTTACCACAGATTTTACCGCATTACGAACCTATTTTTAATTTGGCCTGTATATTATATTTTAAAATAAAATATATCGCGGCTACCCCATCTTTCCAGCCTATTTTTTTTCCTTCACTGTAATCTCTGCCGCTGTATGAAATTGGCACTTCATATATTTTATAATTGTTGTTATGCGCAATTTTAGCTGTAACCTCCGGCTCAAAACCAAACCGGTCAGATGACAAAGAAATATTTTTAATCACATTTGATTTAAATGCTTTATAACCAGTTTCCATGTCAGTGAGATTCAAATTTGTCATCACGTTGGAAAACAGGGTTAATAACTTGTTTCCAAGATAATGCCAGAAAAATAAAACCCTGTGCGATCCTCCCTGAAATCTTGAACCGTAAACAACATCAGCCCTGCCATCAAGGATCGGTTTAAGCAAAATAGTATAATCGACAGGATCATATTCTAGGTCAGCATCCTGAATGATAGTTATGTTGCCTGTAATATTTTTTATAGCTGTTCGTATTGCCGCTCCTTTCCCGCGGTTTCTTTCATGATAAAAAATTTTAAGTTTCGGCTGTTGACTCAGTTTTTGCAGAATATCTTTTGTACCATCTGTAGAAGCATCGTCCACTACAATAATTTCTTTATCATAATCCGCACTTTGTACTTTTTGAATAATGCTAGCAATAGTATTTTCTTCATTAAATACGGGTATAATAATGGATAATTTCATATTTTTCCGATGTTATTTACATTCTACGACATTTTGTAATATATTTTTTTCTTTTCGGAATTAAAAGGATAAAAATACAATTAATTAAAGATTAACTAAAAGACACGCATTAGTATGAATTATATTCAATGTCTTAATCCCAGCTGTCTACTACTTGAGTAATTTCTTTTAATTTTTTTTCAAGTTCTTCAAGTTTACTTTTAGATTTTATTTCTTCTGTTTTTTTGTCAACATATACAGGGTCTCCATACATTACCTTTATTTTGGAAAAAGGAAGCGGAATAATAAACCGGTCCCAAGTCTTCAGTTGAATTTTATTTTTAACTCCGTATACCACAGGCAGTATCGGAGCTCCCGTCAAATAAGCAAGGTTTATTATACCTTCTTGGACCTTATAGAGTGGTCCCCTGGAGCCATCGGCAACCATAGTAACCGCCTTTCCTTCCTTAATACTTCTTGTCATTTTCAGAAGCGCGGGCCCGCCTCTTTTAAAAGATGACCCGCGAATGCTTGAAAATCCAAATATTTTAGCGGTTCTTGCAACAATTTCACCGTCTTCACTTGGACTTGTCAAAATTGTAGATTTATTTGAAAACCTGTAAAGGTATGGGAAGTAGAGCATCCTGCCATGCCAGAAAGTATAGATAATCGCTTTGCCTTGTTTTTCCAGCCGGGACTCAACATCACGATTTATAATTTGAATGCGCAATGTTTTTCCGATCAAATACAAAATTACAAAAAAGATATAAGGAAGTACCTGTTTATAAAGATTTTTCTTCATAAAGGTAATTGATGATGCTCTTTGCTGTAGTTTGTGCAGCTCCTTTTTTTCCCATCAATGGTTCTATTTCAACCAATTCCTGTTTTATCCGCTCATAATATTCTTCATCAGCAAGAACCTTAAGCACCCAAGAGGTAATATTTTCCGAAGTCGCATTCCTCTGCTGCAATTCAGGAACCACTTCTTTTCCAGCAATGATATTGACCAACCCAATAGTTGAAATATGACATGCTAAGCGGGCAAGAATATAGGATATGAAATGAAGTTTATAAACGATAATCATCGGTTTTTTCAATATTGCAGCTTCGAGGGTAACAGAGCCAGATGCAACCATTAACAAATCCGATATAGATATGACATCATAGGTAAAACCATCAATAACTTTAATTTCAAGACCGCTTTGCTTAATTGGGCCGGAAACCTCATCATTCTTAACAGTTTTTGCAAGTGGTAAAACAAACTGAGATCCTGGGATTTTCTTCTTTATTTTTCGAGCAGAATCCAGCATCACCGGCAAGAGTGTTTTTATTTCCTGGTTGCGGCTACCGGGTAAAATACCAATGATTTTCTGACTTTTATCAAGACCAAATTTTTTATATGCTTTATCCTTTTCTAAGGCTGTTTTGACCTCGCCAATAAATGGATGCCCCACAAACTCCACATCCATTCCTGCATTCTCATATATTTCTTTTTCAAAAGGGAGAATAACAAACATTTTATTAACCATCCGGGAAAGCAGCTTGAGACGGCTTTTTCCCCAGACCCATATTTGAGGTGCAATATAATAAAAAACAGGAAGCCTGTGCTTTGAAGCCAACCATGCCAACATCATGTTAAAGGTCGGATAGTCTATGAGGACAAGAGCCGAGTATTTTCCAGAAACAATTTCATATTCTATTTTTTTGAAAATTTTATACAATAACCTGATTTTTCCAAAAATTTCCAAAACACCTACTACAGCCATTTCTTTATTATCCTGAAGGATATGGACGCCGGATTTTTTCATTTCAGTACCGCCAACGCCAAAAATTTGTAAACCTGGTTTAAATGAGGTTAAATAACGGGAGAGGGCTGCGCCGTGAATATCTCCGGACGATTCTCCGGTTATTATGAGTATTTTTTTTTTCATTATTTAAACTGCCACAATGGAAATCTGATATTTATTCGCAAGTTCTACCATTTTCTCTTTATTTACCATAAGGGTTCTTTCCGCTTCCAGAGCAAGAACAGCAGCTTTTCCTTTAATCATCATGGAGAAGGTAGTTTCTCCAACTACAGGGATGTCATAACGAAAGTCCTGTTTAGGTCTGCTGACTTTAACAACAACCGCTCCTTTTCCAGCTATTTTTAGACCCCGCATTATTGTTTGGTCTGTTCCTTCCATAGCCTCGACCGCAACGATTGATTTATCCTTTACCACAACAGTTTGCCCAATTTCCATTTGCGCCATTTTTTTAGCAATAGAAAATCCATATTGAATGTCTTCCCATTCGGATTTGGTCGATTTTCTCTTTGTCAATACGCCTTTAGATGGAAACAACTTTTTTAAAAAAATGGATTGATCCAAACAGCTTATTCCCTCTAATTTCAACTCATCAATTACAACCATCATCAAAGATTTATCATCTTTTAGTTTCATGTTTTTCAAAATTTTAAGAGACCGAAAATCAAATATCTTTGTTTGGAAAATAACTTTTTTATCAACTTTTCCTATCATGAGGACATTTTTAATTTTTTCATTTTTTAAAGTTTTTAAGATTTTATTGGTTTGTCCTATACCGAGATGAATAACCTTGTTACATACCGGCTGGAGAGAAGAAATGGAGTCTTTGGAGAGGGCGATGGCAAAAACTTTTAAGTTATCTTCGGCAGCCTGTTTTGCCACTATTCTGGGCAATTCCCCTGTTCCTGCTATGAGACCTACTCTATCTAACTTCGTTATATCTATTTTATTGTTCAAAATTAGTTATAAGAGAAAATGAGAGGATTTTTAGAGATTTGTCTGGCTTTTTTTGAACTTGTCGCCAATTTCCAGAGCAACTTTTAAAGATCTCAATTCTTTGTCAACTGAAATAGATGAGGCGGCACCATTTGCAGAACAGTCAATAAAATGTTTTATTTCGAGTTTTAAAGGGTTCTCACGGTGAACAAACAGTCTCTCTGTGAATGATTCCTGTTTGTAATGAAGTTCATGCTTTTCTAAACGGTGTTCAGAGGAAGCCCCACGATGAATGTGAATTTCCTGATCAGTAAAATCCAGATAAATATAGGCGTCTTTTTGTGAAATGGCCATAGTTCTGATTTTATCTTGAGTTGCACGGCTGGCAATGATATTAGCAATACAATTATTTTTAAACTGCATTTGAACGCTTGCCAAATCATCCTTTCCAGTAAAATAAGATCGTCCCATAACATTAATGTCGAGGATTTCTGATTCAACCAAGTTTAATATTATATCAATATCATGTATCATGAGGTCCATAACCACGCCATCATCTTCAATTCTTTTCTGAAAGGGGCCCAATCGCCTGCTCTCTATTAATAGCGGTTGATGAACAATCTTTTTCAATTCCTGCACCGCCCCGTTAAATCTTTCTACATGGCCTATATGAAGAGTACAATTATTTTTTTTCGCCAATTTAAATAATTCAACAGCTTGATTAAAATTATTCGTAATTGGCTTTTCTAAAAGCACATCTACCCCGGCGCTTAAAAACTCTTTCGCAATTGTGTAATGCAGACCAGTTGGGACAGCAATGCTTACAGCATCAACCTTGTCAAGAATCTCATGAAAGTCATAAAAATAAGCAGTGTTAAATTGTTTAGATATGGTTTTTCCTCTCTCCTCCTTAATATCAACAATTCCCACGAGATCAATAAAAAATAGCTCCGAATAAATAGCAGTGTGGTATTCACCCATTCTTCCGGTACCAATGACTCCAGCTCTAATTTTTTTCATACAATTTTTTCTCCATAAGAAAATTGAGTTAATTTACTTATGGATTCCTCTTTTGGAAGTTTCAATAAATTTGAGCAAGTATTTTATTTCTTCACTTTCAGGAATCTCATTTTTTATTTTGTCTAAAGCCTGGCTTGTATTTAAATTAGATCTCGAAATAAACTTAAATGCTTTTTTCAAATCGCCACGAACAGAGGGGCTAATTTCGTTTCTTTGCAAACCGACTGCATTTCTCCCGTAAAGCTTTGGGGGGTTCCCTTCAATCAGAGAATAGGGTGGAACATCTTTTGTTAGCCGAGTCATACCACCCACCATCGCCAGCTTCCCAACACGAATAAATTGATGTATGCCGGCATAACCACCAATTACCGCCTTTTCCTCAATTAAAACATGGCCGGAAATACCCACGGAATTAGTCGCAATCACATTATCCCCTATCTGGCAGTCATGGGCAACATGAACATAAGCCATCAAATAAACACCGCTACCTATGTAAGTGCTTTCATTTTCCCTGCTAGAACGATGAATAGTAACAAATTCTCGAATTTCTGTGTTATTCCCAATTTGCACCCAAGAAGGTATATCTTTGAAGCCAACAATTTGCGGAGCACCACCCATGACAGCTCCAGAAGAAATCCTACAATTTTTTCCTATTTTTGTCCACCCTTCTATAACCACGTTTGCACCCAGAACAGTACCATTATCTATACAAACTTTCTGTCCAATGTAGCAATGAGGTCCAATCGTTACATTTTTACCTATTTGGGTATCCCTTTGTACAATAGAGGTTTTGTGAACTGGCATGAACTATTTAGACTCAAGCATGGCCATAACTTCAGCTTCTGCGACTACTTTCCCTTCGACAAAAGCATTGCCCCGAAATCGATATATCACACCGCGTCGTTTAATAACATCTAATTCAAAACGCAGTTGATCTCCCGGCACAACGGGTTTTCTAAATTTTGCTTTATCAATCCCCATAAAATAGGCAATTGACTCGGAACTTTTTCCTAACTCAATTGATGCCAATACGCAGGCGGTTTGAGCCATGCCTTCAATAATTAAAACTCCGGGCATGACCGGGAATTCGGGGAAATGACCCTGGAAAAATGGTTCATTAGTCGTAACATTTTTTATCCCTACAACCCGCTTTCCCTTCTTCATCTCTATAATTTTATCTACCAGCAAAAAAGGATAACGATGTGGAATGTATTTTTTGATTTCATTGATGTCTATCATATTTCTGTTATCCTATTGAAGCTCTCCGCAAGCCATGTACCAGTACGGTTCAGAGCAAACCGCCGGGAAGCTTCAGAACAGAGGATCTACTTTCAAGCTTATGCATACTTCTTCTACTTTGAAAACTTCCTTTTCCGATATTTCTTATTATATGCTCTAATAACTTTATCAGTAATATCGATAGCTTCATCACTATACACAGTAAATTCGCTGGATGTTACATATGTATAACCATCTTTTTCCCCAATTTCTTTGACAATTTCAATAAGTTCTTTCAGAATTTTATTTGTGGCTTCCCGCTGAGTAATTCTTATTTCTTCTTCTGCGTCTTTAACATGTCTTTGCAGTTTCCTGGATTCCGCTCTAAAGTCAGCCTCTTTTTTTCGTTTAAGTTCTTTACTCATAATAAGGCCCTGCTTTTCCAACTCTTTTCTTAGCTCTTTCACTCTCGATTGCTTTTTTGTTATCATTTCCTGCTCTTTTTTTACTCTATGTTTCATGGACTCGACAATTTCCTTACCTCTTTTTGATTCTCGTCCCGCTCTATCCAGATTAACAATACCTATTTTAACTTTATCTGCGGCCATTACCTGAGCTGGAATATAAGCAAATAACAACAGCAGAAAAATTAAAAAATTAAATTTGCTCATTTTAGAATTAATCATCTGACTCCTCTCGAAAAATTATTTTATTATAAGTTGATATATTTTAAAAAGTTCTGCCAAAAATAAAATGAAATTCCGCCGGTTCTTCGCCATCAGCTTGATCAAGTTTGTATCCATATGCTAACCCTACAGGACCAAAAGCTGTATGAAGCTGTAAGGCAACCCCAAGGCTATGCCTCATATTTGATAAACTAAAATTTTCACTTGTTAAAGAAATGTCACCTCCGTTACCATAAACATTTCCACGGTCATAAAAAATAATACCCCTTAAAGAGTTGTTAAATGGGTATTGTATTTCCGCGTTAAACAGAAGAAGTTTTTCTCCTCCTAACGGATTTCCATCACTATCTTGAGGGCCAACATCCTCAAAAGTAAAACCCCGCAGATCTAAAGGACCTCCCATAAAGTATCTTTCATATACAGGAAGCACGTCTCCACTGTATCCTTTTGCGTAAGCAATTTTACCATGAAGCATTCCTACGAGTCCCAGGAACAAAGGATGATAGTAACTTTTTTCAGCTGATAATTTGTAAAAATTTACACCGCCGAGAATCCCTCCTGCATATTGAGCGCTAAGATTCTCCGTTGTACCCTCAGTAGGATTGAGACGATTGTCTTGTGTGTCTCGTGTAATTTTTGGAGAAATCCGGCTTGTAATACGAGTTTCATTATTTAAAAAATTAGTTTCATTTTCCGGAGCGACATCAGATATCGTGATATTTTCAAAACGATAACCAATATTACCCCAGGTATATTCTGTAAAAGCCTTTCCTAAACGCAACCCACCCCCCTGTCTTTTGGATTCAAAAGTAGTAAAGTCCGCCTTTGTATTAAACAAATCTATTCCCGCGCTTATTTCTCTATCAAACAGCCATGGCTCGGTAAAGCCCAAAGAGAAATCTAATCTCCTGGATGAAAGCTCTGTTGAAAACTCAAGTTTATGGCCATTTCCAAGCAGATTGTCCTGCGAAAGTTGAGCAGTAACAATAGCATTATCAATGGAGCTGTAACCTATGCCTGCTCCAACGGTTCCGGTAGGTCTTTCAACCACTGATGTAGTTATGTCGATTGTGTCATCCTTTTCCCCTCTGCTGGTTTGTATCTGAACGTCTTCAAAAAAACGCGTATTTATAATTCTTTCTCTACTTCTCCTTAATTTTTCACTATCAAACAGGCTTCCCTCAGCAAACCTAAACTCTCGCCGAATAACTTTATCTTTAGTTTTAAGGTTTCCTGAAATTGTTATCTTCCCAATATATACTTTTCTGCCTTTATCAATTTGCAAGACCGTATCGACTATCCTTTTTGGGGCATTAACTACACGCTCTGGTCTAACATCCGCATAAGCATGTCCCTGTTGCGAATAGAGCTCGGCTATATTAAAAACCCCTTCTCGTATTTTTCTCAGATTGTATACATCTCCTTTTTTTAGGTCAATTTTTTCCCTTAGTTTTTTTTCGGGAAAAGTATCATCACCAATAAATCCAATTTTGCCTGTTTTATATTGATCTCCTTCTTCTACAGGAATTTTAATAAAAATAGCCTTTTCATTTTTATCGACGTTAATCATTGGATCAAGAACTTTTGCATTGATATAGCCATTCTCCCTGTAAAATAATTCCACCTTTAGCTGATCTGCCTTGATCATCTCTTTTTGATAAATGCCTGCGTCAGTAATAAATGAAAAGATGTTTTTTTCTTTCGTGCCCAATTGCTTTTTTAATTCCTTATCCGTGAATGCCTTATTTCCGATAAAATAAATTTTCTTTATCCCTACCTTCTTATTTTCAGAAATTTTAATTATAATATCCAATTGATCTCTGTTAACTCTTTTAGCAATTGTCTGGACAGTGACCAAGAAAAACCCTTTTTCCTCATAAGATTTTTTAATCAATTTTTCTGTTTTTTTCACTAGAGTTTTATTATAAAGAGATCCTTTTTTAAGGCCTTTAGATGCAATCAGCTTTTTTCCCAGTTTTTCTGTAGACATCTTTTTATTACCGACAAAAGAAACCTCTCTAATAGAAGGAATTTCTTTAACTATATAAATTAATTTAATCCCATTTTTAAAGTTTGTAGCTTCTACCTTAATGTCCTCAAATTGTCCAAGACCATATATAGCTTTGATGTCTTCATTGACTTTAGATGAGGAGTACTTATCTCCCTTTTTCAATTTTATATAAAACATAATGGTATCTTTATCTACCCGCTTGTTTCCACGAATCCCTATGCTTTTCACTATTTTTCCTTCAGTTTGGCCATATGCTTCCGGTACGACCCACAGGAAACATAAGTGCGCAATAATGATAAGGACTAATAAGCAAGGATTAAATCGCATTATTTATCATCTTTCTAAATTGCCCCCCTGCAGTCTTGCTGAAGGGAAATACTTTTTTTATGCTCGCTTATTAAGCATTTTGAAAGCAAATAATTTGGAACTTTATTTAATATCGTCATTATTTAAAAAAACTAAATGAGTTTTACCTTTTAAAATAAGGAGATGTATGTTACCTGAATTTTTGGAGGACTGCAAAAAAATATCTTAAGAAGACAAGTTTTGGGGTTAAGATAAAACGAAAATAATTTATGGAAGTGTGCACTAGAGCATTCTCAACATTTACTCAACTGTGCAGTAAACGCATGCATAAAGTCTGAATGAACCATTAACCAGAGAGACTCTTTATTAATCCAGGCTTCTCGATAAATATTAAGTGGTTATCCTGAAGACCAACTTCTACAACACCGCCCTCCTGGTATTTTCCCTTCAGCATTTCATCAGAGAGAGGGTCTTCAAGAAACTTTTGGATGGTTTGCCTCAGAGGTCTTGCGCCGAATGAAATATTATAACCTTTTAGAGCCAGCCAATCTTTAGCCTCACGTGTTATTTCAATGGTTAATCCTTTTTCTATCAGTTGTTTGTTCAGCTCAGTTAAGTGAATATCTACGATACTCATGATATGCTTTTTTTCCAAATGTTTAAAAACAATTGTCTGTGTTATCCTGCTTAAAAATTCAGGGCTAAAACTTTTCCTCAATTCTCCAGAAATAGTTTCTTTCATTTTTTCGTAAGATGTGGCAATGTCCTGTTTCTGAAATCCAAGCTTCGTTCCTTTCCCAACAACTCGAGAACTAAGGTTGGACGTCATAATTATAATAACATTTTTAAAATTAACTGCTCGACCATAACTGTCTGTTAGTCTACCATCGTCCAAAATTTGAAGTAACAGGTTATAGATATCAGGGTGGGCTTTTTCAAGTTCATCAAAAAGTACAACTGAATAAGGTCTTCTTCTTACTTTTTCTGTAAGCTGCCCCCCTTCATCGTGCCCAATATATCCGGGAGGTGCTCCTGTGAGACGTGAGATATTAAATTTTTCGCCATATTCGGACATGTCCAACCGAATCAATGCATCTCTTTCACCAAACATAAATTCCGCAAGAGCCGTTGCTAATTCAGTTTTTCCCACACCGGTAGGTCCTAAAAACAGGAAGGAACCGATAGGTCTTTTAAAATCCGATAACCCTGCACGTGACCGACGAATTGCTTTAGTAATGGCTTGAATCGCCTCTTCCTGACCAACCACTTTTTGAGACAATTCCTTTTCCATTTCTTTAAGACGTTGAGATTCCTTTTTTTCAATTTTAGAAAGAGGAATCCCTGTCATGCTGGATACCACGTAAGATATATCATCTTCCGTAATAACCTGTTCTACTAATTTATTCTTAGCCTTCCATTTCTTTTTTGCCACTTCAAGTGAACTCTTTAATTTCTCTTCTTCATCTCGAAGTTCAACAGCTTCTTCAAAATCCTGGCTCTCGATTTTAGCTTTCTTATTTCGAGCGATTTCATCCATTTTCCTCTGTATTTCACGAATTTCAGGGGGGTACATGACCTTTTTAAGTCGTGCTCTGGAGCAGGCTTCATCAATAACATCAATTGCTTTGTCTGGAAGGAATCGATCATTAATATAACGATCTGCAAACATAACAGTCTTTTTGATGGCATAATCTGTTATTTTAGTATGATGGTGAAGTTCATATTCAGTCTTCAGACCTTTAATAATCTCTATAGTCTCTTTCACCGACGGCGGATTAACCATAATAGGTTGAAACCTTCTTTCCAAAGCACCGTTTTTCTCAATATATTTTCTGTATTCCTCCAAAGTTGTCGCTCCCACGCATTGTATTTCTCCACGAGAGAGAGCAGGTTTTAACATGTTAGACGCGTCCACTGACCCTTCAGCTGCCCCGGCGCCTACAAGAGTATGAAGCTCATCAATAAAAAGAATTATTTTATTATTATTTATACTGATTTCTTTCATGATTCCTTTTAGGCGGGCTTCAAACTGACCACGATATTTGGTACCGGCAACTAACGCTCCCAGGTCAAGGGAAATAACTCTTTTATTATATAGTGTCTCAGGAACCTCTATTTCTACAATTCTTTGGGCCAAACCTTCAACAATGGCAGTCTTGCCTACCCCCGCTTCACCAATGAGCACAGGGTTGTTTTTAGTTCTCCGGCTCAATATCTGAATAACCCTTTCAATTTCTAAATTTCTCCCTATAACGGGATCCAGTTTTCCTTTCAAAGCCAAAGCAGTCAAATCTCTGCTGAACTCATCCAGAACAGGTGTTTTCTCTTCTTCCGGTATTGTAACTACCGGTTCTTTCAACATATTTAAAATATTTTTCCTTGTCTCCGTGTAATAAATTCCGAATCCTGTTAATATTTTTGATGCCTGACCCTCTTTCTCTTTTACTAATCCCAAAAGGATATGTTCAGACCCAATATAATTGTGCCCCACGGCGCGAGCTTCTTCCACAGAATATTCTAAAACCTTTTTTGCTCTTGAGGTAAAAGGAATGTCGCCGATATTTACAACGGACGAACTTTGAGGAAGACTTTTTTCAACTTTTTCTCTCGCGTTTTTTATATCAACTCCCATTTTATGAAGCACTTCAATAGCAACTCCGCCACCGTCTTTTAAAACACCAAGGAGTATATGCTCGGTTCCAAGATATTCATGCCGGTAATGCTCTGCTTCCTCGCGCGCTAAAATAATGATTCGTCGAGCTCGTTCTGTAAATCTCTTAAACATTTATTCCATTCACCCCCTAAATAAAAATAGTCATAAAATTTTCCCGTCTTCCATGATTAATACCCTGTCCATGTAATCAGATAACTTATTATTATGCGTAACAACAACCAGAGTTTTATTTTTAGCTTGTTTTAGCTCTTTTAGCAGATGATGCACCTTCTCTCCTGTCTTTTGGTCCAGATTACCAGTGGGCTCATCAGCTAATATAACCTCCGGATCATTCGCTAAGGCGCGCGCAATTGCGACTCTCTGTTGTTCTCCACCTGATAGTTCTCCGGTTTTATGACTTATCCTGTCACCCAATTCCAAATCGCCCAAAATCGTATTTGCTCTTTCCGAGGCGTCTTTCCTTTTAATGCCCTGAATCAATAACGGCATCATCACATTTTCCCGTGCAGTAAATTCAGGCAATAAATGATGAAACTGAAAGACAAAACCAATATTTTTATTTCTAAAATCAGCAAGCCGGCGATCATTCATTTCGAAGAGATTAGTTTGATTAAATAATATCTTACCGGTGGAAGGGCGATCTAAAGTACCCATTAAATGGAGAAGCGTACTTTTCCCAACTCCTGATGGTCCCATGATCGCGACCATCTCCCCCTTCATTATACCAAAATTTAAATTTTTTAAAACCTTTAAAGTTTTTTTACCGGTTTTAAAAGATTTCTCAAGGTTCTGAACTGAGATCAGAACCTCATTACTCATATCTCAAAGCCTCTACAGGGTCTAATTGAGACGCCCGCCACGCGGGATATATAGTCGCTAAAAAACTAATAAGAATCGACGCACCGGCAATCATAATTGTATCAAAATAATTAATTTTAGCGGGAAGTTTGTCCAGAAAATAGACATCACTTGGAAAGATATCTATTGATAGCAATTTTTCAACGAATTCCACAATCTCATTAATATAAGGTACAACCGTAAAACCGCCTATCACTCCTAAAACCGTGCCGGAGAGTCCAATAATTAATCCCTCTATACTGAATATTTTCAAAATACTCCAGTTGGTTGATCCCATGGATTTCAAAATCGCGATATCCCGGCTTTTTTCCATCACAACCATAATCAAAGTACTTATTATATTAAAGGCCGCGACTAAAATAATCAACGTAAGAATTATAAACATTGCTATTTTTTCCATTTTAAGAGCGGAAAAAAGATTTTTATTCATCTGCATCCAATCTCTCGTATAATAGGGAAGCCCCAACCTCTCCTGAAGTTTCTCAGCTGTTTCCCTGGCTAAATAAATATCATTAACCTTTACTTCTATACCTGTTACACTGTCCCCCATTTTAAAAAATTTCTGCCCGGGTTTAATGGAGATGAAAGCAAGACTAGAATCATACTCATACATGCCTGAATCGAAAATCCCTACCACGCGAAATTTTTTTACCCGTGGCGTCATGCCAACAGGCGTCATTTTCCCCAGAGGGGATATAACATCAATCACACTGTCAAGGGACGCGCGCAGATGTTCGGCCAATTCCCTGCCCACAATAATTCCATCCCGTTTGCTTTGCCCTGCTTCCGACGCTTTTTTTGTAACAACAGAATCTGTTGATTCCAGGAACTCTACCTTTCCATCTATGAGATTTTTTTCAAGATCCGTGACCGTTTGTTCCAGCTTTGGATCAATACCTCTGATTACAACGCCTGAGACATGTCCTTTGTGAGACAACATAACCTGGCTAATTATGAATGGCGCGGCTCCCAAAACATGCTCCTCTTTTTTAATTTCCTCAATCAGAGCAGGGTAATCCCGGATGCCGTCCTTACCGTAAATGTTTACTAAAACATGAGAATAAGTTCCTAATATCTTATCCCTGAGATTCTCCCCAAACCCGCTCATCACTGCGAGGACAATAATAAGAGCCATCACCCCTAAAGTAATCCCGCCAATGGATATAAACGTGATAAGAGAGATAAAAGTTTGCTTTCTTTTTGCTTTTAAATACCGGAGCCCGACAAAAAATTCAAAA
Organism: uncultured Nitrospirota bacterium; assembly: GCA_913051775.1. GTDB lineage: Bacteria > Nitrospinota > Nitrospinia > CAJXCL01 > CAJXCL01 > CAJXCL01. The sequence continues at coordinate 18,888 of CAJXCL010000009.1, read as the reverse complement.
GACATTTGGAGAAAACCCTCTCAAGAAGAGATGTTGAAGTATAAATCATAAATTAAGGAAGATCAAAAAAAAGTCAATTGTCGATTACGAACCACAAAGACGCAAAGAACGCAAGGACATTAATTTAGTGGATCTATAGTGGCGTTAGTCCTGTGAATCCACAATGTTTCTAGCCACTTAGAGTGATACAAAACTTACTTCAACAAGATCAACATACGCAATAACACCGTTTATAGATTTGTCAGGGTAAATTTCCTTGAGAATTTTCATATATTTTTGCAATTGTCTTTTGTAATTATTCTCTTCTGCTTCTCTTTTGCCGGTTTTGAAATCCATTACTGTTACAGAGTCTTTATCAATAATTACCCTGTCCATTCTCAATAGGTTTCCCATAGCGTCCGTAAATTCCTGCTCATTTTTTATTGTTCTACTAATAGTCGGTAAAAAATATTTTTTTACTTCTATGTTGAAAAGGAATTTTACAATTATTTCTATTATTTCTTCGGAAGAATGGCTCTCTCCCATCTCATGTATCACTTTTTCAACTGTCCCTTTGATTTCTTTTTCAAGTTCTTTTTCGTTCTCATAAAATGGACATTCTATATAAGACAAAACCCTGTGAATAAACTCTCCTCTTTTTTTCTCTTCAATATGAATTATATCTCCGGTATGAATATGGTATTTTGGCATTTTGCGGTGGTGGTATGTGAAAAACCGGCTTTCCGATTTTTTCGGTTTTTGCAATACCAGACCGGGTTTGGATGAGGGTTTAAATTCGTCAACAGGTAGAAGTTCAAAAGGAAACTTGTCTTTAGCCCCTTTTACACCTATTACATACATCTCATTTTTTGCGCGGGTAAAGCCCACGTACAGACTGTTGAGCCTGTTTATTCTTTCCTTGATTTTGTTTTCATCGTAGGCGAGCGCTAAATCAGGATTGTTTTCAACAATCTTTCTGGTAAGTTTCAGAAGTTTCGCATTTTTATCTCTTTCTCTAATAACATTATAGCCTGCAGGCCTGTCAAGCTTTTCACCATACAGCAAATTAATAACAACTGGAAAACCGAGTCCCTTGGCTTTGTGTATCGTCATTACCTTTACAGCATTAAGTCCTTCCGGTACATCAATATCCCATTCGCTTTCCTGTCCCGGCTCTCCGGCATAATCAAGAAAATCTTTTATATTGTTGTTTTCCTTGTCTTCAAAATCTTTTATTACCTCAAGTATTTTTATGAGTGAGGCTTCTTCATCTTTAAAAGTTTCAAAGACCATAAATATCCTTAATACCTCATTAACGAGATCATAAAGGGGCAAATAACCGGAGGATTTGAAAAGACTTTTAAAAAAACATTCCCATATTTCGGGGTATTCGGCTTGAAAGGATTTATATAAAGGAGAATTATTCCTGCTGTTAAAGAAAAAGGAGTGGATTTTGCTGGAATCAATATCAGCCTTATCGTATTTTTTAATGGCTTTTAAAAGTATCTCTCCGAGACAGAAAGTCGCGAAGGCCAAATCGTCTAAAGGGGAACTTAGAAAATTCAACAAAGATACGATTTCATTTGTAATTTTTCTTATCCTAACGTCAAGGCTGCTATAGGGAACAAATGGTATATCCATTTCATTCAGCCAGGCAGAGACCCGAATTACATTCTCATTCTTTGAAGTTAAAATAGCTATATCTCCATAACTGTAGCCCCTTTTTACTGCTTCACGAATAATCGTCCTTATTTTTTCTTTTTCATTATAATTATCGCTTTTATCAATCATGCAGACTTCCATATACCCGGTGTCTGTACCCCTATCTTTTACTTCCTGGTTATAGTTGGTAAGGCCGCTTTTTTCGGCTGCATCCAAGTATTCGGATTTCAATAATTTCTCTTTAAAAACATTTTCATTAAAATCGAGTATTTTTATACGACTTCTGAAATTGCGTGTAAGTTCTTTCACCGAATGACCGGATGAAAGGAAAGGAGATTTTGTTTCAAATTCCTTCATAATTCTGTAATCCGCCTCTCTGAACCCGTAAATGGACTGCTTGGTATCGCCAACTACAAAGAGACTTCCCCCTTCTGACAAAGAATTATCTATAAGAGGATAAAGGTTTACCCATTGGATAGGAGAGGTGTCCTGAAACTCATCAATTAAATAATGGAAAACTGTTTCTCCAATTCTAAAATAAACATCCGGAACTATTTGAGAGCCCATATAATCGGACAGCATTTTGTTTATATCTTCTATAAATATTTTTCCTTCCTGTATTTTTATATTTTCCAGCGTTTTTTTGAAAGCGAAGTAAAATTTTAAGTACGGGTTACAATAAGAAAGGGCATAATACTTGGTGTAGAGAGATATCATCTCTTTAAGTTTTTGCCATTCAAGGTTAATCCCCTCATGTGACTTAATGCCGCTAATATCTTTTTTGCCCGGTTTTTTAACAGGCAGGATTTTGAATCCTTTTCCTACTAAATCCGGGAATTGCTTCTTTTTCACACTTTCTAAAATAGTGTTGTAACTGCTGCTCTTGCTCCTTTCAAGATGAGACTCATTAATCAAACTTTCTATCCTTTCAACTTGCCCAGTAATTGAGTTTTTTGCTTCTTTCATGTTCTTTGAATAATCCACAATATTTATGTTGCTTCCGGCAGAAGAGAGTTTCTTGTAAATATTTTTTACTTCATTCGTTACGGTTTTTGTGGGATCCCATATATATGTGGAGTTTTTACTTTTACTTTCCATCACAAGCCTGACAATATCTTTCATCAATTTACTTTCTTGAGAGTTATCCTTTGCCATTCTAAGAAAAATGTTAAACGCGTATTTCATAACTCTATCGTTATCCAAAATAATATCGAAGTCAGGATTATAACCAAAATCAATAGCGGAAGATTTAAAGACCGTTGCCATAAAACTGTCCAGGGTTTTGACCTGAAAATCCGAGTAGTTATCGAGTATGGAGTCAATTATGCGGCCTGATTTTTCTTTTAGTTCGTTTCGGTTTAGAGATATTATTGCCGCAAGTTCATCCGTTTTATCCGGCTCCTCCAGATAAATCCCTTTAAGCCACTGGAGTATCCTTTCTTTCATTTCCTTAGCTGCGTTATTGGAGAAGGTGACGGCAAGGATATTCCGAAGTCTGCTGTAGGGGATTTTGTGCGATAATAGAAATTGAACATATCTCTTTGTGAGAGTATGGGTCTTGCCGGAACCTGCGGATGCTTTTAAGACAACAAAATGAGGGAAACGAATATCTTTATCTTTTTCAAGAACAGAGTTAGACATTTAAAGTATTTTAATGTGTTTGCAATTCAAACAGTTCCTTTGTATTATAACAAAAATATTTGCAGGGATCAGGGATGAGGTGTCGGGAGTCAGTTTTTTTCTAATCCTTGACAGCCGACCCCCTGAATTCTTAATTTTAAGGTGACTTTTTATGGTTCAAATTCTTGATTTTGAAGAACCTATTTTTAATTTAGAACGAAAAATTGATAAAATAACCGGCATGTCCAAAGGGGGACAGGTTAACATAACAGATGAGATTCGGCATCTGAAAAGAAAAGTCTTCAGGATGCAAAAAGACGTCTTTTCCCGGCTCACCCCTTGGCAGAAAACGCTATTAGCGCGCCATCCATATCGACCCTATACGCTTGATTACATAAAACATATGATCACCGATTTTACCGAACTTCATGGCGACCGGTATTTCGCCGACGGCCACTCGGTGGTTGGTGGCCCGGCAAAATTCGAAGAAAAGCCTGTAATGATTATCGGCCATCAAAAAGGACGGGATACTAAAGAAAAAGTTTTTCGTAATTTCGGCATGTCACAACCTGAAGGATATCGAAAGGCGCTGAGGTTAATGAAAGCAGCGGATAAATTTAACCTTCCTATTATAACTCTTCTTGATACTCCGGGCGCTTATCCAGGCATCGAAGCGGAGGAAAGAGGCCAGGCAGAAGCCATTGCTAGAAATCTAAAGGATATGAGTGATCTCTCTGTTCCGATTATTGCTGTAATAACAGGCGAAGGGGGCAGTGGAGGCGCTTTGGCCCTGGGAATTGGCAACAGGGTATTGATGTTGGAACATTCTATTTACTCTGTTATTTCACCAGAAGGGTGTGCCGCGATTCTGTGGAACAATCCTGAAAAAGTACAAGATGCTGCTCACGCTTTGAATTTAACCTCCGATGATTTACTTAAATTAAAAGTCATTGATGAAATTGTAAAAGAACCTCCTGGCGGTGCCCATCGAAATCATAAGCACATGGCGTCTATTTTAAGACGTGTTTTACGTCGACATTTAAAAGAGTTGGAACAAAAAACGCCGGAAGAACTCATTAAAGATCGCCACGAAAAATTTCAGAACATTGGCAGTTTTATTGAGCCCTGATAATCAATAGTCATTAGCCATTTTGCTCGTTATTTATTTGCAGTTAGTACCATTTGATTGGTTTTTGAGCGGGTTTCGCCGACTGAAGAGACGCGGATAGCGGGTTTATCAAGGACAGGGCATTTGTTTTCACATATTCCACAACCTATGCATAGGTCCGGATCCAGGTAAGGCCGTTTAACTTTTTTTACTTTCCCTTCTCTTGTTACGACTTCTTCTTTCCGAAACCAGATAGCTTTTGGAGACGTTGGGCATACTTCTTCGCATACAATACATGTTCTGTTCATAGCCCACGGCAGACAACGTCCTCTGTTAAAAAAAGCCGTTCCAATCTTTATCGGGTTTTTGTAAGGTTTTTTTCCTATCTTTTCCTCAACTGATATATTACGAATAGCCCCTGTGGGACATACCTGACCACATAAAACACAGTTGTATTCACAGTATCCGATTTTGTTTATCAAGAGTGGGTCCCAGATTCCTTCAAAACCACCTTCAAGCAGAGCGGGTTGTAATACATTGGTCGGACAAACTCGCATGCACTCGGAACATTTAATACAACGTCGAAGAAAATCTTTTTCCGTGAGGGCTCCAGGTGGCCGTATAACATCGGCTAACGCTTGATTTTCTCCAGTTAGAGAAGACTTCATCATAGGAAATAATACAAACGCGGCAACACCAGTTTCGAGAAGACGGCGGCGGCTGATATCAAAAGACTGATGGATGGAACTCCGTGTCTCAGCGAAGCCATAATGGAGGGCATCCTCAGGACAAGATGCAATGCAGTTCATGCAAACATGGCATTCATTAACTCTGAGATTGGAATGGGGGTCGCACCCACCCTGGCAATGTAGCAGGCATTTTTTACAGTCTGTACATTTCTCTATATTGCGCCTGATCCGCATGATGGAACCAAAAGACATAATCCCTAACAAAGCGCCAAGAGGACATAGTACTCTACACCAGAATCGGGTTATAAAGCGGTTTGCAAAGAGAACAGTTAAAAACAGCAGCGTAATAAGTATCCCACCCTGAAAAACAGGTTGTTTCAAGTAAATAAGTTCCCCCCAGTTATACAGAGCTGGAAAACCGGAAACAATGAAAGCCCTTGATATAAACGCAATCGGATCAAGGAGACCGATTTGCAGTGTCCCGGAGACAGCAAGAACGGCAAAAATTACAAGGATATAATATTTGAAACGAAACATTTTACGATATTCGTTTTTTTCCTGATTTTCCGATGTTTCTTTCTTATTTAAAAAGAAGCTGATCCATTGATTTAGAATCCCGAGAGGACAGATCCAGGAACAGAAAAAACGGCCGAGAAATAAGGTTGGGATAATTATTAATAAAGAAAGGATCAGCCCTTTATAAATAGTCCCACTGGTAAAGAACGAAAAGATAGAAACAAGTGGATTGATTTCAAGAAATAAAGAAACTTCATACCCCTTTAAGTTTCTGAAGTCGGTAATGACCAGCAAATATACAAAAAGCGCGAAAAAGAAAACCGAGTAAATTCTTCTTAAATTCTGTAATGTCACTATTTCTTCCCTGATTTAGTTCCAAATTTCTATTGCATGAACAAACGAGTTTATCCATGCCAACCGTTTTTCTTTCGCCCCTACAGGGCTGACTTTTTTACTTCCTTTTACCAGGGGCTTACGCCCCAGTTATCATCTTTCGCCTCTACGAGGCTCTCATTTGTAGTTATTAAACTTTAATCTTTTTCGTATTAATTGAGCGCCAGTCGGACGTTCCCAGGCCACGCTTTTCAGCAAGCTTGATATATGGGACATCTTCCTTTTTTAAATCAAGAAATTGCAAAGAGTATGAATCAATAGCTACTTCATCGAGTCCTGCTATGATTGTATTTTCTATAGAGACGTCAGAGAGGTTCCCCCCTGTTGGTCCGTTTTTCTTCAAAACTCTAGTGGCATCCATAATAGTCAAAGTAGGACGAACTGCCTGGGCAAGGTCCACAATAGAAGTATTAATGTCCTGGTGCAATTGGTTGCGTGGTCCCCCTAATACTCCGTACCAGTTTTTCATTGCAAGGGTACATTTGCTTAATGAATGGTTTTTGACTATGGGAACATTAATCACTTTATCGGCTTCGTGATAAAATTTTGAGACAGGCCATATTTTGAGTAATTCTCCTTTCATATCAGTATGCACAAAATCGCTTTCACTGGTAAAAAGAATTTTTCCCCCTGATTGCAGCACCGCATTTTCAATACCTGATCTGGCAAAGCACCGGTACGAGTCATTAACTGACACATCTGTAACCAGGATTTCAGAGGCTTTTGCTTCTCTGCATAATTTAACGACAGCGGATACCAGCTCAGGGTTGGTGTTTGCCGCCTGTTCCGGCTGACGGTCCCAGCCAACATTTGGCTTTATCAGGACTTTATCTCCCGGGTGAATAAACTTTGTGATTCCTCCAAGTTTTTCAACTGACGCCCGCAGCATCTTTCCCATATCTGTTCCACTCGCAACAGTCATTTTTGCATATACGTTGGAAACAGGAACTCGAAAATCTTTAAATGTGTAAACTTTGCTTTTGGTTTTCCTGACGGGTTCTTTACTATAAAAGAGATAACCCCATGCGCCGGCACTTAGCGCAACTCCGCAGGTTATAGCCGATTTTTTTATAAATTGTCTCCGATCTAATGCCGGTTCTTTTTTGTTGTAGTTAGAGGTCATCTATAAACTTTCTCAAAACTTTGTCGCTTAAAGAGCCATAAATACCAAAGAGCTCTTTATTTAATGGAATTAAGAACCAGTCCCCTTCAAAGGGATCCATAACTTTGTAATAATTTCGCTGTTTATATTGTATCATGTGATATTCAATACCGTCTTCTTTAAAAAATTCAGTATATTGTTTTGAAAGTTTCTTGATTTCATCATTATTGCCTTCAATCAAAAATGCCGAGAACCTTTCTCCATTAATTTCATATCCTTGTTCATATACATTGTTAACAAAACTAAGCCCGTGATAATTTTCCTTAATAAATTTAATAGAATTTACTATTCTTCCATTACGGGGAAATTTCTGAAATTGCGGCAATGAGTTTTGAAGATCACCGAACTTTTTTTCAATTCCCCCGGCAAATTTAACAAGTGGAGCATTATCATGGAACGCGCTAATTTTTATATAGTACTGCCCTTTAATAAAGTTTAATGTTTTTTGAGTAAGAAAGCCTCTAAAACCCACTTCGACAGGAGTCGCATTTTCTCCAGATTCATCCATTAAGATACCAAAGGCATTTTTACTTTTTCCCATATCATATATATCGACCACGAATTCAGAATTATTCTGTTCAGAAGATTCCGATGAATAATCCGCCACAGCAAGTTTTACAAATCCTAACGCTAAGAAATATTCCGCATGACCATTGATATATTCATAAAGGTTCTCCCCCGTATATTGACGGATTTGACCTACCCGCTGATAGGTGTGATTTTTTTGGGGAAGATAGGAAGTAACTAATGAATTGGAGGGGATGTCGGTTTGAAAGTTTAACAATCCCGGATCATAATTCTGACCGTTTAAATAAATAATTATAGCTATTATTGGGAGTAAAGAAAGGAGAAGATAACGATAAACCATTTTTCAATTGTCAATTGTCAATTATAAATTGTCAATTGAAAAATCCGCGGCTATCTGCAAAAATTTGAGTTGTATTTCTCAGGTTTAAAGAAGTGTTAAAATGGTTCAGGCAAATAGGCCAAAGATACTGCCTTTTCCTATTTCTCCAGCAAATCGTGAGCTCTTAAGTTGTTGTTTAAACGCGGTGACCTGTTTTCTAATTCTAAGCGTCACTTCTTTAAGATCTCCTTCCCACTGCTTTACAATTATCAGCCGCAGTCGCGCTAAAGCTGTTGATTTTTAAGTTTATCCGAAGTAAAAACGGTTATTTGTTTATTAGCCTCTGTCTCACGTTTATCTTCTTCAGATATTAACTTTGGAGCATTAAGTACAGTTAGTCTGGCGTTTGAATCAACATTCACTATGTCAATATCAAGCTTTGGCGGAGTAACACGCGCTCCGTTAATTATGGCAACCATTAAATAGTCCCCTCGCTATTAAAAAAAATATCCGTATAAGTGTATCGGCAAAAAACACGATAACTTTAATAAAAAAAGCAAAATTTTATAAATTTTTATTTTGTAATTCTGTTTTTGTGAAGTATATAGTCAACACTATCAACAAGAGCTTGCCAACTGGCTTCAATAATATTTGAAGAAACCCCTACAGTACCCCATTTAGAATCATGATCTCCCGATTCAATTAAAACTCTGGTATTTGCCTCTGTTCCTTCTTTTTCATCTAAGATGCGAACTTTAAAGTCATATAAATTCAAATTCTTAAGTTCGGGATAAAAACGAATCAGCGCTTTTCTCAATGCCTTATCCAGAGCGTTAACAGGGCCATTTCCCTCGGCAGCCATAATTTCCATCTGTCCATCCACTACAATTTTAATAGTAGCCTCTGAAATAGGCTCCTCATCTTGCCTCCTCTTTTCGATAATGACTCTAAAGCCTTTTAAATCAAAAAACTTTTTTCTGTCTCCCTTGGCGTTTTTCATTAATAATTCAAATGATCCTTCTGCTCCTTCAAATTGAAATCCATTGTTTTCAAGCTCTTTTAATTCTTTTAGGATTTGCTCCACAATAGGATCTTTACTATCAAGATCAATTCCATATTCCTCAGCTTTATACAAGATGTTGCTCTTCCCCGAAAGATCTGAAACTAATACCCTCTGGTGATTTCCTACCATTTCTGGCACAATGTGCTCATAAGCCTGTCTGTTTTTCTGGATAGCGTCTACATGGATACCACCTTTATGGGCAAAAGCGCTTTTACCCACATATGGTTGGTGAATCCAATGTTTCATATTAACCAACTCATTTATAAAACGAGAAATTTCCCAGAGTTTTTTCATTTGTTCGTCTGAAACACAGTCCATTTTTAATTTTAATTTAATATTAGGGATTATTGAGCAGAGATTGGCATTTCCACATCTTTCTCCATAACCGTTAATGGTTGCGTGTACCTGATCGGCGCCTAATTTAATAGCGGTGATGGAGTTGGCTACAGCTGTTTCACTGTCATTATGCGCGTGGATGCCAATCGGAATTTGAATTTTCTTTGAAACTTCTTTCATTATCGGCTCTAGTTCGTATGGCATGCTTCCACCATTGGTATCACACAAAATAATCCAGTCGGCCTTTGCTTCCGCTGCTGTCAGGATAGCTTTGAGAGCATAATCCGAATTATTTTTAAAACCGTCGAAGAAATGTTCGGCGTCAAAAATGACTTCTTCAAAATTATTTTTTAAAAAAGAGATCGAATCGTGTATTAAATCGAGGTTTTCTTGCAGACTGATTTTAAGAGCATCAGTAACATGAAGATCCCAGATCTTCCCAAAAATAGTCACCACCTGAGTTTTAGATTGAAGCAATAATTTGATGTTAGGGTCTCTTTCTACTTTGTTCCCGGCTTTTCGAGTGCTTCCAAAAGCTGCTATTTTGGAATTATTAAATTTTTCATGCCTGATTTTCTGAAAAAAAGCCTGATCTCTAGGGTTAGAACTGGGCCATCCCCCCTCAATATAGTGGATTCCCAGATCATCCAGTTTGTGGGCTATCCTCAGCTTATCTTCAAGGCTGAAGTAGATATCTTCCGCCTGGGCACCATCTCTTAAGGTAGTGTCATAAATCTTTATTTTTCGCATTTTATAAACATATCATACATTAATAGAATGTAAAACGGCAAATATTCAAACCATGGGATCAATAAAATTGCTTGATTAAATTGATGATATATAAAATAAAATTCTAAATAATATAATGATAATAAACCACTCAGCAGAAGCAACGCACGATTTGGATAAAAAGTCAAAAAAGGCAGGAAAGAGATGAAATACCATGGGTATTGAGTCGGACTTAATAAAAAAAATGCGGTTAAAAGAATCAATATTTTTTTTACGATATTTTTATCGGTTAAGGTAATATAACCCAATATTACTGTGAATACACCGAAGACTATTATAATTGTCATTTGATGGTTTCCGGTTAAATATTTAATCACAGCAAATATAGAATCATTTCTCTCCCACCGACTCCCATAAATTATTAGCCCTTCAAACATAGACCACCCGTTATTAATAAATGGAAAACAAAAAATAAGGAGTGTAAAAAGTAAAATGATTGCTGTCGTAAAAAGTTTTAACCATCCATCTTTTCGTATCACAGCAAAAAATATGGGAAGAAGCATTAAAGAGTAATATTTACTTAAAATACTTAATGAATAAGTAAATATTGACATGCGAGGGCAGGATTTTATCAAAAGATAAGTTGACAAGGTAAGAAATAAGAGGGGGATGGATTCCATATGAAGGCTGTTGACAATTTCTTTAATAACCAGAGGTGACCAGGCATATATAACGGAATAAAGTGTGTTAATTTTTTGCGATTTCAGAAGCAATAAAACCATCCAAAGAACAGCTAAATCAAATACAAACAAAATTATTCTCAGACCTGTTATTCCGCCACCAAAAAAAACATCTGCAAACGAAAAAACTATCTGAGAAAATGGGGGGTAAATTGTAGGTACATCCGGATGGTTAACTCTATCAAACAAAATTTCCGACTGATAATTCTCAAAACGGATCAGATTCAATGATTCAAGTTCTTTGATTTTTTCATAAGTATATTCAACCTTTTCCCTGTTCTCCTCGAATTCTCTAATTTCATCCGGCGAATATTTATACGGATTAATTCCGTTTCGTGTGACTTTGCCATCCCAGAGATAACGATAGTGATCATCTTCCTGAATAGGGTTAGACGGAAGCAAAACAAGACGAAATAAAACAGCAAATAACAAAACAATTTTTAAATCTTTATCCTGCTCATTTGATCTTAAGACCAAGTGGATTGCTAAAAAATAAAAAAGAAACAGTATCAGGTATAGTAGGAGAAATAAAATAATGGGTCGGTTTTCATAGCCAACACCATAAATGAAATATTTACTTAAATAAGATATCCAGGAATAGAGCAAAAAAGATATTAGCCCTATTTGGAACAAACGGTTTCTTTTTAATTCCTTCATTCTTATGAAGCATGCCGATAACATATTTCTTAATATAATGGGAAATCAATTGGATTGAAAAGAATTTTTGAAAGATAGGCTGGCTCTTTAGAACTCAGATGTTGTTTCTTTTCATTCTGGACTCGAAACTAAATGCTTGATTTTGTCGCAGGACAAGGAAGATGGACAGGGACCACTAAAAAGAATGGGACGGGGTTAGGTCTGGCGTCTGTTTACAGAATCATAGAAAATCATAGGGGGATTATTAAAGTACAATCAACGGAATCTTTAGGCTTTTTTATAGCATTGCAATTTCCATTCAGTATATAACACCAGAAATTAATTACAGCACAGCAGCTTAAATAATGCTGTCCAAGGCTTTTTGTATTTCAGTTTTTGATTTAATGCCTACCACCTGCTGAACTACCTTCCCCTCTTTAAACAACAACAAAGTCGGAATTCCACGAATACCATACTGGGTTGCAGTTTTAGGATTTTCGTCAACATTTAATTTCCCAATTTTTACCTTGCTTTGATACTCTTTAGCTAATTCTTCTACGGTAGGTGCAATCGATTTACATGGAGCACACCATTCGGCCCAAAAATCTACCAATGAAGGTAATTCAGATGAAACCACTTCTTCATTAAAATTGCTGTCGGTAAAAACCAAAGTGTTATTTTCCATAACTTTTTCCCCCAATAAAAAAAGATCATCATTACATGTTCAAAACTTTGAGCATAAAAATACGATAGTTATTTTAATGCTGCCTAATAAGCTGTTAATTCTAGCATAAATTATCTTAATTTAAAATAGACATTTTTAATTGAATTTAGAGATTCATCTGGATAAAGCTGGAACCCTTGAACTTCTTTTAGCATCACTGCTATATTTGTGGCAAACCAGAGGCTGACATAGGGAATTTCCTTTGCCAATTTTTTCTGAATTAGACTGTATGTCTTTTTTCGGTCCTCGATATTAATTTCTTTTCTCCCTTTATCAATTAATTCATCAATATCTTTATTAGAATATTTTCCGCGGTTAGCCCCTTTTGGGGGATAGCTTTCGGAATGAAAAGTATAGTGAAAAATATCCGGATCATTAATTCCTACCCAGGTTAAAGAATATATCTGAAAATTTCCAGACTTAATGTCAGAGAAAAAAGTTCCCCACTCATAACTTTTAATAATAATCTTAATGCCTATCTCCCGCAACTGTTCTTGAAAAACCTCGGCAATCAGTTTTCTTAACTCATTTTGAGAAGTTTTGTAAGAAAGAGTAAAGCGCGGCTCTGGCCCATCTCCATCGGGATCAGGGTAACCAGCTTTATCAAGCAGTTTTTTGGCTATTTTGGGATCATATTGATATGTTTTAACCATTGCCTCATAAGCCCAATTAAAGGGTGATAGCATAAAAGAAGCCTTGGTTGCCAGATTCTTTAGTATATGCTCTATTATACTGTCTCTATCTATCCCCGTGGCAATTGCTTCCCGAACCATTTGATTCTTTAAAATAGGGTCTTTTAAGTTAAATCCAATGTAAGAATAGTTTGTCCCTGGTCGTTTTATGATTTTTAACCTGTTATTTTTTTTCAATCTGGGAAGAATATCGGGTGAAATAGCGTTTTGTAAAAGTTGTACATTCCCTTTTTCCAATTCAAGGAGTCTGACAGTTTCGTCAGGTAAAATCTTGAAAATTATTCCATTCAATCTTGGAGGGTTATTGAAGTAATTTTTATTAGCTTTAAGTACAATTTTATCATTAATATCAAATGAACTGAATTTAAACGGACCGGTTCCAACAGGGTGTTTTACAAAATCATCTCCCATCTTTTCCACAACATGTCTTGGAATAATAGGTAAAGTAAGATTTGATAAAAACGGGCCAAAAGCTTCTGACAGAATAAACTTGATAGTATATTTATCTATTATTTCTATTCTTTTGAGTTTTTCAAGACCACCAATTTTGGGAGATTGATTTTTGGTGCTTAGCACAAAGTCATAAGTAAACTTTATATCTACAGAGGTCATTTCCAATCCATCATGAAACCTGACCTCTTTTTTTAAATAAAATATATATTCAGTATTATTGAAAATCTCCCATTTCTCGGCCAGATCTGGTATCAAGTTACCATTAATATCGTATGTTAAAAGCGAATTGAAAATTAACTGGATTACTTGAGATGAAGCAAGATCTAAAGCAAAGCGTGGGTCCAGATTCGTAGGACTATTTTCCATCCCAATGATTAAAATATTTTTATTTTTCAGTTCGTTCTTTGAGCAACCAAGATGAATAAAGACAGCGGCAGGTAAAAAAAAATATAAAAATATCCTCAAAAGATATCTGGGATCACACCTTTGATATTTAACAATAATAAACTTTAAAAACGTGGAAATGTATTTATGAAAATCAAATATCAAAGATTTGACCCCGGTTTTGTTATCAGGACTTCAGCTCTTTTTTATGTTGGAGATTATTGTTTTCAGTCGGAGTGACAATACCGCCGGAAACCACCAGTTTAATGCCTTCTTCTACTGTCATAGAAAGCGGAATAAGGTCTTCTTTCGGAACAAAAATCAGCAGTCCCGAGGTTGGGTTTGGTGTGGTGGGGATAAAAACATTAACGACATTTTCTTCTGTATTTTCCTGTATTTCTCCTCTGGCTTCACAGGTAACAAATCCAAGAGAAAAAAGGCCTCTTCTCGGATATTCAACCATTACAACTTTATTGAAAGCATCGAGCTGTGATTTTGAAACAGTATCGATTATTTGTTTAGCACCCGAATAAATGCTTCGAGCCACAGGTATTCTTTCGACCATAATTTCCCCTAGACTAAAAAGCTTTCTACCAAGGATGTTTTTGGTAATAAGTCCTGTAAAAATAATAATGATAGTTGTGGCAACAAAACCTAATCCAGGGATAAATTGACCCTCTCGAAACGGAAGTCCTAATAAAATTAATAATTTTACAAAAGCAGGTGAAAGGAGATTGTCCAGTTTTTGAAAAATAAATGTCAGAATAAAAACAGTAATGGAAATAGGGAGGAGAACAAGGAGTCCCGCAATGAATAGATTCTGCAATTTGATTCGTATTTTTTTAATCAACGCGCACCATTTCTTATTTACATCATAATTATAAATTTAATATCTTGCATTATACATAACCATTCATTCTTTAAGAATAATATTTTATAATTTATCATTGCAGTAAAAGAGTTAACATCTTATCACTAAATGTAACTCAATGATTTTATTTTTTTACGTTAGTTCATCTGATAAAGTTTTCGATAACTCTCCATAAATCCTTTTTCCCCTCCCTATCTTTAGAAGAAAAAATAATAACCTTTTTTTCCTTTTTTTCTAAAAATTCCAAAATCGACCGAATCTTCTTGTTTTTCTCGCTTTTTTTAACTTTATCCGATTTGTTTGCTACAAAGACAGTGTGGATTTTGTGAAAATCAAGCCACGCTGCCATTAACCGGTCATCATCAGTCGGTTTATGTCTTATATCAAGGATCAGCACTACCATCTTTAAATTCTTTCTTTTTTCTAAATAGGTCTCTATCATTTTCCCCCAATTTTTTTTTATAGCAACTGGAACTCTGGCAAAACCATAACCTGGCAGATCTACAAAGAAAAACTGGTTGTTAATTTTAAAAAAATTGATCAATTGAGTTTTGCCCGGGGTAGAGCTGGTCTTAACCAGATTTTTTCTATTAAGAAGAGAATTTATTAGAGAAGATTTCCCGACATTTGAACGTCCTGCAAAAGCGATTTCAGGGATACCTTCTTTTGGACAATGAGCGGGATCAACTGCGCTTTTAATAAATTCCGCAGAAATGATTTTCATGTTATTAGTACCTAATCAATAAATTTCTTGTTTTTTTATGGCAGAAAATTTCTAAATGCTCTACAGGGCGGAAGCCCTTTTTTGCCCCGGCCAATAGCCGGTTCAGGTAAGAGGATTAATAACCAGTCCGGAAAGAAGCTTTGGATAAAAAAATGTAGATTTTTGCGGCATGCGCAGTCCGGCGCCTGCTGCCTTTTTTACTTGCTCCATTCGAGTTGGGTTAAGGAAAAAAGCTATTTGATACTTACCTGAGTCAACCATTTCTATAGCTTCTTTCTCATTTTTTTTGTAGCAAATACAACTCTGATTTTTTATCGATTCCTTTTTTATCCCCATAATCTTTTCAATGATAAGAGAATGCAGAATAAAGGCTTCCATCTTGGAAAACTCTTTTGGAGTTGTGCTATCATCTACAAAAGGATTAGCTTTTAACTTCAGCAGATAAAAAGACCCTGTTCCTAAATAAAGACCAAAAGAAAACTGATCCTTTTCCTTCAATTTCATCTGTTGAAACAAGTAGTCGCGCATTTTGTTTTTCTCTTCTGAGTTTTCGAAAGGAAAAACCTGGATATTAAAATTAGCTTTTAACGATTCCAACAATTGTTCCGAATGGAAATTATCTAAACTAAATAAAAGTCTGTGGATGGGAAATATCGACGTTCCCTCCAAATCCATATTGGTCAAATACATCATGACATAGTCATAAGGTTTTTCGCTCACTGAATTACCACTCTGTTTTCGCATTTCATCCCGGTATGCCAGTGCGGTTTCGTAACGATGATGTCCGTCCGCAATATATACCTTTTTATCCTTCATGCAATAAGCTACTTGTTGAATAGTATCTTTATTCGAAATGCTTCCAAAGGTATGAACAACACCTTCAGAATCCTTTACCTTTGATAAGCTTTCCCTTTCATCTTCATTATCAATTAAACTACCTATTGAGTTTTGCTGGTCTGAAAAAAGGCCAAAGACCGGACTGAAGTTGGCACGGCATGCCCTGGTTAACTTTAGTCTATCTTCTTTTGGTTTCGAGAGGGTAAATTCATGGGGAAATATGATACCTTTACTATATTCTTCTAATTTAACCCTTGCCACGAAGCCAACACGTTTTTTCTTTTCTCCATTAAAAAGGTAATCCTGAGAATAGTAGTATACGCATTCGCGTTCATTCTGATGAAGAATTCCTTCTTCCAACCAGTTATTTAAATCTTTATACGCGCGAGTATACCGGTTATTCTGATCATTGTCAGACTCAAAGGTTTTACCTAAAATTAACCGGACAATGTTATAATAGCTTTTCTGGTAAAGTTCTTCCTGGTAGCTTTGAGAAATTACGTCATAAGGGGGAGCTACTACTGATTCGAAGTTTTCGATTTTTCCCTGTGAATATAATATTCCTTTGAAAGGGGTAATTTCAGCCATTGCGTTATCTTTTTTAGAGTGTGATGAAATTTTTTATCATAAACATTAAGGGAAGGCAACTATTTTGTCCTTGATTTCAAGGATGAATCTCAATATGATTTTTACCTATATTTTTTTCGACACTTCAAGCACTGCCGGGGTGGCGGAATTGGTAGACGCAAGGGACTTAAAATCCCTCGGTGCTTAGCACTGTGCCGGTTCGATTCCGGCCCTCGGCATTTATATGTAAAGGTTTTAAATCCTCTTCCCTCTCTACACCTTGTCATTAAGGTCGCTTGAGCCCTACCATTTCACAAATCCTTTCCACTACTGAACATAAGCACTATCAATTTTTTTAATTTTTTGTTCTGTCCCCAGACTGTGCCCAAAATTGTGCCCATCTTTGCTACCAACCTTTTCTTGATGATACTCTGTAACCTGTTTGGAAGCATTCTTTAGGTCTTCTTCATTCACATTCGATCTGTTGTAATATCTTTTGCTTTAACTCCTTCAAGAAAAGCAACTACAACTTATTAATTTTATGCCATTATATTGAAATAGCACTAATTGAGGGGTTAGGTTGGGCAGGATTGGTTCTCGGAGGAAGGATAGTTCCAAGCCTATTCTGGAGAAATATCAAAAAAAAATAACAACTAATTATGGCAAAGCGTAATTTTCAAGCCATCATCTTCAATATATTGCTGTGCCGCATAATCAACATCCCTACTGAATATAGAGCAAGCAACCGGAAATGCTTTATATATGTCATGGCGTACATGTGATATCCTTTGTAGTTAGCCTGCCCCCAGTTAATGTACCACATAGTGTGTTAGTCTCTAGTTCATTTTTCATCAAAAAGATTTTCTAATCCATTTTTACATTTTAGTGTGTTTATGCAAATGTACCCCGTTAACCCTTTTTTTTAAATAAGCTTGACAAAATCCAACAACTTAAGTTATAATAATAATGATATTCATATTCAATACTATGTATGTTTAGATAAACTTGGAGTCCACCATGAATTGGTGTGTTATGTAATTTTATTAATCCACTCGAACTAAAAAAATACTCACATAATTGTTATCGCTAATCATTTTAGTCATTATTAAAATATACCTTTTAAAAGGAGTTATGGCTCATGTATGTATATGTAAAGCTGTCACAGAAGAGCAGATACGTAGTTCTGTAAATAATGGCGCAAAATCTCTACCTGATTTAGCAAAAGATTTATCTGTTACCTCCTGCTGTGGTCTCTACAAAGAGCATGCTAAAACCATATTAAATGAAACTAATTTTGAAGATTGCAGTAGCACAGTATGAGATTTATTACTAATGACAAATACAAATAGACTTTTGCTAAAGATCATATGGTTGATTAGGTAAGACAAAAAAAGAGGCAGCACCCCTGAAAGATTCCACCCCTTTACTGTGCCTAAATTGTACCCACGATGTCTAAATTCCTGCCAACTCTACCCAACTCCAGCAACTTACACAGAACAATTAAATACTTGACTGATAAGGAAATGATAGGTAAATTAGGGGTTTAGAAATGTTTATAAAAGGTAGGGAAAACGTCTTAAAATCCCTCGGTGCTTAGCACTGTGCCGGTTCGATTCTGGCCCTCGGCATTTTATTTGAAAGGGTTTTAGAACCCCTACCTTATCAGCATCTTGATATTTAAGTCGCTTGATATGCTGTTATCTTCCCATTGTTAGATAAAGCTATTCCATCAATTCCGATATATTTTCTTTCAGGGTAACCAAGACGTTCAAGAATAGAAGGAGGGATTTCTTTTTGGCAGTAGACTTTTTTGAACTGAAACACAGGGTCTAAAATGAAGAACCCATGACAAAACTCTTTAAACGCATTTCCCCTATCGAGTTGAGTAGGTAAGCTTGCAATTCTTGCTTCAAGTTCAAACCACGATGATATTCCTTTAATAAGCTCTGAAAGCATTTCTTTCTGCTTAATGCTCCTGATTTAATAAATGTGAATGATATCTGTGAGATGCAGAGCTATGTAAGCAACCAATTATACCCCTATCTTCTGGTTAAATACCAAGCACTATTTGTATCCAATAACCCTTTCTCCGCTGCTGCTGTGAGAACGGCGGTGAGATAATGTCCCACTAGGGCATACTTTTAAAAAAATACAGC
>CAJXCL010000008.1 GCA_913051775.1 uncultured Nitrospirota bacterium | reverse complement strand
TCTTCATAAACAACATCAAGAGGAATATTCTCCGCTTCCACATTCAGCTTTCTTGTAGGCGGCATAATAACTTTAATATGCTCTCCATTCTTGACCCTGTATTTCGCTTTCAGAGAATGCGTTCCGGAAAGGACAAACCCATCATCTATAATTTTTTTAATCTGGGATCTTGAAAACCCGATATTTTTTTGTGATAAAAAAAGATCTACCCGAACATCCTTTTCTTTTTCACACACTTTAAATTTCATAATTCTATCTCTTGCCATGTGATATTGAGCAACCATAATTTGCATTTTGGTTTACAGCTATATTCTAATATAATATACCTGATAATCTAAAATATTTATTAGGAGAAAGATTGAACGAAGATTCTCTGAAAAAACTACTAAACGGTCTCCATAAAGGAAAGATCACTCCTGAAAAGGCATTAGAGCAATTAAAAATGCTTCCTTATGAAGACTTGGGATTTGCCCGGATTGATCATCACCGGAATTTAAGAAAAGGTTTTCCGGAAGTCATATACTGTGAAGGAAAATCCATACCGCAAATTACATCTATTGCTAAAAAGATTTTAGCTGCAGGAGATACCCTGCTGGCCACGAGAGGCAACAAGGAAATTTATAAAAGAATTAAAAAGATAAACTCACGGGCTCAATATAATGAACTTGCGCGCGCAATTGTAGTCCCAACAAAAAAAAAGAAACAAAAGAAAGGCAAGGCTTTAGTCTTATCCGCTGGAACCTCCGACATTCCTGTAGCCGAAGAAGCGGTTGTTACCGCTGAGACGCTTGGTAGTAATGTGGAAAAAATCTATGATGTAGGAGTGGCCGGTATTCATAGAATTCTTGATAAAAAAGAATCTTTGTTTGCAGCAAATGTTATAGTTGTCGTAGCCGGTATGGACGGTGCTTTAGCCAGTGTGGTAGGAGGCCTAGTGGAAAAGCCTGTTGTAGCTGTTCCA
This sequence comes from uncultured Nitrospirota bacterium, assembly GCA_913051775.1. Classification (GTDB taxonomy): domain Bacteria; phylum Nitrospinota; class Nitrospinia; order CAJXCL01; family CAJXCL01; genus CAJXCL01. Next base: position 56,591 of record CAJXCL010000008.1, on the reverse strand, counting down.
ACAAGTATTGGATACGGAGCCAGCTTTCAAGGTGTTGCAGCTCTTTTAACCATGCTGAACAGTTGCGCGACCGGTGTGGCGGTTGTCAATATAGACAATGGTTTTGGTGGAGGATATTTCGCTCATAAAATTAACATCCTGTCTTCGTAAATTCTCTCTATATATTACTTAAAAATATTTTTTTAACACACCCCGTCCTGAAAGGACACTCTCCAAAAATTCCCCTTAACATTAACCCCAACCAGTTCTTTCGCACATGTAGCAAGAAAAAACAGAGAGATAGACAGAAAATATTTATATTATTGCAGAATAAAAATATACGGATTTATTAAAGAACTCATATTTCTACTTTCGGGTTTTCCTGACCTTTGAAAAAAGCGTGCCTTGGCCACTTTTCCGTTTTTTGAAATGAGACAATAAAATCTCTGCATCATGAAAAGAAAGGGTTAAAAAAGAAAACTTGTCCAGGATCTGAATATCCCGGACATTCCCGCTTTTTACTCCGCATTTATCCCTAACAAAATCTATCATCTTTTTACGGGTCAATCCGTCACGTTTTCCCTGTTTCATAAAAAGGCGTGTTTTCCCTTTTTTATCAACAACGGCATCCGCTATTTCCGTATAACTCCTTTCATCCAGTACATCCTGAAAGGAATACTGAAGGAGGGCCGCCACCATATTTTCCGGCTTTATATCTTTTAGAAGCTCTTTAGACATTTCTAGGAATTCAAGCCTGAGCTCTTTTTTCACAATTCCCTCAAGGTCTGTTCTAATTCTTGTTTTTTTTGTTTTAATGACGTCTTTGACCCTGGGCAATTTTGCTTTGCGGATATCCGTTTTAGCCCCTCTTTTTATAAATTGCAGTTTCCTATATTCTTCTGGCGTTATAAAGGTAATGGCATTCCCCTCTTTCCCCGCCCTGCCCGTTCGCCCTATCCTATGAATATACGACTCCGGGTCCTGGGGAAGAGAAAAGTTGATGACATGGGTAAGATCCTGCACGTCTAATCCCCTTGCTGCTACGTCGGTAGCTACCAGAATATTAATAAGACGTTTTTTGAACTTGTTCAATATCTTTTCCCTCTGTCCCTGCGACAGATCTCCATGCAAAGCGTCCGCGTCATAGCCGCGTTCTCCCAGATGGTTGGCTATCGTATCGGTGTCAATTTTTGTCCTGCAAAAGACAAGGCCATAAAACTCTTCTTCAATGTCTATAATTCTGCATAGGGCCTCGAACTTATCCGAGGGGGAAACCTCAAAATAGATCTGGTCCGTTTGCCTTATGGTAAGTTGCCCCTTGCTTACCTTCAGGACATCATGCTCCCCCATATATTTTTTAGAGATGTGCCTTATTTCCTGGGGCATAGTGGCTGAAAACAGAAGGGTTCGCCTATTAAGTCCTGCGCTTTTCATTATTTCTGTCACATCTTCTAGAAACCCCATATTGAGCATTTCGTCAGCTTCATCCAAAACCAGAAAAGATATTTTATCCAACCTCAAAGTGCGTCGCCGTAAATGATCCAATATCCTGCCCGGAGTTCCCACAACAATATCGACCCCTTTTTTCAAACTTCTTAGTTGAAGATCAAAAGATTGTCCACCGTAAATAGGAACGATGCTCAATCTTTTTTTTCCTTTCAGAGAATTAATTTCCTCCGCCACCTGGATGGCCAATTCCCTAGTGGGAGTAAGGACAAGGGTCTGTACCACTCCAAGTCTCTCCTGAAGAAGCTCAATAATAGGCAGGCCAAAAGCTGCGGTCTTGCCTGTTCCTGTCTGGGCTTGTCCTACGACATCTTTGGCCCCCTTTAGGACCGCCGGTATCGTTTTTTTCTGGATAGGGGTCGGCTCTTCAAAGCCCTTTTGTTTTAGGACTTTCAAGGTGTTTTCAGATAAACCTAAATTTTTAAATGAATCGATCAATTAATTTATATTCCCCATTCAATCTCGCCACATACTATTTACCGGTAGGCAAGTAAACTTGCATTGCTTGTTATTTTGGATCCATGAAATTCAAGGTTCGTATAATACAATAATTAGTAGGAAAAAAATACAACTTTATATGGGAAATGGGGGATTAAGTATCTCCTACATCAAGCTTTAAATATTTTAATTTTGATTCTTTATATTCATTAGGGTTGTTTTCTCTGAACCTTCTTGATTTTTCTTTCTAGCCATCTCTATTCTTTCTAGTACAAAAACATTACTAAAACAAAATATCTGTGGAATTCCGCGATGTTCTGTGGCTAAATGTTAATTCAGCTTTCAGGGATTGGGGGTCAGGGCTCAGCAAAAAACCTTTTTTTATATTATATAGATAATGGAAAAACTAATAAAAAAAGCAGATGTTCTTTTAGAGTCACTGCCATATATAAAAACTTTTTATAAAAAAATCATTGTTATTAAATACGGCGGCAATGCAATGATCAATAAGACTCTGAAAGATAACTTTGCTCTCGATATCGTATTGATGAAGTATATTGGGATATTCCCGGTCATTGTTCACGGCGGCGGCCCACAGATAGGAAAAACATTGAGGAAAATGGGGATAAAATCAAAGTTTGTTAATGGACTTAGGGTTACTTGTGCCGAAAGTATGGGTATTATCGAAAAGGTCCTGGCTGGAAAAGTAAATAAGGAAATTGTATCGCTCATCAATAAACACGGGGGAAAAGCGGCTGGATTAAGCGGTAAAGAAAGTGAGATGATTCAGGCAAAGAAACACAAATTTAAAAGTATCACTCCTGAAACGAACCGACCTGAAATCATCGATTTGGGTCATGTCGGAGAAATTACTTCTGTGAATCACTCTGTTATATCATCGCTGCTGGAAAAGAACCGTATTCCTGTTATCGCCCCTGTAGGCATGAGTAAAAAGGGAGAAACCCTGAATATTAACGCGGACTTTGTTGCCAGTCATGTTGCGGCTGCTCTTAAAGCAGAAAAGTTAATCCTGTTGACCAATATAGCAGGGATAAAGAACAAAACCGGGAACCTAATCAGTACGCTTAATAAAAAAGATGCTCAAAAATTGATAAAAAACAAAACCATTTCTGATGGAATGCAGCCTAAAGTAGAGAGCTGCATTAAAGCTCTCTCAAAAGGAGTCAAAAAAACTCATATAATAGACGGTAGACTCAGACACGCTGTGCTATTAGAGATTTTTACTAAAAAAGGTGTGGGAACGGAAATTGTAAAATAAGATTTTTATTACCTCGAAGCTCACGAAGAAAATGACCACAATTCGCCAAGGAAAGCCGAATTAGACGGAATCCAACGGAAAGCAACCCAAAGGGTTGAGGCCATGGAGGGTCTAAATCAAAAGCTCTTCTGATAGGATAAACAGGATATGTTTTTGAAGCTAAGCCCTGACCCATAAAATATTATCTCCGCGGTAAAATTTTATATGTCACAAAAATCCTCCAACTTTATTTTTATCGGTATTTTTTTTACCTCCTGCGCGGCACTGATCTTCGAAATATCTCTGATAAGAATTTTTTCCGTTTCTCTCTGGTATCATTTTGCGTTTATGGTTGTCAGCATTGCTCTCTTAGGGTACGGGGCAAGCGGTTCTTTTTTAATGTTAATTCCTCGAATTAACAAAGAGGATATTTCCAAATATCTTTTTTATCTCTCCCTTTTATTTTCCTTGTCTATTCCTTTTTTTTACGCTGTTTCAAACCGGATTCCTTTTGATCCCGTTAAAATTTCATGGGATATCCACCAACTCTATTACATCTTCTTTTATTATTTGTTTTATTCCATCCCATTTTTCTTTGCTGGACTTATCATTTCTATGGCTTTATCTAACATTTCAACAGAATCACATACCCTTTATTTTTTTGATCTAATCGGAGCGGCATCCGGCTCAGTTATTGCCCTTTTTGCTTTTTCTTTTTTTAGTGAAAGCGGCGCCGTACTTTTCGCATCTTTAATCGGATTGGTGGGAACTATTTTTTATCAGCTTTCCAACAAAGGGAAAGTTAAAAAAGGAGTCTTAGCCCTTTTAATATTTTTATCGGCATTACTTTACATCCAACCGGATTTCTTGAATGTTCGAATATCTCCCTATAAAGGATTAAAAGTAGCTTTACAATTTCCCGACGCTCATCTCATTAAAAGCAGATGGAATTCTTATTCCAGATTGGATGTGGTGGAAAGCCCTGCTATCAGATTCGCTCCCGGACTAAGCCTGAAATATCTTGAATCCTTACCCGATCAGATAGGTTTTTCAATTGACGGCGGCAACTTAACAGCAATTACAAATTATCCTGACAATCGTGAGAAACTCGGTTTTATTGATTTCCTTCCCACTTCCGCGTCTTACTTTACGAAGAAGGACATTAAAAAGGTTTTAGTATTGGACCCGGGAGGTGGTCTTGACGTTTTGTCGGCATTGTACCACGGCAAAACTGATATAACTGTCATAGAAAGAAACCGGTTAATTTACGATTTAATTAAAAACGATTACGATAGTTTTTCAGGCAATATTTATTCTAAAAAAGAAGTAACTGTGGAAATTGGTGAAGGGAGAAACCTTTTAAAAGGGAAAAGCGATAAATATAATTTAATACAAATCTCCCCTTCAAATATATTTGCACCGGCTTCCACGGTTGTTCAGGGTCTTAATGAAGATTACCGCTATACAGAAGAAGCCTTTGAAGAGTTATACAGTCATTTATCCGCAGAGGGTCTTTTAAGTATTACCGTCTTTCTTCACCCTCCTCCGCGCTCGGAACTGAGGCTGTTAAATATTCTCTATTCAGCATTAGAAAAAATGGGAACGCTAAATCCGCAAAAACATTTTTTTATATTCAGGACCTGGGGAACGATTACATTTTTAATAAAAAAGAATGAATTCCATTCAGCGGAGATTGAACGGCTACAGGAATTTTGCAGTTCATTATGGTTTGACTCTGTCTATTATAACGGAATTACTGAAAGAGAACTAAATCAATTCAATATTTTTGATAAACCGATTTATCATGAATTAATCACAAATATTTTAAACAAAGACAGCCTGAATGATTTTTTAGGAAATTACCTGTTTGATGTCAGCTCGGTTACGGATAATAAGCCATACTTCCATCATTTCTTTAAATGGGACAGGCTTAACGATCTTTATAAAAGCATGGGAGACAAATGGCTACCCATCATTGAGGGTGGATACCTTGTTCCAATTGTTTTTGTTCAGGCGCTTTTTGCCAGTATAGTTTTCATTTTGTTGCCGGCATTTTTTTCACGCGGGACTAAATCCCTTCTCCCATATTTCCCTGAAGGTTTAGGAAGTTATTTAACATATTTTTTCTTCATCGGATCAGGTTTCATGATGATAGAGATTGTCATAATACAAAAATTTATTTTACTTTTAGATCATCCTGTTTATGCCTTTGCCACAGTGATATTTTCCTTCCTGATATCAGCCGGTATTGGAAGTTTTGTTTCCGGAAAATACAAACCAATAAACATGCTTGGCATAAGGAAAATTATATATATACTTTGCGGCATGGTTCTTCTCTTTTATCTCTTATCAACCCTCTGGGATAAGATTTTATTCTTTCCTTTAATAATAAGGCTGGTGTTGGCTGTAATATTTATTTTTCCATTTGGATTTTTTATGGGGATGCCCTTTCCTATGGGGATTATAAAGCTTGAATCTTTTTCACCTGCTTCCATTCCCTGGGCCTGGTGCGCGAATGGGTGTTCTTCAGTATTAAGCTCTGTCCTTGCGATTATTCTTGCTTTAGCATGGGGATTTCATGCAGTCCTGTTCATTGCCTTAGTATTATATATTATGGCTGCAGAAGTTATGAACAGAAGGGATAAAATAACAATGGTCAATTAACAGTTAGGCACTTCCAAAAACTCACTTCATCAAGGGATCGTTACTTCTTGTATATAACGATAGGAGTACGACTCGTTATAATTTTACCCATAAAGGAACACAACTTTTTCTCGATAGCAAACGTTGCTTTTACGAAGTTACCAATTGTAATTGATCAGCTGTGCTAAGAGGTCACCCATTTAAAGGCTGAAAAAAGGGGCCAAGTCTCCCCTTGACTGTATAATAAGTACAGCTATCAAACGTCAATACCTAGCGGTCAGCATTACACACGTCTCTATATCAATAAATCAACTATCTATGAAGCAGTAACCAGTTGACGGGGGGTCGTGGTTCAGATCTTTTTAATTTGAAAGTGTTAAGAACCTGAATTCTGCCATATTGCGTATCCTATAAAAAATGGACCCATTTTTTCTATAAAAGTAGAAGTCTGTTTTGTTTTTCGCATGGCCTGCACAAGGGCTGATAGAGGGTACAGTTTTTTTCCCAACAGGCCAATTACAAAATCATTATCATTTTTATCGATGCCTGTGCAGGAGAGTCGGATATCACGAGCAAAGTCGGCTTTTCCGAACTCATGGCCTATCATCCCGTGTTCTCTTAGAATCTGCATTTGTTCTTTTTGAGAGAGCAATGAAAAGGCTCCCTTACGTCGCAACGGATACCACACAGCCCAGGGCCATTCGGGGTCGGTAGTCACTCGTTTTGGCCTGTCAAGCAACCAGTCTTTAAGGTTTTCTTCATGGCCAAGAGCATAATTCCTCCCTGTCATTGTATATTCAGACTTGAGCCTGATAGAAGAAAAAATTTCTTTATCAAGGAATTCCCTTAACTTTGTTACAAAAAACTGAGGGTCTTCACTAATAGTAAGAAGACCAACTCCATGAGGATCGTTAATATCGTTATAAAGCGCACCAGTAATATTATCCTTCTCCAGTTCTTTAATCATATTTTCACTGTCCTTTACATCACCAAAGACCAGTAATTGCATAAAAAGACGTCTGTCCAGTACCTGCCGCTCACCATTTTTTAAAGCCCCCTTTTCTCTTAAATCAGTTACATCAAAATTATCTTTCCCATGCCCACTTGGTATGCCCTGTGGATGTCCGCTCATAGTTTTACCCACCTCCATTTATTTGTTTAAATTATACATTAGACATTCAGGATATAAAAACGATTCAAATAAATCTTTTTCTTAATGACAGAGTCTAAAATATAGAATAAATAAAAGGGGTCAAACCTTCTGTTGGCTTTAAAAACGGGTCTAGACTCCTCTTTACTGTATGATATGTACAACGATCAGCCTTTAGCACTTAGTCGGGAGCTGGGGTCGCTTTTTGATTAGTGATTTTTGAGCACAATGCAAAAGGAAACAAAAATCTTTATCATTCTTGGTGGTATCAATGCAGCGCTTGCTGTAATACTGGGTGCAGTTGCTGCTCACTCTTTAAAAGCTGCATTAACAGCTAAACTGCTGGCAACATTCAAGACAGGAACTTTATACCATTTATTTCATTCTATTGGGTTGTTTGCTGTAGCCTTTGTGTCAACTTTAGTCACTTCTTCTCGCCTTGTAAAGCTCTCAGGTTGGTTAATGGTTACAGGAATTGTTTTGTTTTCTTTAAGTTTATATGTTTTTGCCTTGAGCGGAGTTCACTGGTTCGGAGTTCTTACTCCTATTGGCGGTCTTTCATTTATTACATCCTGGCTTTTGCTAGCAGTAGCTGTCTTGAAGAAGAAACCATCATAAAAAAATATAATAATTTAAGAGAGATTTGTCTACAGTTTTTAAATTGGTGGATTAGTGTAACTCGTTGCTAAAGAGAGGACTTATTTTATCTTTAAAATAACCTTCAAAACTCCTCTTTGAGAGGCATATTTAAACGCTTCCATCCCTTCATCTAAATAATAAGTTTTGCTGATTAAAGGCTTGGTATCAATTAGCTTTTTTTGAAGCGCTCTGGTAGCAGGAGCAAAAGGACCGCATCGTGATCCGATCAGATCTATTTCATTAATTACCACTGCGTTCAAGTTTACTGGTTCTCTCTTTTCCAGAGTGGTTTTGAGAATAACTTTCCCTTTAGGCTTTGCAAGAGCCAGGGATTTTTTAAGACCGGATGGCGAACCGGTGCAGTCTACTACTACATCAAATTTACCATTTATATCTTCATTTAAACTTGTATGAATCCCTATTTGACTTAAAATGGAGAGTTTTTCTTCGTGATGTCCGATAACGGTTAGGTTGCATCCTGTTAAAAAAAGCACCTGTCCGGCAAGAATGCCTAGTTTCCCATCGCCAAGGACACAAATTTTATCGCTGGGTTTTATCTTTATCTGATGACAAATTTGAAATGACGCGGCAATAGGCTCCATAAAGACAGCTTCTTCATTTGAAACCGAGTCAGGAATTGCATGAAGGTTCCTGACAGGGAGAGTAATATAATCGGCAAAAGCACCGTCTTTTTTCAGAATGCCAAGAACCGACCGGTTGGGACAGTGATTTTTCATCCGGCTCAAGCAATAAGAGCAGACGCCGCATCCTATATTGATCTCCCCTACTACCCTCTTCCCTTCCCATTTCTTTTCTTCACTTTTTTCAACAATCCCCACAAATTCATGACCCGGCACACCCTTAAAATCCATATACCCATTTATTATTTCAAGATCGGTATTACAAATACCAGCCATCGTTACCCGGATCAAAGCTTCATTGCATTTTGGTTTTGGCACCGGATAGCCGATAACCAAATGGGCTGCTGCCCAATCTGCTAACAATAATTGTGTCAAAATAACACTATTTGATAAGTTTGCAATACAGAGAAAAGACTTACATTCTTTGAGAGGATTAACAAGGTTTACTGGATATTTTTTCTTTTTCACACAGTATGGAGAAAGAAATCCAGTCCATCCTGCATCTCCTGTCTAAAAAAGGTTTTTCTCAGCGATCTTTGCGCCCTCTGCGTTAAATTGAAGCTCCCCAGCAAACTACGGGGAATGCGATCTCTAAACACTTTCATTTGCATTTCTCTAAAAAATAATGAACAAATTCCATTTGATCTCTGAAATGAAGGTGTAAATAACTTGCTATTAAGTTTTTCTTTTTGTATCCTTCCTCGTTCCATTTCTTTTCTGAAGGTTTTTTTGTTTCATACAAGGGAAGAACTTCCGGGTCATCCACGTCGATAACACGAGAGTAATGGAATTGATGTCCGCGTAACAGAGGCAAGTCTAAATTATTTAATTTTGCTTCATAATATCCCAGGGCCTGTTTTTTGTGTTCCATTTTTACAGTGCCTTTTATCAATCCAAGCATTTTATATTTGTTATTATCATGATCAATCAAAGTTTCGAAAATATATATTAATCCACCGCATTCCGCGTAAATAGGAATGCCTTCTTTGAATTTTACTCTGATATCATCCATGACAGTTTTATTTGACAAAAGTTCTCTCGGGAATATTTCCGGGAATCCTCCCCCCAAATAAATTCCATCTATATTTTCAGGTAAGGATTTATCTTGAACAGGACTGAAAAATTTCAATTGTACTCCCTGCTCTTTTAAGACATCCAGATTGTCTTCGTAATAAAAACTGAATACATCATCTCTTGCAACTGCAAGTACCAGGTCATATACCTTATTTCCCTTTTTAGTTGAAGTTTTGAGGGCTATAGAGTTTTCGGCTGATTCTTTAAGTATTAACTCAATATCAATATTTTCCGTGATTTCATCCAGGATAAGGCTACTGCCGTCTAATTCCTGAAATGGAACAAGTCCCAAATGCCGTTCAGGAAGTTTAAAACCAAGTTTTTTTATAAAGCCAAAGCATGGCAACTTACAGTCATTCTCTATTAATTGTTTAAGTATCTTGTAATGGCTGTCGCTTCCAACATGGTTCAGGATAACACCAAGAAATTTTATGCTATTACCCTGAGAAGTTTTTTTGTTAGCTCTCCAGGGCGGAAGCTCTATTTGGTTACGGCCCCTTGGGCGCTTTTTACCATGCATTTTAAATCCATTAATAATAGGAACAATTGAATGGGCTAATCCTTTTGCGTTTACTACTAGGATTATGGGAATTTGCAAAATTTCCGCTATATGCGCCGAACTCCCCTTAGGATATTCATTACCTGATATGCCATCATAAAGACCCATAACCCCTTCTATAACACCTATGTCTGATAGGTTCATATTTTTATTAATTAAATGACAGATAGTTTCCTTGCTCATCATCCAGGAGTCTAAATTGCATCCAGGTTTAGCTGTAATGGCTTTATGATAACTTGGGTCTATATAGTCCGGTCCAATTTTAAAGGCAGCAGTTTTTAATTTCTTTTTTACAAGCGAATGAATAATACCTAAAGTAACTGTGGTTTTACCACACCCGCTGTTTGTTCCTGCTATAATAAAGAGAGGTTTTTTCATAAAAATTGTTAAAAAAAAGGAATTTATTAATCATAAATTGCACAGCGTGGCCTTCGGTCACAAACACAATTGAAGTTCCCCATAGTAGAGCTTCAGTGTAGAGTATGAATTTATTTTAAGTTCACTCGCTAACCATGCAGCAAGCTACGGTAAATGCGCTTGCTAAACACTTTCGTCAGGAAAGCCGAATTGGGCGGATTCCAAAGGAAGGCAGCCCGCAGGGTTGAGGCCAAGGATGGTCGAAATCAAATGATTGACAACCCTTAGGCAAAGCCTACCCTGAGTATATCAAAGTGCTCAGGGTTGCAGGTATATATCATGGTGGGCTTGCCAAACCATGGGATATCATCCAAGTTTAGATTCTCGTAATTTAAACTTAATAATTATAATTTTTCATTCTTTATTGAATTAAAAAGATCAAATGCTTCTCCGACAGAAGCATTTTTGTGAATTATTGCATGGAGTGCTCTCATCATCGGCAAGGCATTAGGGTTTTGCCAGACATTTCTCCCCAGGTTTACCCCTATCGCCCCTTTTTGCATTCCATCATGGACAAACTCGAGGACTTCTTTGTCTGTTTCGCATTTAGGACCTCCTGCCATCACAACCGGGACAGGGCATCCGTTTGTCACTTTTTCAAAGTCATCAGCGCACCAGTATGTCTTTACAACTTTTGCTCCTAATTCGGCAGCAATTCGGCAAGCCAGGGCAAGATATCTTGCGCCGCGTTTTTCAAGTTCTTTCCCTACAGCAGTTACTGCCATAACCGGAATTCCGTATTTTTCACATTCGTTGACAAGACTTGTGAGGTTATTGAGCGTTTGTTTCTCATAATCGCTACCCACAAAAATGGATATCCCCACAGCCGTAGCATTTATACGAATGACATCGTCAATAGCAGTTGTTATGACTTCATTGGCAAGATTTTTTCCCACCATGCTTGTCCCGCCAGAAACCCTAAGAATTATAGGTTTCTTTATTGCAGGATCAATTGCGGACCGCACTACCCCTCTTGTCACAAAAAGGGCGTCACAATATCTCAAAAGAGGTTTTATGGTTTCCCCTGGTTTTTCCAAACAGGAGGTCGGCCCCTGGAAATATCCATGATCAATAGGCAAGAAGAAACATTTTCCATCCGGTTGAATCAATCTTGACATTCGGTTTTTCATTCCCCAATCCATTTTGTTTCCTCCTTTTTAAAAATATAAAAACTACTATTAACGGCAGAGTACGCTGAGACCGAAGATATAAAATTTTTCTACTGTTCTCCGGTCATTCCGGTCTGACAATAAGGTATCCCTTGTCAATTAACCAGTGATGAAACTGATAGGTTGTGTATTTGCAGTCATTTTTGCAGATAGACCTGATTCTTTCATACTCTCCAGAGCCTTCTTCCTGCGCATTCAAATCGAGCTGAATAGAGCATTTAATGTCATGACAAAATTCTCGTCTTTTGTAGTCTATATAACCATCAATAGACATTCTATAGTACCTCCTTTTTTTACCAGTTAAATTCTTGACTCAAAAGCGCGGGATTGCAAGGCATTAAAATATAGCAATTAATCATCTATTTTCAAGAAGAAAATCGATATATACTATTACTCTGTAAGAACTTGTTTTTTGAAGAAATTTTTTTAATGGCACTCCAGGGTGGAAGCTCTATGTGATTTCGCCCATCCAGGCATCAACCTTTCGGGCGGTTTTCCTTCGGAATCCATCCAATTCAGTATTCCTTACCGAATTGTGTTTGCTGCAACTTGGCGCTTTCTTTTATCCCATCTTTGCGTAGATCATGTTAATATATAAATTATGGATTCTATAGTGGGAAAATATCTGGATAAGGCTTCACAATGTGTAAAATGCGGCATCTGCCAGCCAGAGTGCCCTACTTATATAGCTACCGGTGATGAATCCATGGTGGCAAGGGGAAGGCTTGCTTTACTGGAAGCTGTAGCAGAGGGAGACCTCAAGTTTTCCAGCGGAATTGCGGATCGCATTTCCAAATGCACAAACTGCTTAAGCTGTGTAACAAACTGTCCTCGTGGTATAGACCCGGTCAAAATAATTAACGCCGCAAAGGGAGATTATTTTGAAAAGAACGGTTCGGACTTCATTTCAAAGATAGTTTTTAAATATCTTGGCAATAATGAAAGGTCTTTATATCCATTATTTAAACTAATGGGAATGGCTGGCAATCTTTTTTATAACCGAATTCCTGCGGAAGGCTGGCTGAAGGAATTCCTGCCTTTTGTAAAAAATGGAATAAAGAAAAATCTTCCTCAATTTGGAAAGCGAAACCTGAAAGATGAATTGCCTGAAACAATCAAAGTTGAAAAACCAAAAATGCGTGTAGTTTTTTTTACCGGTTGCATGACCGATTTTGTTTTTCAGGAGACGGGCCAGAAGATAATCAGCATATTGAAGGCGAATAATATTGAAACTATTATTCCTAAAAATCTTGGATGCTGTGGAGCGCCAGCTTATTATATGGGAGATCACAAAACAACATTAAAGTTGGCCCAAGAAAACTTCAGGATATTATTACAGTTAAATCCGGATTATATCATTATCAATTGTGCTACGTGCGGACAAGTTTTAAAGTCCGTATATGAAATTCTCTTAAATGTCAATGGTGATTTTTCCGATTTCGCAAATAAAGTGATCGACATTCATAAGTTTTTACTTGTTAATAAATGTGAGACAGAAGACCTTCAAAATATGGTGGGTAGTGATAACAAAGGTCATTCAGCAACTATCAAACAATTGCAAAAAGCAATCTGTTCTGACAAGAAAATCAGAGTTACTTACCATGATCCCTGTCATTTAAAACGGGGACTAAATACATATTTAGAACCAAGAGAAATATTGAAGTCGCTTCCCTGGGTTGATTTTGTTGAAATGGAAAATCCGGATGCGTGCTGTGGAGGGGCCGGAGGCTTCAATTTAAAACATTATGATCTTTCTCTCGAAATAGGAAAGAGAAAAGCTGATAGTATTAAGCATACGGGCGCTGATGTTGTTGCCACTGGGTGTCCAGCATGCCAGATGCAGATTATGGATGTCTTAAACCGCGCGGGTTATAATCGTCCTGTACTTCATACTGTGGAACTATTAAATTATTAAACCTAACAGGATTGACAGAATAAGGTGAATTTGTTTCTGGCTTTGCCGGACAGTATTTTACGCAAATCGAAAATATATCAAATAAGATATATTTTTTATGAAATATATGGATCTCCTTTCTTTGAGTGAATCAGCATTAAGTTTCTGAAGTAAATAAACAGCCCCATGCTCTGTCCTAAAATAAATACAGGGTCTTTTCTATGAATAGCATAAAACAAAAGGAGAGTGCTTCCCCCGATGCTGAGATACCAGAAATAAATAGGTACGACACTTTTCTTTTGTTTCTCTGAAGCTATCCACTGCACTAGAAACCTCATGGAGAAAAGAAACTGCGCAAATAAACCTAACGTTAGCCAGAAATAATTCATTTTATCCTCCTTTTAATTTGTAATTAAAAGATACTTCTCAAATGATAAATCGTACTCGCCAACTACTTTAACTATCTTAGAAATTGGCTTATTTAATCTTTTCAGCTCATGTTCTTTAAGCACACACTGAAATTTCTTGTTAGAGCTTAACAGGGTCTGCAATTCATCAAAGGTTAATTCTTTAATGTAACTGTCAGCATAAAAATTAAAGATTCCCCGAGTAACATTAAAACTTGTAGCCATAAAACCTTTCCGCGACAGTTTTGTTATTTTTTCGCTAAGTACTCTGGAAGAAAAATGTTTACTTATATGTGAACCCGCATATCCAAATGAAAAAAATGAAAATAGAAACATTCCAATAAAAGAAAGAGCAATATAGAATTTTACGTTTCTCTTTAAGGTGAAAACAAGAGCAAGTCCAAACACAGGCACGAAAGCCACCAATAACGGCAGGAAAAAACTGATTTCTTGGGGAAAATATACTTTTAATGCTATTGGAAAGAGAATCAACATTAAACCAAATAGCACACAGGAGACAATTCCCTCAATTAGCAGATCATATTTATATTGATCGTATTTTTGAAAAAAATCACCAAAAAATTTTCCGATCACTAAGGCCATGGGTGGAAAAAGCGGCAACAGGTATATGAATAATTTCCCGCTAATCATCGATATAACAAGAAATCCTGAGATAAACCAAATTAGCAAAAGTGCGAAAGCATCTCTCTGAGTGGAATGAAGATGAAACATCGCTCTAGGTAGAAAGGGAATCCATGGGTAAAAAACAAAAGGGAAAACCAGGATATAGTAATAGAACGGTTCTTTATGGATAAAGGAATTAACCGCGCGGCCAAGTAGTTGTTCCACAATAATAATTCTTATATAGTCATAATGCCCGCCAAGAATCAAAAATAAAACCCAACCGATCAGTAATGATAACAGCAGAATAAAACCCTTGTTGAGAATAAATTCCTTTAGTTCTAGATATTCTTTTTTGTAAATCAGAAAAAGGACTGCAGGAAGAAATGTGAATATAAAACCGAGAGGCCCTTTACTTAAGATAGCCAGAAAGCACAAAAAATAAAAAATGATATAATAACTCCTGTTTTTCTCACGGAAGGCATAATAAAAAGAAAAGATGGATAACGTAATGAATAGAGCGAACAACATATCCATACGGGCAATTTGGCCGGAGATGATGAATAGAAAAGTTGAGGTTAAAACTATCGCAGCGAGGAATCCTGACATGCTGTCAAAGAGATATTTACCCAGGCAGTATATGCTTACAATGCATCCTACTGTGCTGAAAAAAGTAACAAGTAAAAAAGTAAAGGGTGATATTGTGCCAAAAACTATTGAGGAGAAAATAACCAGCCAAAAATAAAGAGGAGGCTTGTCAGGGTAGTAATGGCCGTTTAAGTGAGGAATAAACCATTCATGCTCTATCATCATCTCGCGAACAATTTCTGCGTACCTGGCTTCGTCTTCTATCCAGAAATCCCGCGGAGAGAATAAACCGGGCAAGAAATAGATAACTGAAATTACGATAAGAAATGTTGGGATTGATTTAATGTTAATCTTCACGAGTAAACTGTTTTATAATTTTATAATTCAAATATCTACTTTTCATCCATCTGACAGCCAGGAGATCTCGAAAAGATTTTAAAATGCGGTTCTGAATGCTGTATTTTGAATATCCGTATTTTCTTGGGAAATGGTTTACAGGGACCTCAACAACTTTATAGCCCTCCATTTTAATCAATGTCGGAAAAAAACGATGCATGCCTTCAAACAACTTTACGTTATCCAGACATTCTTTTTTAAACGCCTTCAAAGAGCATCCCACATCGCGAATGCTTTCATCGCTCAACTTGTTGCGGACATAATTGGCAATTATTGAGGAAATTCTCTTTACCCATGTATCCGCCCGATTAGCCCTATACCCGCAGACCGCATCAGATTCGTCAAGTTTCTTCAATAATGATGGTATGTCCCCCGGATCATACTGTAAATCTGCATCCATTGTAATTATTACTTTCCCCTTCGCGTTTCTAAAGCCGGCATCAAAGGCAGCGGTTTGACCACAATTCTCCTGAAATACTAAGCCACGAAAAGTGGGATATTGATCACATATTTTTTTTAAAACTTCTTGACTCCCATCAGTACTGCCATCGTCCACAAAGATAACTTCATAAGATTTCGTAACAGAAGTCATGGCATTTAGAATGCCATCAGCTAATGTCTTGAGATTATCTTCTTCGTTATATACTGGAAGAACGATTGAAAACTCCGGCGCTTGATGCATTAACGGAGAAAACATTTATAAACTCATCTCCTTCTATATTCGATGTTAGAATTGACTTTGTTTCTACGCGACGTTTGCGATCTCCGCGGTAAAATAATTTAGGTTGTGGCACATCTTCTAATTAATGATAGTAGATGGGTCCGATACGCATTCCGTGATTTATTGCTTCCGGTAAACCCCGCAATAATGCTACTGCCAGAATAGCATGGCTGAATGTGCTCACAAGAAGATTCGGATAACGATAAAAAACATAGGTCCAAAAATAACCGGAAATAAAAGTTGCTGTTATTAAAAAAAGATTAGGCGCATGAATAAAACTAAATAATAGAGCATTAACCAGAGCCACCTCATACCGGAACCGCAGCAGACATTTCAGTCGTAAAGTGAAAAAGCTCAGAAAGAAAAATTGTTGAAAGGCAGCCCAAAAAAAATATTCAAATAATTTCATGATGGCTCCTCTATTCCATCCCAAGGAACCAAGCATAAAGCCCCAACTACCAATAATAATTAGACAAATAATTGTGAAAAGTGCATGGTATTTTATAGATAAGCGTATATTATCAAACCGAATACCAATTGAAGCCATAGTTTCACCATGGAAACGATGACTGACTAGTGTAAATATTGCCGCACATATTGCTGTGCCTATCACCAACCAGATATTTTTAGCCGGTGCGATAAACCACACCAGGCAGAAGGCATAGAGATAGATAACAGAGATTTCAAGCGCCGAAATAACCGCATATGCGCGCTTAGATTTAATCTGTTGTTCCAAAAACCATCTTCTCCATAAAATAACTTCATTTTTCTTGAGTATCTATTGAACCAAAATTATGCTTAGGTAGGTTCAGCATGACTGGGTATCTAGTGCCTCCCTTGCACCCTGAGCCCTTCGATAAACTTAGGACAGGGTTGCCGATAAGTTCTTTTACTTTATCTCACTTTAGACACTTCAAACTTGGCTGCGGTTGTACCGCGCTAGGGACAATATCTTATAGCCTGGCCATAACCCCCTTATTAATTTCTTCCACCATTTCTTTTCCAACCAGAATTTCTACAAGCTTCATGGCAAATTCCATGGCAGTACCTGGACTTCTGCTGGTAATTATTTGTCCATCCACTACCACCCTATCTTCTTTGTATGATTCATTCTGTAACTCATTTTTTACAGAAGGATGGCTGGTAATATTTTTTCCAGTTGTTAATCCAATAGCTGATAAAACTGTAGGAGCGGCACAAATAGCAGAAGTATATTTACCCTGTTTATACATTCTTTCAATTATTTTTTTAACACTCTTATCTTTCTTTAAATTTGTTGTTCCCGGCATCCCCCCGGGGAGTATAATCATATCAAAATCTTCATCATTCACAACTTTGTTTAGCTGTACATCAGGGACTATTTTAATTTTTCTTGAGCCTTTTATTTCTCCAGGCTCTATTCCGGCCGATACTACTTCAATGTTGGCACGCCGTAAAATATCTATGACAGTAATAGTTTCAATCTCTTCAAACCCTGGAGCAACGAGGACTAATGCTCTTTTCATAAATGAATCTCATTAAAGTATGAATCCTGGTACAAAAATATACTCCCGAGCAAGTCGGCAATAACGGGCAACAGTATGGGAATGACATTACTACATGTGTGATTTGTAGTTTACATCTTTACTTTTCAATCTATCTCCCAAGTAATTATTGAGCCGGTTAATACCGTATATTTTTTTTATTGTTTTGTCCACGTCATATTCGACGCGGCAATAATAAAACCGGTTGTCATCCACTATGACATAACATGCCTTATAATTATAGTCTCTGGACTGGCCAACGCTGCCCACATTAATAATTATTTTTTTATTTTCTTCAATAGTATAAAAGTCTTTAGCGTCATAAGGTGTTATTTTAAAACTTCCCTCAAGAAAGATACCAGGCCTGTGTGTATGACCTATAAAAGAGACTTTTATTTTGTTTTGATCCATATATTTAAAGGTATGCAATGCGTCATAATAACTCATGATATATTCCATGTTACTTATCGCAGAGCCGTGAGCAAAGAGGAATGTCTCTTTTTTTACCATTTTTTTCATATTTTGCAAATATCGTTTATTCCGGTCTGACAATTCTTGGGAGACGGTGGGATGAGATATTTCATCACGTGTCCATAAAACAGCCTGAGCCGCTATTGGATTAAAATCTTCCAATCCTTTACCAGATAACACGGCCTCATCATGATTTCCAATTATGGTAAACATAAATTTTTCAGATAAACTCAGTACTTCATTTGGATTTGGACAATATCCTATAACGTCTCCCAGGCAATAAATTTCTTCGACACCCTGGTTTTTTATATCTTCTAAGACAGCGGTGACAGCTTCAAGATTTGAATGAAGGTCAGAGATAATCGCAAAACGTTGCATGTTCATAAAACCTCTTTTAGGAATTTGCCTGTATAAGATCTTTTTGCTTTAACTATCATTTCTGGAGATCCAGAAGCAACCACTTCTCCTCCCGCGTCTCCTCCTTCCGGTCCCAGGTCAATGATATGGTCGGCTGTTTTAATAACATCCAGGTTATGCTCGATAACCACAATCGTATTCCCAGCATTGGTCAACCTGTTGAGGACATTTAAAAGGTTTTGTATATCTGCAAAATGAAGTCCGGTTGTAGGTTCATCAAGAATATAAAAAGTTTGTCCTGTGCTCCTTTTACTCAATTCTTTTGCCAGCTTAACACGCTGAGCTTCGCCGCCTGAAAGAGTGGTAGCTGCCTGTCCGAGCTCGATATAACCAAGACCAACCTCGCTGATAGTTAAAAGTTTGCTTTTTATGTGAGGAATATGCTCAAAAAACTGCATTGCTTCATCAACAGTCATGTTTAGGATATCCGAAATGTTTTTACCTTTGTAATGAACTTCCAAAGTTTCCCGGTTGAAGCGCTTTCCTTTGCAAACATCACAAGTAACATAAATATCCGGTAAAAAGTGCATTTCAATTTTGATTGCCCCTTCGCCGCTGCACGCTTCACAACGTCCACCTTTCACATTAAAACTAAATCTACCCAGTTTGTATCCACGTCTGCGTGCTTCAGGAACCTGTGAAAAAATATCCCGTATTAACGTAAAAACCCCTGTATAAGTAGCGGGGTTCGAACGCGGTGTTCTGCCAATCGGCGACTGGTCTATATCGATAACCTTATCTACGGAACCGCTTCCGATAATTTTATCGAACTTTCCAGGTTTTTCTGACGAATTATAAATATGCCTTGCAAGCGCTTTATAAAGAATATCAATTAAGAGGGTACTTTTACCGGAACCGGAAACTCCTGTAACGCATGTAAAACATCCCAGGGGAATATCCACATTAATTTGTTTCAGGTTATTTTGTTCAGCTTTTAATATACGAAGATAAGAACCATTTCCATTTCTTCTTTTTTCAGGCACTGGGATAGAGAGTGTGCCGGAAAGATATCTTCCGGTGATGGATTTTCTATTTGTCAAAATCTTTCTGGGCGTACCTTCCGCAACCACCTTGCCACCATGGATTCCTGCTCCGGGTCCCAGGTCTATAACATGATCCGCCGAAAGAATAGTATCGCGGTCATGTTCTACTACTATAACAGTGTTCCCCATATTCTTTAGACGAAGTAAAGTATCCAGAAGCCTCCGATTATCCCGTTGATGTAAACCAATGCTCGGTTCGTCTAATATGTAAAGAACTCCCATCAGGCTGGAACCTATCTGTGTCGCCAGTCTAATCCTCTGTCCCTCTCCTCCCGATAAAGTTGCCGATGGTCTGTCTAACGTCAAATAATCAAGCCCCACATCTACCAGAAAACCAAGCCGCTCCTTTATCTCTTTCATAATTCTTCTGGCTATAGCAAAATCCCTCGAAGAAAGTTTTAATGAATTAAATAATTTCAGAGCTTCACGAATGGATAATTTAGTAACATCAATAATTCTTTTTCCAGTAATTGTAATTGCCAAACCTTCTTTTCTCAGGCGGGCGCCATTACATGCAGGACAGGTATGAACACTCATATACTGTTCAATCTCTTCCCTGACATAATGAGAGTCTGTTTCTCTGTACCTTCTTTCCATTCTCGGAATAACGCCTTCGAAAGGGCGGTAATAATCATAGCGGCTATTTTCTTTTTCATAATAAAACTTAATACTCTCCTTTCCCGAACCATAAAGCAGGAGATGCTGTTCACTTTCTTTCAAGTTTCTAAAAGGGGTAGACAGCTTAAATTTATAATGCTCCGCGATGGTATCAAGCATTTGATGAAAATAAACAGAATTTTTTTTCTCCCAGGGTTTTATAGCGCCTGCCCTAAGAGATAATTTATTATTCGGAACTACAAGATCCGGGTCAATAGTTCTTTTATTTCCCAACCCGTCACATTCACGACATGCTCCATGCGGATTGTTAAAGGAAAACATTCGCGGTGCAAGCTCGGGGTAACTGATTTGGCAATCAATACAGGCAAAATGTTCACTGAACATCATCTCCTCCCCATTTATTACCTGGATGAAAATAAATCCCTCAGACAGCTTTAAAGCCAATTCAATGGAATCCGCCAATCTTTGTTCAAGTCCATCTTTTATAATAAGCCTGTCAACAACTACCTCAATATTATGTTTTTTATGTTTATCTAAAATAATCTTTTCATCCAGTTCTTTAATAGCCCCATCAACCCTTACTCGAACGAAACCTTTCTTTTTTAGATCAACAAATTCTTTCCGATACTCGCCTTTTCTGCCGCGAACGATTGGCGACAATATTTGTATTTTTGTTCCAGAAGGTAGAGCCGCTACCTGGTCGACAATCTGCTGAACAGTTTGGGAAGATATCTCTTTACCGCAGTTATAACAATGGATTTTTCCTATTCTGGAAAAAAGAAGCCTCAGGTAATCATAAATTTCTGTTACTGTACCGACTGTAGAACGAGGATTCTTGCTCGTGGTTTTTTGTTCGATGGAAATGGCTGGAGATAACCCATCTATATAGTCAACATCAGGCTTATCCATCTGTTCTAAAAACTGACGTGCGTATGCAGAGAGTGATTCCACATATCTCCTCTGACCTTCTGCATATAGAATATCAAAGGCAAGGGAAGACTTGCCCGAGCCGCTGAGACCTGTAATGACTACAAGCTTGTCCCGAGGAATAGTGACATCCAAGTTTTTTAAATTGTGTTCTCTTGCTCCTTTTATAACTATCTTGTCAAGCGCCATAATTAATCATAAAGCGGCAAGTTGCCATTACCACAATTCGGTAAGGAAAGCCGCTCGAAAGGTTGAAGCCATAGATGACAGAGCAAAGCTCAGCTTTGGCGATAACCAAATAGGGCTTCCGCCCTGGTGAACGAACAAAAAAACTTACTTAAAAAACAAGTTTTTAAAGTGTAATAGTATAAAAGTGAAGTATAAAAAAATATCTCACTATAAAGCAGTATTATACATTATAAATACTATTTAATATTGTATACATAAATCGGACAAGTTGCCGAAACCACAATTCGGCAAGGAAAACCGCCTGGAGGGTTGAGGCCAGGAGTGGCCGAAGTCAAATAAGGAAATCGCCCAAAGTTACTAACAAAAACTTTGCTAAGCCCTGCATAAGGCGCTGCAAAAAATAAGAAATAAACAGCGCCTAAAAAAAATACAATTTTACACGTTTGTAATAAAGCTATATAGATTGCGATTATCATATTTCGCTGCTAAAATTTTCAATAATCTGTATAATTATCGGTAAAAAAACCTATGCTGGTGAAAGATAGAATTTTAAATAAAATACCCGGCACCCCAGGGATATATCTGATGAAGGATAAGAACAATCAAATCCTTTATATCGGCAAAGCTAAAATCCTTAAAAGCCGTGTTAGATCCTATTTTCAAAAATCAGACTCTCTCCTCCCAAGAACCAGAATTATGATGAAAAGGGTAACGGATATTGATTTCATCACTACTTCCAGTGAGATTGAGGCTCTGATTCTGGAAAGTAACTTTATTAAAAAACACCAGCCCCGTTACAACGTATTATTAAAAGATGATAAACATTACCCCTATATACGTCTTGCAACCGACACAGACTTTCCCTATTTATCTATTGTACGTAAGCTTAAGAAAGACGGTGCTAGATATTTCGGTCCTTATGTCATGGTTAAAGAAGTCAGGGAAACGATAAGGCTTATCCATAAAATCTTCCCCTTTCGAGAGAGCCGTGATGTCCTGGATGGTAGTTTTAAGCGTAGACCATGTCTTAATTTCCAAATGAGGCGATGCACAGCACCTTGCGCTGGAAAAATTTCAAAGGAATATTATAACAAAATTGTTCAGGACGTAATTCTTTTTCTCAAGGGGCGAAACGATGCGTTAGTGAAATATTTAAGTGAGCGGATGCAGAAAGCTTCTGATGAGTTTCGGTTTGAAGACGCAGCCAAACTAAGAGACCAGATTGAATCGGTTGAAAGCGTCATCAAAAATCAAAAAATCATCTCAACAAACATGGAAAACCAGGATGTTATTGTTTTTTACCGGGAAGGGAATAATGCAAACGTACAAATCCTTATGATCAGAAACGGGAAAATGTCCGGAAATAAAAGCTATAAATTGGCTAAATTGGACGGGATAGATAATGATGAACTTATCTCTTCTTTTATAAAGCAATACTATGCTGATGAACCTTTACTACCTCAGGAAATTCTTTTGTCTATGGATATAGAGGAAAAGGAGATTATTGCACAATGGCTTTCCGCTAAAAAAAAGAACAAAGTCCTTATTCAGGTCCCTGAGAAAGGAAGAAAGAAAAACCTTGTAAAAATGGCTGAAGAAAATGCCCGCTTTGCATTCCGAAAAGAAGAACACGGACGGACAATACTGGAAGAACTGAAAGAATTATTGGAACTTCGTAATATGCCGAAACGGATTGAAGCCTTTGATATATCCAATATTTCTGGTTCAATGGCTGTTGGGGCTTCGGTGCTATTTGTTAATGGAGAACCCTTTAAAAAAGGATATCGCCATTTTAAAATTCGTGAAATTAAGGGCGCTGATGATTACAGTATGACATCTCAAATTGTTCTCCGCCATTATGCCCGTTTGCTGGATGAGAAAAAAGAACTTCCACACCTAGTGATTCTTGACGGAGGAAAAGGTCATCTGACCGCGGCGGCTAAAGTACTTGAGGATTTGAGCCTACTTAAAAAAATAGATGTTATAGCAATCGCCAAAGGAAGAAAACGAAATAAGCTTGAAACGGATAAAATCTATACCTTAAAACATAAAGAGGCAAGTTACCGCAATCACAATTCGGTAAGGAAAGCCGCTCAAAGGGTTGAGGGCAAGGATGACCGAAATCAAAAGGAGCTTCCGCCCTGGAGAATCAACAAAAAAACTTCCCCAAAAAAGAAGTTTTTACAAAATAAAGACCCGGTTGCTTTCCCTGTTGATTCACCTGTGAAATTCTTAATTCAGAGGATAAGAGACGAAGTGCACCGCTTTGCTGTTGCCTATCATAGAAAACTAAGGAAAAAAGGCGGACTCCACTCTATTCTGGACGATGTAGCGGGCATTGGCGGAAAAAGAAAAAAACAGTTAATAAAACGTTTTGGTGGCGTGACAAAAATAAAAGAGGCATCAGTGAATGAAATTAAAGAAGTACCCTACATAACAGAAAAAATCGCAAGAGAAATTAAAGCAAAAATTTATCCATAAGCCGGTGAGTATTTGAGAACATTCCCATTTATTTTCTTTTTAATTTTTTACGAAAGTATTGCCATACTTTTCCACAATTAAAGTAAAGATGCAGAGCAGCAAGGCATAGAGTTGTGTAAGCAAAATACCGGTGGGGATAAAACTTTCTGAGCTCCAGTTCGGACTGAATATAGCCAAGAGATCCTGTGATAATAATTGAGAATATCAGAAGAATGCTTATAGTATAGTTGAAATCTTCACGCTTCATAGGGCGCCCACGGCATGAACATAAATTGCCGCTTCGTTATGACCATCAATCCCAATGAGTTTATTGATCTTCTCATCTAAAAATGCTCCGACAGCAACAGATCCTAACCCTAAAGAGGTTGCCTGAAGATATATGTTTTGGCTGATGTGTCCGGCCTCCATATACGCATAACGGTAACCTCTTTCGCCATATTTATGACGCAGGCGGTCAAATACGGAAGTTAAAACAAAAGCCACACTGGAATCACCTAACATATCCTGATCCAATGCTGCTTTTGTTATGCTGCTTCTGAAATCACCGCTTTTGAGCAGTTCCAAAGCGTGTTTCTGAACTGAATAATGGTATATACCTCCAGGTAGATCATCAACCGTGTTTACTATAAGGTAAACTTCAAAAGGATAGAGGGCTCCGGCAGATGGCGCGGTACGAAGGAGTGTGCCAAAACTCTTTCCTGTAGCGCCCTGAGCGGCAAAGACCAATTGGGACAATTGGTTAAGAGTGACGGCTTTATTGGAATAATTCCTTTGAGAACGTCTTTTTTTTATAGCCTCTTCTAAAATAATCCCCTTGTGTTTCGGTTTTGGCAATTTGATTACTTTTGCATCAGGATAGGTTTTATATTGTGGAGGCTCTTTGGGTTTGGAGCGAAACATATCCCCTAAAACTCCCAACCACGTAATAGAAGTCTCTTTATGGAATCGCTCACCAATGCTCAGACCTTCATCTGAATTACTTTCCTTAGCGATTATAATATAACTTAATGCGAAAAAAGCAGATAACGATAATAGTGCTATAAATACCTTTTTCATATTTTGAGCCCGATTATAACGCATATAATGGCCATTGCCAATTATTAGTATATGTGTTAGGTTGACAGAAAATAGTAAAAAAAATTTTAAATCGTTCTATGCAAGTATGCGTTCCTTCCTATATAGACAATTATCAAAGCAGCCTGGTCGAAGAAAGAATATATAAACTTCTTAGTGTCCTGAATAGCTGCACCCTTTGTCCCCATGAATGCCGGGTAAATCGCCTGAAAGGAGAAAAGGGGATTTGTCAGGCCAGTGATAAGATTAGTGTTTCCAGCGTATTTCCTCATTTTGGAGAGGAACCTCCCCTTGTTGGTAGGAGAGGATCGGGAACCATTTTTTTTGCTAATTGCAATCTCCGCTGTGCATTCTGCCAGAATCATGATATAAGCCACCAAAACAACGGAAGTGAAACAACACCTGAAGGTTTAGCCAAACTGATGCTGTACCTTCAGGATATTGGATGTTTGAATATTAATTTTGTTACACCTACACACTACGCCACTCAAATTGTCCAAGCTCTTTCGATTGCCCTTGAGATGGGTTTAAATATTCCACTGGTTTGGAACTGCAGCGGATATGACTCACTGGATGTGATAAAACTTTTGGACGGTATTATCGATATTTATATGCCTGATGTAAAATTTGGTGATATTGAAAACGCCAAACATCTTACTACAGCTCACAATTATTTTGTAAATGCTAAACCGCTTTTAAAAGAAATGTACCGACAGGTTGGGGATCTTGAATTGGATGACAATGGCATTGGGGTAAAGGGATTACTGGTCAGACACTTAGTCATGCCGAATGATAGCGCTGGATCAAAAAATATATTGAAATTTATTGCAGAAGAAGTTTCACAGCATACATATATCAACATCATGGAACAATATCATCCAGCCTTTCAAACCTTCAAACACCCTGGTATCAATCGAAGGATTACTCCGGATGAATACAGCGAAGTTCTACAATATGCAAGAGAGGTTGGCCTGTACAGGGGATTTTAACACATTTCATAACGATCTGATGTAACTCAATGAGTCATTTTAATATTCTGTTTGCTCACTTGAGTGGAAGCCCTATAGTGATTTCGCCAAAGCTGAGCTTAGCTCTGCCATCCCTGGCCTCAATGCTGTGAGCAGCATCTATTCGGGAACCGTCCAGTTCGGCTTTCCTTCCGAATGTGGTTGCGGCGCCTTGCCGCTTTGCGAGTTTAATATGAGATTAAAAACAGCAGCAATCCTGACTATTTTTGCTATAAGCTGTATAAATTTGCACTCTTCGTTGGTTGGTACCTGGCTGGTTGTTATTGAAAATGGAAAAGATATTTCTAAAAAACGGGTGACCTACATTATCACTGAAGATTCAATTTCCCAGTCCGTACCCGGCCTTTGTGAAGAAAAAGCAGCTTTTTCTGTTTCCGGCAATAATTTCACTGCAGTTACTACTGAAAGCAATTGTCCCTGGTCATTTGCAGGCAAAAAAAATTCCGGTGTCCTTTTCCTTAAAGGGGACCAGTTAACTTTAACTTTTCCCGAGCATGGAAAGACCTTTAGCCAGATATGCATAAAGAAAAAATAATAGATTCATTTACCAGATCAAGTGCGTTCTCCATAATAGGTCAAGTGCTAGGTGTTAAACAGGCAACCAGTAACTTAAAACTTGTAGTCAGCAAACCGATTATTTCTCCGCCCAGTACTTTTGAAACTCATTCATGTGGGACAGAGTTGTGAAGTCTTTCATCCTGTCTAAATAAACCATTCCATTGAGATGATCTATTTCGTGCTGCAAGACTACGGCAAGAACACCACTCGCATCTAAAATTATTTTTTCACCTTCCCTGTTATAAGCCAAAACATCTACTTCTGTGGATCGGGAAACTTTTCCTCTTAAGTCATCAATACTAAGGCAAGATTCCCAGCCCTCAACCGTTTCTTCAGACATACGGGCGATTTCAGGGTTTATAAGAATATTAAGGGGTATATCAGGGGCTCCCGGATATCGAGGATTTTTTTCGGATTCTATGGCAGATATTTGAAGTGATTGATGTACCTGAGGGGCAGCAAGACCGATACCCTCATATTCCCGCATCGTATCAATCATATCATCAATGAGACGCTGTATTTCTTTAGAAGAAATTTTTTCGATATCGACTTTATCAGTGATTTTTCTCAGAACAGGATGTCCTAACCGGGCAACTTTTAATATGGACATAACGAATAGGGGTCAGGGATTAGTGGACAGGGATCAGTACAAGTTGAAATATTTTATTTTTTAATGACAAATGAATTCTGTTAACTGCTACAAATTCGGATGCTCGCTCATAGCTTTAATTCGCTTCCAGCGTCTTTCTACTTCTATTTCAAATTCTTTAAGGACACTTGCAAACTTTGGTTTCAGTAAATGTTTTGTCTTTCCCATTAATGTCAGCCAGTCTTCAGTGGGAACCTTTTTCCCTTTTGCTTCCGGATCATAGGTAAGAGTGGTGATTCCTCTTTCCACTTCATAAAGTGGAAAAAAGTTGCAATCCACCGCGGCCTGAACAACCGCCTGTCCAGTATGATCCGGGTGTTTCCAGTTCAACGGGCAATCCGACAAAATTTTTCCAAAAACCAATCCTTCATGTTTTGCGTACCATGCCGCTTTTGCCGCTTTTTTTATCAGGTCTTTATACTGCGTCTCCACAGCAGTAAATACGTATGGAATATGGCAGGAAGCAAACAATTGTGCAGAATCTTTATGATGGAACTTTTTGCCTTTCCCCACGGAACCGATATTTGATGTAGAAGTTGTGTGTCCAAGAGGGGTTGTAAAAGACAATTGATTTCCTGTATTCATATACCCTTCGTTATCATATTCCAGAATGATCATATTATGATTTCTGAAAGCAGTACCCAATGCCGGTCCCAGCCCAATATCCAGCCCGCCGTCACCGGTTACCATAATAAAAGTTATATCCTGATCTTTTGCTATTTCACCCCTTCTCTGTCTCTCGTGATACATTTCTACAACTCCAGATAAAGTAGCAGCTCCATTTTGAAACAGGTTGTGAATATAAGTTACATTAAAAGAAGTATTTGGGTAACCTGTGGTAACAACCATTCCACACCCGGTGTGCCACAGCATAACAACAAATCCTTCCACACCTTTAAGAAAAGTCCCTATGCTCGGAAAAATACCGCAACCCGGACACGCTCCATGGCCGGGAGCAATTCTCTGGGGCATAGCGGTTAGTTCTCTTTGTTTAACTCCTTTCACTACTAAATTACCTGTTTTTTCATCTTTAATGACTTTGATAACTCCGGGACTTGATTCTTTCAGGCTGATAGGGTCTTTACCTTTTTTAGGAACGTAAGACGGGTTGCCCGGTTCAACTCCTATGTAATCATAAGGCACATTCACACTGCCTTTTTTTGCAGCTTCAAAAGCTAATTGGAACATTTCTTCTGCATCTTCCGGAAAAAACTCTTTGCCGCCAAGGCCATATATTCTACTGAACACGATAGTTTTATTGTCTAGGTCACCCTTCAGGGCCGCTTTAACTTCAATGGTCATATTGCCGCCCCACCCTCCATAGGAATCTGCTCTGTCTGCCACAAGTATCGCTTTAGTATTTTTAAAAGCCTCCCTGATTTCATTTACAGGGAAAGGGCGAATAACATTTGGATAAGCCAGACCCACTTTATCCCCTTTCTTTCTTAATTTATCCACAACCTCCATTGCCGTGTCTGCCGCTGAATTGATGATAAAAAGAACTACGTCGGCATCTTCAGTTTTGTATGTTTGCAAAAACTTATAACTCCTGCCGCTTATCTTTTTATATTCATCAAAAACGTTTTGGATCTTGTCATAAGCCGCTTCCATTGCCATACTGAGCTGTTTTTTATTATTTATTTGATCCGGGTCATTCATATAAGGACCAATAGTTACAGGATTTTCAACATCGACCGACGTGTAAGGCGGGTTATTTTTCCCTATGAATTTCTGTACCGTTTCCGAACTTTCAAAAAAATTTACTCTGCGTTTTTGATGCGACGTAAAAAAACCGTCGAATGCAACAATTACAGGTAGACGAACGTCATCTAATTCACCTATTTTTACTGCCAGAATATTTATGTCGTAAACTTCTTGTGGATCTTTAGCTAAGAGGATAATCCATCCAAGATTCAAAGTTGTCATTAGATCACTGTGATCTCCACGGATGTCTAATGGCCCTGAGACAGAGCGGCATACCAAATTAAAAACCATAGGGAAGCGGGTACCTGACTGAACAGGCAATTGTTCTATAGCATACAGCAGACCGTTAGCAGAAGTTGCGTTAAAGACCCTGCCGCCCGCTGTTGTAGCTCCGTAACAAATACCTGCCGCTCCATGCTCACCATCAGCCGGGACTAAAACAATGTTATGTTTTCCATTAGCAGCCATTTCATCTAAATACTCAGCTATTTCCGTTGACGGCGTGATTGGATAATATCCCATGATATGATAATTGACTTGAGACGCAGCTATGGCTGCCATTTCATTACCGCTTTTAAAATCCACTTTTTGGATTGAAGTACCCTTTGTTTCTTTTTTTTCGTCAGTTTTTACTGCCATGATATTCTCCTCTATCAGTAATCATTGGCTGGGGAAGAAGGATTAGGACTCAGGAATAAATAGTCTTTTCTGACACCTGACTTACTCGCTAAAACCGTCCTCGAGAATTTTTGGGTCTACTTCGTACTCTTTTCGAGATTCGAGCGCATCAAACTTACAAATTTCCACACATTTTAAGCACCCTTTGCAATGCTTATAATGAATGCTCCTTAATACGCGAACCTCTTTACCTTTTTTGTCCACGCCATTATCCCATACAAAGCAATAGTCAGGACAGGTAATATCACACTCACCGCAAGAAGTGCATTTACTCAAGTTGAGAACAGGGATCCACCCCATTCTGCTGGCAGATAAATCTTTATGAATAGTGTTTGCCGGGGTTGTAAGCGCCCCCCCTATGGTCTGATTTAAGTAACCTAAATTTTGACCCTTTCTTTTAAAAGGAACAAATGGATATTTTCCGTCATCTTCAAAATGTTCGGATACTCCTTCCGCATATCCCCTGTCAAATGTTTTCAAGTTGGCGTCAATCAGGAAGGCATATTTTTTCCCAAGGTTTAAAGAAATAGTCTCTTTAATGGCATCAGGATTAATAAATCCTGATGCCTTACACATAGCACCCAGAAGTGCTGTGTTAACCCTGGTTTTTTCTTCGACGGCAATTTTAATACCGTCAACGCAATGGATTGTTCCTCCTTGAAGTTTTAAATAATCCCGCGCTTCGGCAGGTGATTTTGATGTAGCGATAACTACGATACTTTGAGGGGAGACTCCCTGCGTAACCGGATTGATTCCGACCATCCCTTCGTGAAAAATAACCAGCATGTGGGGTTCGGTTACCGGGCTGTTTGACCTTACCTGGACATCAGGTTCGCAAAAACGAACGAAGGATCTAACAGGCGACCCTTTTTTTTCCGATCCATAGCTGGAAAAATTTGATCCGTTGTAACCCATAAGAAGAATTCCTGCTTCGCCCAAGACTTTTCCCGCCAAGTTGGCCCCAAAACCGCCGATGCTTTCCATCCTGATTTCATAAAAGCCCAATTCATTGGTAATCGGCAATTTAACAACTTCTACTTCGGTTTTCATTTTTTCCATTTATTAAATTTAACAGAATTAGACTAAGGTTGCTAAGGGACTCATATTTTTGCATAACCTGGATATTTATTCAAATAAAAATTGAAGCTTCAGTGAAAAATATGATTTTATTTTAAGTTCGCCAGCTAACCCAACAGCAAAGCTTAGCTCTGCAAGTTGCGGGGAATACGCTCGCTAAACACTTTCATCATAAGCTTAAAAAGTCATGCTGCTCTTCACTTTCAAAAAAGATTTCAAAAAATATTCTTCTACAAATTAATTAATTAATTGATCTTGACTGTCTTCACTTTAACCGCTACATTAAAATAATCATTGGTCATTAGTCATTTGTAATTGGCTAAAGGCAACGTTATCCTATTGAAGCACTTCTTTTTCATTCTGGTTCCGAGTCAAGTTAGAAAGGACAATACTTGATCGGGGACATATAACTTTTTTATGACTAGAAATGATCAGTTTCTAAAAGCCTGCCGAAAGGAAAAGACCGATTTTACTCCAATATGGCTTATGCGTCAAGCCGGGCGCTATATGGAGGAGTACAGAAAAATAAGGTCAAAAATAGATTTTCTCACTATGTGCAAAACTCCTGACCTTGCTGCGGAAGTTACTTTGCAGCCCATAAACCGTATTGGAGTGGACGCGGCCATAATATTTGCGGACATCCTGCTTCCCCTGGAGCCTATGGGAATCAAGCTGGAATTTGCAAAGAATGAAGGGCCTGTGATAAACAACCCTATCCGGACAAATGAAGATGTAAATGCTTTACGACATATTAACACCGATGAAGATCTCTCCTTTTTACCTGAAGCGATCCGCATAGTAAAACAGGAGCTAAATGGCAAAGTTCCTTTGATAGGCTTTTCTGGAGCTCCTTTTACCCTGGCCAGCTACATCATTGAAGGGGGCAGCTCAAGAAACTATATTCACGCGAAAAAAATGATGTATAAAGAACCGGAAAGATGGAACAGGCTTATGGATAAAATTTCAAGTGTAATAATAAACTATCTTTTGGCTCAAGTAAAATCCGGCGCAGAGGCAGTACAGCTTTTTGATAGTTGGGTTGGCTGCCTCTCCGCAGAGGATTACCGTCAATATGTGCTCCCTCATTCAAAAAAAGTTATAAAAAATATTAAAAAAGAGGAAAATGTACCGGTAATCCATTTCGGCACAAATACAACCACACTCCTCCAATCCATGACGGAAGCTGGGGGTGATGTTATTGGCATGGACTGGAGGATTAACCTGGATGAGGGGTGGGGAAAAATCGGTTTTGACAGAGCCGTACAGGGCAATTTGGATCCTGTAGTTCTCCTTTCAAATCCTGTAGAGATAGAAAAAAGAGTCAAAGATATTCTTAAAAGAGCAGGTGGACGCCCCGGCCATATCTTCAATCTCGGTCATGGAATTCTTCCTGAAACCCCGGTCGATAATGTAATCGCTCTTGTGGATATGGTTCATGACCTGACCGGGAAGTAAGCATGTAGCTATCAGCAAAACAGGTAGAGCTGATTGCTGATAGTCGATCGCTTCCGACATAGAACTCTAAATCGACAACAAAAAACACCGTCATCCGGCTTGCTGCTTTCGGAGTTCCCGAGAAAGACCTTTCATAGATATCGGAGGAAGAATCAAATATCCACACAGCCTTTCCCCGTCATCATTTGATTATCCGCGACTATGTGCAGCTAAAGTGTTGTGCCACTGACTCTGAATATCAAAAGTAGCATGAGGAGTGAACTTTCTCTTTATCTTGTTTAAATCATCGCCTACAAGGTTTTTAAGTGAAAACTCACCCATGTTTTCTTTTTGCAAATAATGCAAGTAACCTATTTCTTCAGGATTAAATCCGATAACTCTTGCACCTATCCCATCGGCCTTTATTGGATCAGTAGAGGCGATAGCAGTTTTTAAATGTACCGGTGTGCCGTTTACTGGACCATCGCCTTCCATGCACACAAAACCGTCAAGCACAACGAGATCAGGCCATACCCTTTTTGCCAGTTCCGCAATATTTTTGTGAATCATTTTTACACTTCTTCTATATGCGGGATATTGCCTGAATAAAAAATTAATTAAACCATTGGGGAGGAGCTTTCTTGCCCTTGATACTGTGCCAGCAGGCAGCCTATCCAAAATTGTTTTTGGAGCATCTACTTCAATACCCCCTTTCATTCCGTGAATCATGGCCATGTCCTGTCTTATTACCAAACCAACCATATTTTTAATGCCAAAAGTGGCCATGGCAAAGTTATGTGTTTTTGGAATTGACAGGGAAATTTTGTAGTCATAAGCTTCGGCTCGCTTTGTAATTCTTAACTGTGTATCACCTACAATCGATAAAATGGGACTCTGAATAAAATCATTACTCTTATCAAAGTGTGTTAACGAAACATTGCTATATTTTTTTTCAATACGGTAGTAGTCGAAATCCTTAAAAACACTTTCTGTGGAAAGCCCTCTATAAAAAGCGGAAGCAGAGGATTCGCCAACCGTAATTGGAGTATCGGGCACCATCCCCCTGATAAATTCAATAACCGCTTCAATTGATTCCACGTGTGTATTGGCAAAATCAGGTTTAATAGCTACCAGGTTTGGTTTAACGAGGATGTTCTTAGCTTTTTTTATTAGCTCCATATCTTCTTGTATTAAGTTAAGACACCTTTTCAGGTTTTCTTTACGATTTTCACCTTTTACCAACGCTACTTTTTTATTTAGGTTCATAACTTCCTGCCTAATTATTGTTAAAGCTTATCTTGTTTTTGATGTAATCAAAAGAACCATCAACCATCCATGAGTATAACTGTGATGGTTCTTTTAATTGCTGTCCTCTAAACCTTGGGACTGCCACATAACTAACCTTTAATTCATTCAGACTGCTTACATCTCCCCATAATTTTTCAAACTGTGCGACCGGGTAAACATCTTCCTGGCCGTTTCCCCATAAATATCTGACGTTTTTAATGGTAACATAGGTGGGCATCCTCTTTTCAATATTCTGCATTGCTTGCACTATTTTGTTTTGATTTTCCATTTTGTTTTCGGTTCTCAGGATTAACTCTCTATCAATTTTAAAAAACTCAAGCAGCGAATCAATTGTTATCCAGTTTGAGAGGGTATTATAGTAGGTTAATTTAAATTCGTCTTCTTCCCTTGGAAGAGCCAGTCCTTCTATAAGCACAATTTTACCATTAATTTTTGCCAATCCACCCCCTTGATCTTTAATTTTTTTTGGGATCACTTCAAAGTTCAAGCATGATTGACTAGCAATATGCATTCCCAGCAGGGAGGGATCTATAAAAGCGCCCATTGTATCTATGTTGTGACAGAATAGATATTTTATTTGTGGATTGGTTTTAAGAATCTTTGCAAGTGTCCCGTTTTTTAAAAGATTTGGGATTTCATACCAGTGCCCGGGTGGATTGAACCTTAAAATGTGTTTGTTTTCAGAATAATCTTCTCCTTCGCCCATTTTTTTTGTCCAATTAATTAAAACTTTATGCATCTCGTCCAACACTTTTTGCATATTTTTATCCTCCCTCTGCTGAAGGTGATTTTCCCAGTAAAATCTCAGGTCTCTTTCCAAAGGATAAACTCTACGTCCAATACTTTTTGCTGGTGAAAGATATATATATTTTTCATAATCAAAATAGTTAAATCGTTCTAAAAACTTAGTTATTGCGTTATGGGTCAAAAAACTTGTTGTAAAAATATGGGGTATCCTGTGCCCTGATAAAATCCCCGTTTCTCTACTTTTTGCAATGTGGATTTCAATAAAAGTTCTATATTTTTCTTTTATTTTTATAAAAGGGTTAATCGCTTTAACCACAGCGGCACCATCAGTCCACCGACTGCCAAGACCACCAGCAAGTGAGATAACGGCAATCTCATTTTTTTTGAGCGCCTCCATTCCTAAGTTGTAATATTTCGAATTACTCCTTACATTTTCAAAGTGAATAATTTCATTATTTTCTATCCTTTGTAATTTTGTTGACAGAGGAAGACGATTTTTGTCAAGTCCAATCTCCCCTTTTTTTAATAGCGCTTTCATATGTTCGTGTGATATAGAGTCAAAATCACATCTTTCTTTAATTTTCTCTTCTTCAATATCTTCATTGGAAAGTCCATAAGTTCCCTCGCTAACAAATGTATTAGGAGGGATATCCGGCATTTTGGCGTTTTCACGTGTTAGAAGATGAGCAGTAATGCCCTGGTGATTAAATTCAAAATCATATACCACAGGGTCGATAATAAAAGGAAAAGAAGAGTTATATATTTTTTTTAGTTCACGCATGATTTCAATTATTCTCACTTCAAATATCTCCTTGATCTCAGGATTCACGATGAAAGCCATTCCTCCTCCGGACATCCCACCTAACATCAAAAATCCCCAATAATCTTCTTTGAATTCCTCCTTAAGAGTATCGATCAAGTTTTCTGTAAAAGCATTATTTACACATTCAATTATCGGTTGTATTGTTTCTTCCCAGTCCTTAGTGGTTAAACGGCCAAGCCCTTTCATGTCTCCGATTTTAAGAGCATGAACTATCTTATCGAATAAACCTTTTCCCTTCAGTCGAGCACACCATTCTTTTTCATATCTTAATAAATATTTTTCAGTGACTATCTCCAAGATAGGACCTACGTTCTGAGAAATCCCACCATGAACTAAAACGATGGAATTGATTATTTTTTTTTCAATATCTTTTCGTATCTCATTTCCGGATAATAAATTGTAGTCAGGGAGCAGACAACCTCTACTAACATTGAATTCAGGGTCTCCAGCCTGCGCTGATCTTCCTGTAATCACTTTTATCCCGGGCCATAAGCCGCCTGAATCCTGCCAGCCTCCGCCGGATCCCCCCAACCATTCACCAAGGATTGCCCTGGATGCAACTATACGCCTTTCTTCATCTTCCATGGCGCCTGTCTGGTTTTTAATCTGACCGCTAAATCTCATAAGTCGAGAAATAATTGTCGCCATAAGTGTAGTGCTCACAGCAAAGCGTGATCCTTTGGGTATCCCGTTCACCTTGGTTACTACCTTTATCCCCCCGGGCTTATTAAGCAATTTATACAGTAGATCTTTGAGTTCTATTTCTTTATTTTCAAAGCATGGCGGTACTATCCCTGAAGCTATAACCCCGGCTTTAAGAAGAGGTAAATAATCATTTCCCAAATTGAATAGTTCCTGCAGGGTAGAGATTTTTTTTGAGGCTTTTAAATCGACGGAAACTAATTCTATAACCGGTTCTTTAATGAATTGACAATAACACTCACATGGAGGCAGGATAAGCTCCCCATCTCCATGAATTCTCAAGTTAACAGAGATATTCACAACCCTTGCGCCTTCTGGGTAGTCCATTCCTAAAAAAAAAATATCTGACCAACCGCTGTGAGATGGATCAAGCCGAACAGGAGAGGTATCCAGACCAACAGGGTATCTACCTGTTTCAGGATCAGGGATAGTCAGTTCTGCTAGCGCTGAATATGGGTAATCATTGAGACCTTTGGTATTAAAGAGATGAAAATTGCCCTTGCTATGGCTAATGGAATGTTTAACCTGATCGAGTAGGTATTTGAAGGACAACTTGAAGTATGAATCAGCTAAGGCGCTGCATATACCGCTGTTAAGACAGTTTTTTCTTTTTGTTTCTGTAATGTAAACATTTATGGATTCCTCAAAATCCCTGCTATAGGCGGCCTTTATCCCTTTGAAAGGGATTTCTCCACAAATTAGTAGTTTCTTGTTCTCTTGAAGATAAAACCTGTATATCACAAAAAGAAATAGGGAAGCTCGAACCCTGTGGTAAAGATTATTAACAGACTTTCTAAAAGTTTCAAGTTCATCGGCAAATTTTAAAAGATCATCTTTGCTTTTACCTTTCAACAGAAAATGAATAGAGCGATGGCGTAAGTTATCATCTTCACTTACGATTGTTTCAATAAGTTCATTAGTCATGCTGAAATCGTGTAAAAAAATATTTCCTACTTAATATATACTCCATAACAGGCTTTAAATATCTGATTAGGCTTTAATGTTATAAGTCCGTCTTTATTATTGAAGGCATTTGTATTACAAGTCATGGGCTCTAATGCAATTGAGTTTCTTGAAGGAGGGATAAAAACCTGAAGATAATTATATTTCATTTTACCTGTTTCCTGCCAAAGAATAATGCTGTAGTTCTTTTCCTTATCCTGGAGTTCTGTTGACATGATTCCCCGCTTTTTGGATAAAGCAAAACCGGTATCAAACTGATGCTTTTCTATTTTTGAAAGGGCTGAAAATTTATTACATAAAGTTTTTTTGCCTGTTGGAATCATTCTTTTGTTAACTTCAATTTTTCTATTTGTAGGTAGTTTTAACCAGAGATTTTCAACTTTCCCTGATGTTTTGAAGTATGGATGCCAACCGTCTCCTATGGGGATCATTACATTGCTTAAATTTTTTATAACTGTTTTGCATTTAAAACCCTTGTTAGTCAAAAAAAACCTGATTTTTATTTGCAAGTGAAAAGGATAACCTGGAATCTCTTGCTCATAAAAATACTTTAAATCCGCATATATGGATACTTTCTTACTGACTGTCTTTTCCAGTTCAAAATTTTTATTGTATAACAGTCCATGGATCGCATGATTCTGGCTCAGAAAGTTTATTGGCAACTGGTATTTTTTTTTGTCAAAAAAGTACTTTCCGTTATTAATTCTATTCGGGAAAGGAATTAGCTTTGCTCCCTTGAACCACTTATTATTAATAAGACTTGTTAAGCTCCTGTCGCCATCAATAATTGAAAAATTCCTTCCATTCTTATTTAAAACCAGTTCATTAATGTTTGCGCCAAATTGAGGAATAATCGTAACATACTCATGGGTTTTTAAATTAATAAGTTTTAATTTTGTAAATTTTCCAATTTGCATTTTCTGTACTTTAAACATTTAAACTATACAAAAAGAAATTTAGACTGGTGAAAAGGAATAAATCTAATTGCGTACAAAATTATAACAAGCCTAATTATATAAGGTGAGCTCGTTTGTCAAGACCATTTTTTAGATTTTATATTTAAACACTACTGCACAAAATAATTTTTTACATGCAAGTATATAAAAATAATAGAAGAAATAGAGAGCAAATCAAGGGGAAAAATGAGTTCAAAAGGCAACCCGGTTAAAGATCTTCAAAAGGTGCTAAAACCCTTAAAGTAGCACTTAATAACTTTAAAAAATAATTTACATATGGAAAAGATGAACTTCATATGAATTTGCTTTTTTTGAGAAAATTTTGAACATTTTTTTATGAGTGCCTTTGGGTTGAAAACTATCCCCAAATCTAAACAATTTAACCTGACAATTGCAACAATGAGTGATAAACAAAAAGAAACTCCTTGAGATTAATGAAAGAGTATCAAAACAATAACAAACTAAAAAAATCATTTTCACCCGGTATTTACAGAGGCTTAAGACTTTTTCAGGGTCGACTAAATAACTCGGTAGCAGGCTTTAGGGAATTGCAAGTTAAATATTTTTTCTCTTGTGAGGCGGCGGTTTGACTTCCTCGGGTCCTAAAATAACGATCACGCCTGCCGCTTTTGCAATTTCCTTTAGCATTCCCCGGAAAATGAAAAAGTGAAAAGGAAAGACCGAGTACCAGTAGAGCAAACCTTGCAAGCCGCGCGGTAGGAAACTCGCAATTTGAACAAGTTCCGTAACTCCGTTTTTCTCCTGTTTAATCCGGAATTCCAGCGTTGCTTCTCCCGGAAGTTTCATCTCAGCTAGCAGGAATAAGCGCTTGGGAGGTTCAGCATCCAGAACACGCCACCAATCCAGGGCGTCTCCCGTTTTGATTTCTTCGGGATGCCGCCTTCCTCTTCTTGTTCCGTATCCCCCAGCCAAGCGGTCCAAAAATCCCCGTATCTCCCACAACCAGTTTGCAAAATACCACCCTTTATCGCCCCCGATCCTGCTAATTGGACGCCATATGTCCTTTGGCGATCCGGCTAACAACACTCGATACCAACTTTCCTTGATAGTCCCGCCGGCATATGGGGCGTCGTTGTAACGGCCCCACTCCGGCGGCTTATATGCACCGGCGTCCATCCAGCTGGATTTCATAACCTTTTGTTCTACCCTCTCAAGAGCCATGTCAATAGCTTCCCGGCATGTAAGAATTTTTTGGGGGATAATCGATTTTATACGGTGGCCGTCTTGTACAACCAGCTTGTTTCCCAGGCCTTGGGAAAGTGGTTTACCCATATAAGAAGGGATAGGCGTCACAAAGTGAATCATATAGGAAGAAAGGCGCGGCGTCATAAACGATAAAGGTATTACAATCCTCTTTTTAAGGCCCGCCTCTTCGGCATAAATGTTTATCAGATCATGATATGTTACTATCTCCGGGCCGCCAATATCGTAGGTTTCTCCTTTTGTTTCTTCGTGCTCAAGACATTTTACAAGATAAACTAGTACGTTCCGTATGGCAATCGGCTGGGAAGGAACCAATACTCTGCGCGATGTTATCATTATCGGCATACGGTCCACGAGATACCGCAGCGTTTCAAATGACGCGCTTCCGGAGCCGAGGATCATAGCAGCCCTAAAATATGTAATAGGAATGAGTCCCGATTTTAAAATTCTTCCGACTTCTGCGCGGGAGCGTAAATGCGCGCTTAGATTTTCAGATTCATGGCCCAGGCCGCCTAAATATATTATTCGTTCCAGCTTTGCATACTCCGCCGCTTTAACCATGTTCTCCGCGGCGAGACGGTCCGTTTTTACGAAATCTTCGGAAGAAGAGTTCATGGAATGAATCAAGTAGTAGGCCGCCCCGCATCCTTTTGCAGCATTTTTGATGGATGTAAGATCTATAAGATCGGAAAATACCAAATCAACGTTTGGATGCTGGGACCAGGCTCGCCCCTTGAGTTTTTCTAAAGACCTGCCTGTTGCACAAACCTTGTATCCAGCCTCAAGAAGTCGCGGCACAACCCTTCCACCGACATATCCCGTGGCGCCGGTTACAAGTACAGGCTTATTTAACATATTGAAGCTACTTTCTCAATGTCCAATAATATTAATGAGTTTTTCTGCTTGCACGAAGCTTTCTTCAAGCAGTGCTTTTAGCATCTGGGGGTCCAAAGCATATTTTTTTTGAGCTATTTGCATGAATTGTTCAGCTCCTGGATTGTCTTTTAAATTTTAAATAAAACTTATCAGAAAAACCGCTGCGAGTCGTTCATATTGGCCATTTCCTTCTGCTTGATTGTGACCGCCAATTTTAGAAGCTAAACTTTCCAGTAATTTCCATTACCAACACATCCAAGTGGCAACTTCTCCATGATCCCAACCAAAAGTTTCTTTTGTCATTTCATGAAAGCTTCGTTCCCCATTCTCTCATCTTTTTAGGAATTTTCCTTAGGCTTCTGTTTTTTTTTAACCAAAATTGAGTCATCTCACTTCCTTTTAAAAGCTTTTGATTTCAAAGCATTTGCAAGAACGTCGTTATTTTATCCTGACAGCAGTAAAGTTACAAGGGTGGATAAAAAAGGTATATGTCATTTTTGTAACGATTCAAGGAGAAAGCTTAGAAGGGCAAGGACATCGAAAGAATTTGCTTTTTTTGAGAAAATTTTGAACATTTTTTGATGTTGGTTGTGTTTTTTAAATTTGGACATTTTATTTCGCTCCTTATATACTATTCTACCAATTAAGATTAAAACTTCACTTACCTTGTTTTTTAATGCTACTATGAAAAACACAACCATCTTGCTCCTTGCCTTTGGTGGCGCTGACTCCATTGAAGCTATCCCAACCTTTCTGAAGAACGTTATGAGTGGCCGTGCACCATCCCCGGGAATGATAAAGACTGTAAAGGAAAGGTATTGCAAAATCGGAGGAAAATCACCAATAACTGAAATAACACGCTTGCAGGCGCAGGCATTGCAAAAAAAACTTAAAAAAAAATCTGAAGCCCCTTTAAACGTACAGATCGGCATGCGTCACTGGCATCCTTTTATTAAAGAAACTCTATCTGAAATATTAGATACCGGTTGCAAAAAAATTATCGCAATATGCATGACGCCGCAAAGATCGAATTATTCCGCGAACGGCTATAAAAAAGATGTTTCTGACGGCCTTGAAGGTTTAAAAGAAAAGCCGAATTTAAGGTTTGTGCATGAATGGCACATGAACCATCTATTCCATGAAGCAGTGACGGAAAGGATAACTGAAGCAATGATTCCATTTAAGGAAAACGGACAAAAAACAGCGGTCATTTTTAGCGCGCACTCCCTCCCTCTCAAAGTTATAAATAACAATGACCCTTATGTAAACCAAATAAACGAAACAATAAAGGGGATTTTGTCTGTTACGGGAGAACTGGACTGGAAACTCGGGTACCAGAGCAAAGGGCTTGCTCCCGGCGAATGGCTGGAACCAACAGTGGATTCTATTATTGAAAGCTTGCCGAGAGAGGGATATAAAAATGTGCTGATTGTACCGGTCGTCTTCGTCTCAGACCATGTTGAAACATTGTATGATATTGATATAGTTTACCGGTGCCAGGCAGAATCTCTCGGTTTGAATTTTCAGAGAACGAAATCCTTAAATGATTCTTCAAAATTCATTGAAGCCCTTTCAGAAATCGTGATGCAGGTTATTAGGCACTAAGTCACCAAGGCACTAATTTTTTAGAGGTAAATAGATTTAAATATGGGTGATAGACAAAATGTAAAAAAAATAGCGATTATTGGAGCGGGCATTGCAGGTCTTTCCGCTGCCTATGTCCTCGAAAAAGAAGCCGCTGATAATGGTATCTCGATTGAAATTGACCTGATCGAAAAACAAAGCAGGATAGGGGGAAATATCCTGACGGAGCGGAAAGATGATTTCATTGTGGAAGGTGGGCCGGATTGTGTTTTCTCAGAAAAACCTGCCTCCCTGAAACTTTGTGAAAAACTCGGCCTTGAAAAAGAACTTCTTAAAACAAGGGAGGAAAAAAAAGGAACCTATGTTTATTGGAACAATAAACTCCATGATTTGCCAGAAGGGGTAATTCTTATGATTCCGACTATGATCATGCCAATACTGTTAAGTTCTCTGATTTCTTTTCCCGGAAAAATGAGAATGGCCTTAGAGCCTTTTATACCAAAACGATCAAATCTTGCAGAAGAATCTCTTTCTCATTTCGTTACCCGTAGGTTGGGAAAAGAACTCCTTGATAAAATTGCCGAACCTCTTGTCGCGGGAATCCACGCGGGAAACCCGAAATCTATGAGTATTACCGCAAGTTTTCCGCGCTTTGTTGAACTTGAACAGAAATATGGCAGTCTTATTCGAGGTATGCTTTCCCGAAGAAAAGAGATGGTATCCATGATGAAAGGAAGGACCCCAAAATACACGATGTTCATGACTCTAAAAAAAGGACTTCAAGAACTGACAGATAATATACAAAATACTTTAATATTTACCACTAAACTAACTGATAAGGAAGTGATTGCTGTTATTAAAAAGAATAGTGGCTATGAGGCGTCATTGAAAGCCGGTGATATCAAATTTTACGATTCTGTAATAATAGCCACGCCTTCTTATATTACCTCATCGTTGCTGAGAGGGGTTGATTCAGACCTTGCTGATAAATTGATGGAAATTCCATACGTCTCAACTGCCACAGTGTCATTAGCTTATTCAGTTGCTGATGTTAACCATATTAAAAATGGTTTTGGCTTTATCGTCCCCGGGATCTCAAACCGAAAAATCATGGCTGCCACTTATACATCCAACAAATTTTCCTACCGGGCTCCTGAAGGGAGCATGCTTTTGCGATGTTTCGTGGGAGGAGCACAGAATGAAGATCTTGTTTTTCTGGATAATAAGGAAATGATTCAAATGGTGAAAACTGAATTGAAAGATATAGTGAACATAAAAGCTAAACCGATTTTCATAAAAATCTATCGATGGGAAAAGGCAATGCCACAATATGTTGTAGGGCACATTGACAGAATAAAAAAAATAGAAGAGCTTTCCGCAAAGCACCCGGGTTTATACCTTACAGGAAGCGCTTATAACGGCATAGGCATAAGCGATTGCATTACAACCTCTCACAAGGTTGCGGAAGAGGCTGTGAAGTTTTTAAAAGCTGATGGTCAATAGCCAACCGCTAAAGATTTCATTCGCATTTCAATGCATCAATAGGGTTTAAGGTAGCAGCTTTTCTGGCAGGATACACTCCGAAAAACATACCAATAAAAAGAGCGACAAAAAAGGAAATAATAATGATATTATTTGGAACTATAAGATCCCATTTGGTGGTTAAGGAGACTGCGTAAGATATAATCATTCCCAGGACAATCCCCACTATGCCACCATTCAGGCTCAAAAGAAGGGATTCCACAATAAACTGCGTGAGGATATCTCTCTTTTTAGCGCCAACTGCCCGTCTGACGCCTATTTCCAATGTTCTTTCTCTGACTGAAATAAGCATAACCGCGAGAATTCCAATCCCTGCTACCAGCAGAGAAATAGCCGCCACACCGGCAATCAGCATTGTAAATATCCGGGAGGTCTCTTCTTTTGTTTTGATCAGTTCTAATTGATTCCTGATCGTAAAATCATCATCCTTATAAGACGGAAGTTTATGCTCTGAGCGGAGAATATCCTTTACCTCTTGTACAGCTTCCTCAATATCATCTTTTTCTGTTGCCTGGGCGTAAATAGTACTGATATAAGTCTGGTTAAATAATCTGCGTAGAGCAGTTGAAATGGGTATAAATACCTGGTTATCTTCATCACGACCATCCACTTCCATCCCTTTACCCTTTGTAATTCCAATTACTTTAAATGGAATTTTCCTGATC
The DNA here is from genome assembly GCA_913051775.1 of uncultured Nitrospirota bacterium. GTDB lineage: Bacteria > Nitrospinota > Nitrospinia > CAJXCL01 > CAJXCL01 > CAJXCL01. Next base: position 13,230 of record CAJXCL010000008.1, on the reverse strand, counting down.
CGGATAACCTGGTCTAAAGGATCGTCATCAACAAAGAGGTCTTTAGCCACACTTTCTCCAATGACCGCCACCCGCCTGGAGCTTTTCACATCTGACCAGGTAAAAAACTCACCAGATAAAATATCAAAATTCCTTATCTCAAGAAAATCAGGCGTGGTTCCCATAATATTCGATCGGAGAATTCCATTACCGTATTTGATTTCCAGCGGCAAAAAATGACCGGGAGCGGCTTTGCTGACATAAGAAGAGTTTTCAGCTATCTTTCTTGAATCTTTGGTTTTTAAAGTGGTTACATTGCCTTTTATTCGGGGCACTCCATGCCGCATTTTTATTTCACCGGCATTGACAATAATAAGATTTTTTCCCATCTTTTCAATTTCATCCAGAGTTTTCTGCTTAGCCCCCTCCCCTACTGCTGTCATAACGATGACCGCGGCTATTCCGATGACGATTCCTAATAAGGCAAGGGTTGTGCGCAGTTTATGGGTTCGTAAACTTTGTAATGCTACTTTAAATACGACAGAAAATTTCATAAATTCAGTTGTCAGGGGCTTGGGACCAGATAACATCAAAGGATTTCCGATCCCTGGTTTTTCTCCTCCCTGCTTTTCGCACCCTGATCCTCGATACCTGATCCCTGTCCCCTGTCTTTCTCATCTCAACGCCTGCACAGGATTCATAAGTGTTGCTTTACGAGCCGGTTGAAGACCAAAAAGAATCCCAACCAACACAGAGAAAATAAACGCCAACACAAAAGACTCCAAACTCATGGTTGCCTTTAGTCTGGAAAAAGTAGATATAAAAAAATTGATCACTCCCCCCAACACAAGACCTATCATGCCTCCTGATAAGGAAACAAAAGTCGATTCCAAAAGAAACTGCATGAGGATATCACTCTTCTTAGCTCCAAACGATCGCTTGATCCCGATTTCTTTTATCCGCTCATTCACGGAAACCAGCATAATATTCATAATCACAATACCGCTTACCAGCAAAGAGATTGTTGAAATCATTCCAAGCATAACAGTAAGAGTCTTTTTAGATTCTGTAATCCAGCCAACCAGTACATCAGGAGTGATTATTCTGAAATCATCTTCTGCCGTGGTAGCCAGGTGATGCCGCTCTCTTAATATGGAACGAACCTGTTTAATAGTATCCTTTGCCTGATGAGCATCATGAAGCTGAAGGCGTATACTGTTGATATGAACCTGCTGAAACAGCCTCCGTGCTGAGGTTGTAAGAGGTATGACGATACGGTCATCAGGATCATACCCGCTTTCCGAGACTCCTTTTTCTTCCATTATACCTATTACCTTAAAATAGACCTTGTTAATTCGCACAAACTTTCCAATAGGGTCTTCATCTTTAAAAAGCTTTTTCATCGGTGTGACGCCTATAACGCATACTTTTCTCATCCCAATGAGATCTTCATCTGATATATAGTCACCATCGGTAAGATTCCATGTTCTTGCAGTAAACCATTCCGGGGTAATGCCGTTTATTCTTGTGGTACTGGATTCCTTTTTATAAATTGTCCGCAAACGTTTTCCCTGGTACGGAGCAATCAGTTTAACATTCTCCAGTTCACCGAGGATTTCAGCATCTTGAAGTGTCAGGGTGTTGGCTTTTTTTCTGCGGTGACTGAAGACCTTTCCTGCTCCTGATCCAATATAAACAGCTTCGGAACCGAATCCGAACTGCGAAATTCTGGATAATATCTGGGTTTTTGCGCCTTCTCCGATTGATACAATGACTGTAAGGGATGCAATCCCTATAATAATCCCGAGCATCATGAGCACTAAATTGACCTTATTGCTCTTCAATCCCCTGACCGCTTCCAATGCTATTCTGAAAATTCTCATAATATCAATTATAATTTACTTTATGCTATTTGTAAAAAGTATATAAAGTACAATAACAGATAGATGAGAGCTGACTGCTGGTAACCACATTTCTATTTACATACCAGGTGAAAAGGTGTAAATTCTTCTTAAAATCAGATAAATTTCTGCAATATCCGCCTATATTGTAAAAAAAAATATGCCCGGAATAAACGAAATAGTTTTAGTAGTTGTCATTGCTGTAGCTATTTTTTTTCTTGCAAGAAAATCTCGTAGGGGACCGGTGATGAAACCGGTCTTTTCGTTTAAAGAAAAAATGGGCGGATGGAAACGACTCGCAATTGTTGCTTCGATTTTATGGACGATTTTGATAGGAGCTTATTTAGAGCCCTGGCACAACAATGCTCTCCAATTTATCTATATTGGCATTATTCCGGTAGCTTTGGCATGGGGAATTGCCTGGGTAATTGAAGGGTACAGGAAAGAAAAGTATTAATATATATAAAGTGGCCTGCTACGGCTCAGAACGAACAAATCCGAATTTAAGTCTTCGCAGGCATACTCTAAAGAGCGAATATTGGTTGTTTTTTATCAAAAATCCGAAGCACGAACTCAAGTCTTCTTGAAAAATAATCAGTGGGCGAATTTTGGTTGCTCTTTACCAAAAATCCGAAACAATATCGAATGCCCAAAATTCTAAATTTAAAACAAAAAACCGCAGATCAGGAGATGTTTTGAAGATTTGAACATTAGTATTTTTAATTTGTTTCGTATTTCGAAATTTGATATTTGAATTTTACTTCTGTAGCAGGCTTTACGGACCCCCCCCCAAATTTCATTAAAAAATTGATCTTTATGGCTTTGATAGTGTAGATTTAGTTGAAACTTTTTTTATCTTTTCTATATTGATTGAGGAGCTTTGTTATGAAAAAAAATGCCTTTTTTATACTATTTACCTGTTTTTTCCTGCTCTCCTTTGCATTAGCCCCCTCCCCTTCCTTAGCAAAAAAACCCTTTAGAACTTTAGCATTGAAGGCTGCTGGAGCTGAAAATAATAAAGCAGCGAAAATTAATAACGATGGGATCAGACACTTTTCCGCAAAACACTGGACAGAATCAGGAGAATTTTTCGAAGATGCCTTAAAGGTAGACCCTAACCTCGCAGAGGCACATTTTAACCTTGCCTTAGTTCATCATAAGAAGAATAGACATAAAGAAGCTGCAGAGCATTTCAAAAAAGCAGCGGAACTGGCTTCAGATGACTCAAGGATTCAGAATTCAGAAATACTGAAGGAACATATAAAATAATTTTGAACGTGCTTAGCTAACGCATTCCCCGTGGTCTTGCCACAAGGTTAGCGAACGAATTTAAAATAAAATTGACTTCTTACACAGAAGATTCCCCACAGTCTTGCCGAAGGAAACTTGTATTTCAGATTCCAAAGTAGAGAAGCTTCAATCTATAAACCATAATGATCCATTATTCCAGTTTCACCGCCACTCCTTCCATTTACGAAGTAATAAGAGGCAAGTATCCCAATCCATATTAAAGAAAATTTTTATTTTAACCTCGCTGTATGCGATAATACGTCACACACGGTAAAAGTGCGCGGCACATCTAAATAAAAAGTACAGAATTATAATTTCCAGACAGCCTAGGATTAAGTTGTGCAAAAAACTTCCTGAAAAAAGGAGCGTTTTATGATCGGAGTTTTTTTGAAAAGCCTCATTAAAAAGGAAGCTATAGCCAGAGCTCTTCCCATTGCCAAAAAAGTTTTGGTAGACGTTGGTAAAGAATACGTTCAGGGCGCTGCAAAAACAGCAGGAGAGAAATCAGTCGGTACAATCACAAAAGCTCCTCAAAAAGTAGAAGAGTTTGTAAATAAAAAAAAGGGCGAATTTCTTGATGAAGCAGAAAGTAAAGCCGAGAAGGTTTTTTCTGAGCAGATGGAAATATTAGACCAGAGAATTGAGAAAAAAATCATTGAAATTGAAAAAAAAGTAAATGAAAAAATCAGGACTGTATTCTGGCTGTTTCTCGTTTCCACGTTTGTAATTATGATTCTTGCCGGATTGACATTCTCTCTTATATTTAGGTATTTTAATTTTTAATGTATTGATTTCTGATGATACATGTATTATTTCATGTTAGAAAATTTCTCAGTTCCATTGCGAAAAATAAAATAACGCGATTGTTGCTTTTAACACTTTTTATCCTTTTCATAGGGGCTTTTGGACTTAGCTATTTTGAAAAAACATCTTCTGTTCTCGACTCGTTCTGGTGGAGTTTTGTTACGATCACAACTGTTGGCTATGGCGACATTGCCCCTTCGACACTTGGCGGGAGAATTGTTGGAGTTATTGTCATGGTGTTTGGGATCGGCATGCTTGGAATGTTTACCGCCACTATCGCCAGCATCTTTGTAGAAGGAAAACTTAAAGAAGGAAAAGGAACAAAGGCCGTGAAAGTAAACGAACATTTTATTGTCTGCGAATGGAGCTTGAAGACAAAAGAGATTATTGAAGAACTACGCGCTGACGCAAAAGTCCAGAACAAACCGATTGTTCTTATTGCGGACATCCCGGAAAAGCCGATGGAAGACGATAAGATGTTTTTTATCCGCGGTGAAGTCAATGATGAAACTTTAGGAAAGGCTAATCTAAAGGAAGGAAGCGTGGTAATGGTTCTGGCAAGCAATAACGTGGACTCAGGCTCCAGAGACGCAAAAACCATATTAAATATCCTGTCAATTCGAACATTAAACCCTGACATTTATATTTGCGCTGAGATTGAAGATACAAAAAATATGCAGCACTGCAAAATGGCAGGAGCAAATGAGATTATTGTAATCGGGAAACTGAGCAGTAACCTCCTGGTGCAGGCGGCTCTGGATCACGGCATAACACAGATAATTTCAGAGCTTGTTACTAACAGGTTTGGCAGTGAACTGTACAAGATGAAACCTCCGCAAAATCTTGTCGGAAGACAATTTATCGAGGTATTAACATTTTTAAAAAAAGAACATAATTCTATTGCTCTTGCAGTTGAATCGCCTGACAATAATAAATTTATTTCAAATCCTCCAAAAGATTATGTTATTCAACCTGAGGATAAGCTGGTCATAGTCGCAAACGAACGGCCAAACTTAACAGTTCGGTAAATATGGAGATATTAAACCGTGTCTATCGCATTATAAGGTCTAACATAAAATTTGGACGTGGTGAAAGGTATGATACAGTAAACGCTTTTGAGTTAGAGAATGGAGGGTACGAAAAACAAAATTCAAAAATTCTCGAGAATGCAAATGATGACATGGCGCGATATTACGCGAATTTAGAAATTCCTTGTGGATCGGATTTGCGGACTGTAAAAAAAGCCTGGAAGCAGATGTTGAAAAAATATCACCCTGACCTTCATTCAAGAGATACGAAGAAACAGCAGACTGCAACTAGGTTAACTCAGGGCCTAACTACAGCATACAATGAAATAAAAAAAGCGCACAAGGAAAAGCTTATTCATTAGGGTGATATGCTAAGATCGCTGAGTAAATATTAAAATTAATCTATCAGCTTTCCTCATACCCTGTGGCCATTTTTTAAGAAAGGAGGACTTCAATGTCTGAGAACCTGCAAAAGGTAAAAAGTTATTTAGAGGAACTGGGTTTTTCAATTTCCAGTGAAAACACCAAAGAAGAACTGGTGGTTATTGATGACGAGGAAAAAGGTATTAATAATCTCATCATTGACTGTGAAGAACCAATTTTAGTTATTGAACAAATTATTATGGAAGTTCCTGGAAAGGCAAATGATTTTTTTAAACGCCTTCTCCAAATAAACCGAACGGTAGTTCACGGGGCGTTTGTACTTGATGAAAACGGCAAGAATGTTATCTTCAGGGATACGTTACAGCTTGAAAATCTTGACAAAAATGAACTGGAAGGATCGATAAACTCTTTAAGTCTGGCTCTTGCGGAGTATGCCAATGAGCTTATCTCATTTAGTAAATCATAAAAGGAGGATAAATAATGGCAAGCATTTTTCAAAGACTTTTTAAGGTTGGACAATCCCACGCGCACGACATTGTAAATAAATTTGAAGACCCTATCAAAATGACTGAACAGGGGATCCGAGATCTTAAAAAAGATTTACAGGGTAGCATGAAAAGCCTCGCGGAAGTTAAAGGCATCACTATACGAATGAAAAAAGAGGCGGAGGATAATAAAAGAATGGCGGCTGATTACGAGCGCAAGGCAATGCTCCTGCTTCAGAAAATGCAAAAAGGGGAAATGGATAATGCTGATGCTGAAAGACTGGCCACTGAAGCGCTAAAGAAAAAAGATGATTGCAGTCAAAAGGCTGTCCGCCTGATGAAAGAGCTGGAACAGCAGGGGAAAATGTGCGCGCAACTACAGGCAAACGTGAATAAACTCAAGTCAACTGTTACTACTTACGAAAATGATCTTATTACTCTTAGAGCTCGGGCAAAAACAGCCGCGGCAACTCGTAAAGTTAATGAACAGATGGCAAAGGTGGATTCTTCCGGAACTATATCCATGCTTGAAAAAATGAAAGCAAAAGTGGAAGAGGATGAATCTTTAGCGCAATCATATGGCGAACTAGCCTCTGCAGACAAAAGTATTGACGATGAATTGACCGCGGCGCTTGGCAGTGGAAAAACTAGCGCAGCAAGCGATTCCTTAGCAGCTTTGAAATCCAAAATGGGCATATAGTAGAATGGTCTGGAATAAAATTTTTGGCAAGAAAAAAGAAGAAGAAATTGATCCACTGAAAGATCTGGTACTATGTAACCTTAAGACCGGGTACCTGGTAGATTACGATATGAAAACATGGAGTGTAACGGCACATAATAAATGCGAATGGGGAGAAGGAGAATTAAGCGACGAGTGGGAACTTTCGTCAGAAGACGAAGTTCTCTACCTCGAAAGAGAAGAAGATGATGAGGTGGAATGGACCCTGACTAAAAAAATCCCCATCTCCGAAGTTGGAAAGGAAATACCGGATTATATCAAGGAACATGAAGACTCGCCTGACAAAATCACTTTTCAGGACAAAAAATACCACCTTGAAGATTGCAGCGGCGGCAAATTTCATAAGGGGGGAAAAGATTCTTATGATGAATTTATTTCATGGGACTATGAAGACGAGTCGGAAGAGTATATCCTGACAATCGAGCAGTGGTCAGAAACAAGCTTTGAAGCCGCATATGGGAAATACGTGGAAGAATATCAGTTCACCAATATCCTCCCAAAATAGCCGGGTAATTGAATCTTCCTGCTGCAGGGTAAAAGAAAAAAATCAGTGTATTTAAACATAATCATATTTTATTAGCAACCTGCACTTTTCTGCATATTCCACAAAACTATTTTAAATACCTGTCTTTTTGATTGGGATCATGGCCTGCAGGATTTATTTGAACTTTAATGACACTTATCCTATTAGTTCGTAAAAAAAATTTTGAAAGGAAGTTTTATTGTTGGCTCTTCGGGTGGAAGCTCTATTTGATTTCGCCATCCCTGACCTCAACCCTTCAAGCGGCTTTCCTTCGGAAACCGTCCAATTAAGTTTTCCTACATAATTGTGGTTGCGGCAACTTGCCGCTTTATGCTTTAATTAAAAAAAGTTTTGGAAAGGAGAGAAAGCATTAAATATTTGGTGAGGCTTACTTTATTTATCCTGCTCATCTATGTTTTTCCCTTCCTGGCAGCCGGGTGTGGAACTTTTGGTCCCTCTGTTATAAAAGGCGAAAGAATTAATTATAACAGTGCTATTCAACGAACCAACGATGAGCAGCTTCTGCTAAACCTGGTCCGCCTCAAATACCGCGATACCCCTTTTTTTTTAGAAGTCAGCAGCGTATTGTCCCAGTTAAGCATCAGTGCATCTGCTGAAGCCGGATTAACTCTTCCGAAAATCGGTGGCAATGTCCTGGGACTTGGCAGTGGCGCCACTTTAGCGGACAAACCAACCGTTACTTATACTCCCTTGCAGGGAGAAAAATTTGTTCAACACTTACTGACCCCTGTTAAATTGGATACTGTTTTGCTGCTTTACCACTCGGGGTGGAGTATCAAACGTATTTTTGCGCTATGTTTTCAGCGCATCAATGGAATTAAAAATGCGCCTGGAGCATCTGGTCCTACACCCGACTATGTTCCTGACTATAAAGAATTTACGCAACTTCTAAATTTATTTCGCAAGTTGCAGTTGAAGAATGCCCTGGATATTGCCTATAGAGCAAGCGGGGCATCACCAGAACTGGGGATTCGCCTGAACCCTGAATCTCTTGACTGGAAAGAGGTTCGGGAACTGACTGGCCTTTTGGGAGTTACTCCAGGAAAAAAGTATTATCCTCTCGTGATCAACCTGACATCTGAAGAGCCAGATATCATAAAAGTTGAACTCCGTTCCCTGTTGGGAGTCATGTTTTATCTTTCTCAATCTGTTGAAGTGCCGGCCGGCGACCGGGAACAGGGCAAAATCACCATTACCCGGTATTCCTCGGGGGAACCTTTTGATTGGTCCCAGGTAACCGGAGAAATTTTGCGTATACATTCCGGTTCTCAATCCCCGGAACAAGCAGCCGTGGCGGTCAAATATCGAAACTCCTGGTTCTATATAAAAGACTCCGATTTGACGTCAAAATCTACTTTTTCGTTGCTAGCCCAATTGTTTGCACTGCAATCAGGTAAAATCAAAGGCTACGCCCCTGCGCTCACCCTGCCTATTGGTCAGTAGGTAAATGGCAGCAAGTAGAGAGCTTATAGAACCAAATCTGGGGTCTACTTTCTATACTCTGCATCTTTGCGGTAAAAAATTTACTACAATCTTAGATGCAGGCTTTTATTTAATTTTCCTTATTCGCTTCATAAAGTCCAGCATATCATCCGTTTAGATTTCCTCACCGCCTTCAATAACTAAAACGTCTCTGTAAAAAACTTAAACTTTAACATTAATTTTTTCTATTTTGTATTTGATATATATGAGATTTATCTAATTACAAGAAAACTCATTTATGTCCTCATTGGTATCCCAACAGGTATAGAGGAGTAGAAGCAAATCATCACTATTTTTCTTTTTAAGAATTGCGTATATGTCACCGTTAAATCCTGCAGAGCCCTCTTTTGCCGCATAACCCATTTCGTACTCTCTATATATAATTAGCCATTGAATTTCGCCTATAGTATTGACATCTATAAGCTCCAAATCCCGGAATATTGCTTCACTTTCAAAAGAAAGCCACTAGAATTTAAAAAGCTTTTCTCCTTTCAGCCATTTTCCCAGACGCAGTATCTCTTCTGTAGAAACAGGTGCGTCATTATATAGCCGGCTGACTTTTTCCCAACCATAGTTTTGTATATCAAAAACAAAGCGCATCCCTTTTTGATAAGCGTTTATCATCGTTTAGATGATGAAGAATGGAATTTTCTCTATTTGGCCTCAAGCATTGATTTAAAAAAAAATCTTTCTTAATAATCCAAAGTCTTAACATATAATTATAATGCTAAAGTTGGATATTTCGGGGTTTATCCTGAGCTAAAGTAGGTGATTCTTCGCTTTGCTAAGAATAAAAAGAGAAGGGCTCGAAATAACACTACTTCACTGTCATTCTGAAAACCTGTCCTGAGCGAAGTCAAATGAAGCACTTATTTTGCTTTAGTAAAAGTTTCGCGATCGAAGAATCTTAACGTTTACATTTCTATATTAAATTTATATGAACTTAATAGAGGTGCCGTGATGGTTAAGGAAGGGAATAAAGCTCCTTATTTTTGTCTGAGTGGATTAGATGAAAAGGGAGAAGAAAAAGAAATATCTTTGAAAGACTTTAAGGGCAAAATAGTTTTCCTCTATTTTTACACAAAGAATAACGCGCCTGGCTGTACCTAGGAAGCATGTCATTTTCGAGCTAATATTAAACGCTTACAAAAAAAGGAGTTGCAGTAGTAGGAGCAAGCTCAGATAGCGCGGCGTCTCATGAAAAATTCAGGGATGAGCAGGGCCTCAATTTTGCTCTCTTGAGTGATCCTGAGAAAAATCTGGCTGAAAAATTTGGAGCTCACGGTGAAAAGAAAAATCACGGGAAAGCAGCAAAGAGAATAATATAGGTCAACTTTTCTCATTAACGAAAAAGGGAAAGTAGATAAGACATGGCACAATGTTAAAGCAAAAGGATATGTAGAAAAACCCCTACTTCTCTCTAAGCTATAACCCTAATAAACCATTTTAGAAATGTTTGCAGGTTGATATTTCATTGATCGTATGAACTTTCTTATCTGATCTTCTGATAAATAATCTTTTAATATAAAAGAATAGGGTTATCAAATATGAAAAAAAGTATATTAAAAAACGATCTTCAAATATGTTTTTCCCGGAAAGACTGTTTTGAAATTATATTTAATAGTGTCAAGGAAGGAATTCTTGTAATAAACAGTGATATGCTTATTTTAAACCTTAATAAGGCGGCGGCTGAATATGGTGGTGTCACCAGAGATAGAGCTATAGGCAAGGTTTTTTCATCAGTTTTTAAAAATCACTTTAGAAATATTGAAATTGATTTAAAGAAGGCTTTCAAGAAACAGGGACCTGTAAAAGGTTTAAGCATAGATTATTTTGAAAAAAATGGAAATCAAAAAAAGCTTATGATCAAAACAGCTTTTCTTGCAGATACTGAGAGTTCCGATACGCGTATGGTTATTTTATTTGAAGATATCACAGAATTATCAAAACTGAGGCGTAAATTGGATCAGCAGTATAAATTTCAAAGTATAATAGGTAAAAATAAAAAGATGCGGGAGATTTACTGGCTTATTGAAAGGGTTGCTGACAGTGATGCCACAACTTTGATTTTAGGCGAAAGCGGAACTGGCAAAGAATTGGCAGCACAAGCGATTCATGAGAAAAGTAGACGGGCAAAAAAGGCATTTATAAAAGTAAACTGCTCGGCATTGTCAGAATCCCTTCTAGAAAGTGAACTCTTTGGTCATGTTAAAGGGGCTTATACGGATGCAATCAGTGACAGGATAGGGAGATTTCAGCTTGCAGATAAAGGGACTATCTTCCTGGATGAGATAGGCGATCTCTCTCTTACTATTCAGGTGAAATTATTAAGAGCATTACAAGAAGGAGTAATTGAACGGGTAGGAGATCCAACGCCCATGCACGTGGATGCCAGGATTATTTGTGCGACTAATAAGGATCTAAAAAATTTGATAAATAATAACTTATTCAGAGAAGACCTGTATTATCGATTAAAAATAATCTCTATGAAACTCCCTCCATTAAGAGAAAGAAAAGACGACATAGTGCTTCTTGTCGCACACTTTATTAAAAAATACAATTTAAAGACAGGAAAGAATATTCAGTCTATAAACGATGATGTGCTTGATCTTTTTATGAGATACCCATGGAAGGGAAATGTTCGTGAACTGGAAAATGCTATAGAACATGCGTTTGTGTTATGCAGAAGCAAGGTTATAGCGACTTCCCATATCCCTGTTGAAATCAAGGATATAAAAAATGATTGTTGCCCGTCTGAAGAAATTAAAGATGAAAAGAAACTCGTAGAGTCCGCCCTTATAAAAAGCGGATGGAACAAATCAAAGGCAGCCAGGGCGCTTGGAATTGATCGTACAACGCTATGGAGAAAGACCAAAGAAATGGGGATCAAAGAACACCCATTGTCTGAAAACAATAGTCAAGAAAAGCTATTTAAACACAACACATTTGTTGCAACATAATCATTGCATGAAAGATCCCCTCTAAGAACAAACCATCACCCCTTAATTTTTTTATCCTTTTATTTTAATAAGTTGCGGGTTTTAATTCCTAACAGTCTTAACTGGCATAAAGATTGCTCATTAATAAAAATACGTTTCCGGAAAATGTATAACCGTCTGTTGGAGAATTCAAAATTATAAAAATCAAGTTTTGAAAAATAAATATTTGTATATTTAAAAAGAAACAAAACTGTCTTTTCCTCAACAGTCGTTAAGAAATATCAAAATGTATTTATTAACTTTTAAAACAGGAGATAATAATGACTGACAAAAAAACCAGTTGGGCAAAAAAGATAAAGTTTGAAGATATTAATGAACCAGGGACTTATATGGCGGATTGGAGTGGGCATCTTCTACGGTTTCCTGAGGATAGTCTAAAGCAAGGTAGATCTCCGCTATTAGACATTGTTGGAAAGGAGACTCTATATGTAACCAAAATTTCAGAAAATCCTTACGTAACACTTACGAAAGCGCGCCAGATGGCGGCTGACCTCGATTGTTATGTGAATTTCTGAAGTCACCAATAGAACGCGGTGCGAAAATTGAAATATATTTCTAAAAGCACTTCGTCATTATTTTTAACTTTATTATTTAAAGGAGAACAACCATGGAAAATAAAACAGAGTATGGTGATAGCTGGGGAAAAGGTATAGGGGGCAAATATACTTTTGATCAGATTAATGAACCGGGTGCTTATGTGGCAGATTGGAGTGGGTCTCTTCTACGATTTCCTGAAGATAGCATAAAAGCAGGTCGCTCCCCATTGATAAACATGGTGGGAAAGGGGCCGCTGTATGTAACTAAAATTTCAGAAAACCCTTACGTAGCACTTACCAAGGCACGTCAGATGGCAGCTGACTTTGATTGCAATGTGAATTTCTGACCTTCTCAAGAAAAGCGCGGTGCTAACAATAGATTTAAAGGCACCGCGTTTTTTTCTCCATAGGAAAATCAAAATCGACTGTTGATTTCAATCTTAACTTTCGGTTTCTTAAATGGCCGAGGTCAAGAGAATTCAGCTAAAATTTATGGTTTTTCAGGATGCTTAAAGAAAGGGAGTGAACATTATAAAATTTTGTTAAAGAGGTGGAAAATCTTTGAAAAAAAATACACAATTATCCTGTGTAAGTTACATCTCTTTTTTTAAATTAATAAATTTCTGATCTTGAAAATATTCCTTAACTGGGGGTATATATTATCCACAAAGAAATCCTCTCGGATAAAATTTATTAAAAATATTGAATTTCTACTTGAGACATTCTTAATAATCTTTTTTTCTGAATCATTCCCTGCCCTTTTTCATTTTTGAGCTCTCCCAAAATGATGCAAAGAAAGTGTAAAAATGGATGTGTTCTATGCTAAAAGATGAATTTCTTATAAAAAAGAAATTTTTTTTCTGATTCTAAAATGGTAATTTAGATTTATTTTAGACGGATGAAGTCAGCAGCAAAAATTGAAAGGTTAGAATTAAAGCTATGTCACACCTTTGCTGTGTAGATATTTTCCAAAATCTTTATCTTCACCAGTAATATGTTCTATTACTTCTTCTACCCATTGATTCAAACTTCGTTCTAAGATGGTCACAACATATTTAA